>NZ_JAIUKE010000202.1 GCF_020176795.1 Streptomyces sp. 8L
GCCCGCCCCCACTCCGGCCCGGCTCCGCCACCGGCCCACGGAGGGCCGACCGGCCCCTCACACCTCACTCCACCAGCGCGTATGCCGTCTCGACGGCCTCCGACAGGGTGTCCACGACGGGTACGCCCGCCGTCGCGAGGCTCGCCCTGCTGTTGGAGCCACCCGTGTACAGCACGGCGCGCGCGCCCACGTGCCGCGCGGCCAGCGCGTCGTCCAGGGCGTCCCCGATGACGACCGTGCGCTCCGGGCAGACGCCTTCCGATGCTGTGAGAGCCGCCACATGCCGGGCCATCTGGTCGGACTTGCCGACGCCCGAGGGGCCCGTCCTGCCGTCGACCCGTATGAAGTGCCCGTCGATGCCGAAGCCTCCGACCACGGGCAGCAGCTCCTCGTGCGCGTAGAGGCTGCACAGCGACTGGGAGCGGCCGGCGAGCGACCACTGCGCGAGCAGGTCGGCCGCGCCCTCGGCGAGGCCGCAGGACGTCTTGTGGGCGGTGTAGTGCCGGTGGAACGCCTCGTCCATCACGAGCCACTCGGCCTCGGTCGGCCGCCGCCCGGCCAGCCGCTCGTAGAAGACGGGCACCGGCACGCAGTACAGCTCGCGGTATCGCTCCAGCGTGAGCGGTTCCATGCCGAACTCCGCGAACGACGCGTTGGTCGCGGCGAGAACCGCCTCGATGTCGTCGAAGAGCGTGCCGTTCCAGTCCCAGACGAGATGTGCGCTCTGATTCCCCATGCCCGAAACGGTACCCAGGGGGTCTGACAACGGGCGGCCCGCGCGGCGGATCAGCCGATCAGGCCGGGGATCTCCTGCACTCCGTACCAGAGCAGCTCGTGGTCCTCCGCGCCGTCCACCGTGAACTGCGCGTCGTCGTCGCCCTGGTCGGCGGCGCCGAGCGCGGCGGCGGCCGCCGAGACGTCGTCGTGCGCGGCGTCGGCGTCGACGTGGACGGCGGCGGCCTTGGCCATCGGGACGGCGGCGGCGATCCTGACCTCGCCGACGGAGCTTCCGTCCAGTCCGCGGTCGGGGTCGGCGAGCGCGTCCCTGTCGGGCACGTCGACGGCGATCACGACGCGGCGGCGGGGCAGGGACGGCTCCGTGGCGAGGGTGCGCAGCGACGCCGCCGCGGCGCGGCTGAGCGCCGCGTACTCCAGTTCCTCGATGTCGTCGGAGACGTACCACTCGCGCAGGCCGGGCGTCACCGCGTAGGCCGTGAGCGGCCCGGGGCCCAGCTCGCCCGTCCTGTGCGCCTCGGCGAGACCGGGGAGGGTCAGGGGGACGTAGACGCGCATGAGGTGGACCGCTTTCGTCGTCGGGGGCGGCACCCAGGATACGTGCGGGTGTCCCCCCTCGGAGTGACGTCGCCGGGGCGCCCGCGTCCATCACGCGTCGCGTCCGGGACGCCGCGCTCCGTGCGATTCCGGCCGGCAGTCGCCCTTCATTCACTCGCACGGGTGACAGGGCGCGTCACCGCCGCGCACCTGCGGGGCCTTGCGCCGGGCCGATCACTCCCCGTAGAAGATGCGCAACACAAAGTTACCGACCGGTATGCCGGTCGGCGGCAGAACGGGGGCGATCTGCATGACCGCATCGACCAGGACCACACCGGGCCGCAGTGCGTCCGCCAGGGCCGCCCGGGGGGTCGCTCCTGATGCCTCGGCGGCCCGGGTGATCGGCGCCAGGCGCCCACCGGGCAGGCGCGACCCGCGCGGCCCCGGCACGGCCTCCGCGCCGCGCCGCCCGCACGTCCTCCCACCGCACGACCTGTTCGCCGAGCGTCTGCTCGCCGTCCTCAGTGGGGGCCGCCCGGTGCACTGGATGCTCGGCTGGACCGTGGGCGAGGCGTACGAGCAACTCGTCCAGCTCGCGCCCGGCGCCCCGCTCGGCGCGGCCGCGGGCCGCCCTCGGCCGGTCATCGGGCGCTGCCGCGGCTTCCGCCCGCGCCCCGGCGTGGTCGAGGCGTACGCGAGTATCGTCTCGGGCGCGCGGGTGCGCGCGATGGCCTTCCGCCTTGAACAGGGCGAGGACCGCCGCTGGCGCTGCGCGGCCGTGGAGATCGGCGGAGCCCGCGTCACCCGCCAGGACGCGTGACACCGAGGGAGCGTCCGGCCCGGCACTCGCCTACGCGGTCCGGCACCCACGGAACGCACGGCGGGGGGGGCGCGCGCCCCCCGGCGCTCGCCCGGCCCGTCGTGGGCGGATGCTTACCTCTTGCGGCGCTTGCCGCCACCGCCGCGCTGCGCCTTGCGGCGCTCGGCGCGGGTCATGCCGTCCGACGTCGAGCGCGTCGGCCCGCCCGCGGGCTCGTGCTCGAAGTCGCCCTCGACCACGCCGCCCTCACCGTCCACGGTCGGCGCGGAGAAGTGCAGGCGGTCGGGGCGCTGCGGGGCGTCCAGGCCCTTCGCCCGGATCTCCGGCCGCACGCCCGCGGCCACCGCGTCCTCCTTGACCAGCGACGTCGGCTCGGCGTCCACGGCGGGCACCGCTTCCTGCGCCGGGAGTTCGACCTCCTCGACCTGCTGCTCGACCTGAACCTCCAGGTTGAACAGGTAGCCGACGGACTCCTCCTTGATGCCCTCCATCATGGCGTTGAACATGTCGAAGCCCTCGCGCTGGTACTCGACCAGCGGGTCCTTCTGCGCCATCGCCCGCAGGCCGATGCCCTCCTGGAGGTAGTCCATCTCGTAGAGGTGCTCGCGCCACTTGCGGTCCAGGACCGACAGGACCACGCGCCGCTCCAGCTCACGCATGATCTCCGAGCCGAGCTGGCTCTCGCGCTGCTCGTACTGCTCGCCGATGTCCTCCTTGATGGACTCGCCGATGAACTCGGCCGTGAGGCCCGCGCGGTCGCCCGCTTCGTCCTCCAGCTCCTCCACCGTGACCTTGACCGGGTAGAGCTGCCTGAACGCGCCCCACAGCCGGTCGAGGTCCCACTCCTCGGCGAAGCCCTCGACGGTCTCCGCCTGGATGTAGGCGTCGATCGTGTCGTTCATGAAGTGCCTGACCTGCTCCTGGAGGTCCTCGCCCTCCAGGACGCGCCGACGCTCGCCGTAGATGACCTCGCGCTGGCGGTTCAGCACCTCGTCGTACTTGAGGACGTTCTTGCGCGTCTCGAAGTTCTGCTGCTCGACCTGCGACTGAGCGGACGCGATGGCGCGCGTCACCATCTTGTTCTCGATCGGCACGTCGTCCGGCACGTTCGCCATCGACATCACGCGCTCGACCATCTGCGCCTTGAACAGCCGCATGAGGTCGTCACCCAGCGACAGGTAGAAGCGGGACTCGCCGGGGTCGCCCTGACGGCCGGAACGGCCGCGCAGCTGGTTGTCGATACGGCGCGACTCGTGCCGCTCCGTGCCCAGCACGTACAGTCCGCCGAGGCTCTTGACCTCTTCGAACTCGGCGCTGACGGCCTGCTCCGCCTTCTCCAGCGCGGCGGGCAGCGCCGCCGCCCACTCCTCGACGTGCTCCACCGGGTCCAGGCCGCGCTGCCGCAGCTCCGCCTCCGCGAGGTCGTCGGGGTTGCCGCCGAGCTTGATGTCGGTGCCACGGCCGGCCATGTTCGTCGCGACCGTCACCGCGCCCTTGCGCCCGGCCTGGGCGATGATCGGCGCCTCACGGTCGTGCTGCTTCGCGTTCAGCACCTCGTGCTGGATGCCGCGCTTGTTCAGCTGCTGCGACAGGTACTCGGACTTCTCGACGGAGGTGGTGCCGACGAGGATCGGCTGCCCCTTGTCGTGCTTCTCCTCGATGTCGTCCACGACCGCCGCGAACTTCGCGACCTCGGTCCGGTAGATCAGGTCGGACTGGTCCATGCGGACCATCGGCTTGTTCGTCGGGATGGGCACGACGCCGAGCTTGTAGATCTGGTGGAACTCCGCCGCCTCGGTCATGGCCGTACCGGTCATGCCGGAGAGCTTGTCGTACAGGCGGAAGAAGTTCTGGAGGGTGATCGTCGCGAGCGTCTGGTTCTCGTCCTTGATGTCCACCCCTTCCTTCGCCTCGATCGCCTGGTGCATGCCCTCGTTGTAGCGGCGGCCGGCGAGGATACGGCCGGTGTGCTCGTCGACGATCATGACCTCGCCGTCGATGACGACGTAGTCCTTGTCCTTCTTGAAGAGTTCCTTGGCCTTGATCGCGTTGTTCAGGTAACCGACGAGGGGCGTGTTCACCGACTCGTAGAGATTGTCGATGCCCAGCCAGTCCTCGACCTTGGTGACGCCCGGCTCGTGGATCGCGACCGTGCGCTTCTTCTCGTCGACCTCGTAGTCGCCGGTCTCCTCGATGCCCTTGAGCTGGTTGCCCGCCTCGCCCTTGGTCAGGCGCGTCACGAGCTTGGCGAAGTCGCCGTACCACTTCGTGGCCTGGTCGGCGGGGCCGGAGATGATCAGCGGCGTACGGGCCTCGTCCACGAGGATCGAGTCGACCTCGTCGACGATCGCGTAGTTGTGGCCGCGCTGCACCAGCTCGTCCTGCGACCACGCCATGTTGTCACGCAGGTAGTCGAAGCCGAACTCGTTGTTCGTGCCGTACGTGATGTCGCATCCGTACTGCTCACGGCGCTGCGCCGGCGACATGTTCGCCAGGATGCAGCCGACAGAGAGGCCGAGGAACTTGTGGACGCGGCCCATCATCTCGGAGTCGCGCTCGGCCAGGTAGTCGTTCACCGTGATCAGGTGGACGCCCTTGCCCGAGAGCGCGTTCAGATACGCGGGAAGCGTGCCGACGAGGGTCTTGCCCTCACCGGTCTTCATCTCCGAGACATAGCCGAGGTGCAGGGCCGCACCGCCCATGAGCTGCACGTCGTAGTGGCGCTGTCCGAGCACGCGCTTGGCCGCCTCGCGGACGGTGGCGAAGGCCTCGGGGAGCAGGTCGTCGAGGCTCTCACCCTCGGCAATGCGCTCCTTGTACTCGTCCGTGAGCGCTCGCAACTCGGCGTCGGAGAGGTTGACGAAGTCCTCTTCGATGGAGTTGACCTGGTCCGCGATGCGGTGCAGTTTGCGCAGGATCTTGCCTTCGCCTGCACGCATGAGCTTGTTGAAGACGGACACTGAGGCTGCTCTCCTTGCCGGTCGGGCCTGGCACTGGGGTAGTGAAGGGGGCGCTGGCACGGCGGGCGTGCCCCACCGCATCGGCCATCGTAAGCGAGGACGGGCCCGCGCCGGGAGGGCCGCTGCGATGCGGGGCCAACGGTCTCCCTCAACTAGAACGCCCGGGAGCCGTTCAAGGTGCCGGTGCCCCGGCAAAAGTCTGCCCCCGCCTCCTTCAAGGACCGGCGAGAATTCCGTGCATGAACCCTCAGACGTTCCACTCCGAGCGCCTCACGCTCCGCGCCCTGGCCGGGACCGACACCGACGCCGTGCACGCCGCCTGCCAGGACGCGGAGATCCAGCGGTGGGTGCCGATTCCGTCGCCGTACGAGCGCCGGCACGCGGAGTACTTCGTGGAACAGCTCGTCACCGAGGGATGGCGGACGGACACCGCCTACACCTTCGGCGTCTTCCCGCTCGCCGGCGGCCCTCTCATAGGCGCGGCCAATCTCCACCGGCAGGGCGACCTCTGGGAGGTCGGGTACTGGACCGTGCGCGAGCACCGGGGCCGGGGATACACGGCGGAGGCGGTCGCCGCGCTGGCCCGCTGGGCGTTCGCCCAGGGCGTCGAGCGCCTTGAGTGGCGGGCGGAGACGGGCAACACCGGGTCGCGGGCCGTGGCGGAGCGGGCCGGCTTCCTGGTGGAGGGCACCCTGCGGGCCGCCCTGCTCAGCCGCGGCGTCCTGCGGGACCTGTGGATCGGCTCACTGCTCCCGTCCGACCTGGGGCTCGTGGGCGAACACCCGTACCTGCCGACCCCGCGCACGCGCACGGGCGTCTGACCCGCCCGGTCCTCACGGCGCGCGGCCTGCCCTACGCGGGACGCGGCGTGCGGTCTGCCGTGCTCCCTCTTCCCCTTCCGCGTCCGGCCCGCCGGCTCTCACCGCCGCGCTCCGGCCCTCGCCCACCGGCCTTCGCCGTCTCCCTCCCTCACCGCCTGCCGTCTCCGTCCCTCACCGCCCAGACCCGTTGTCAGTGCCGCCGTCTAGGGTGCGGAGCATGACGACCGCCTCGCCCGCCACCGAGCCGTCCGCCGTGGAACTGTCCGCCGCCGAGGCCCGCCGTATCGCGCTGCGCGCACAGGGTCTCCTCGGCGCGCCCGACCGGCGCGGCGGCGTGCGCGGGGTGCTGCGCGCCCTCGGCGCGGTCCAGCTGGACACGATCTCGGTGCTCGCCCGCTCGCACGAGCTCGTGCCGTACGCACGGCTGGGCCCCGTCGGCCGCGACGCGATCGAGAAGGCGTACTGGACACCGGCGCCGCCCGGCGGCCCCTCGCCGGTCCCGCACGCCTTCGAGTACTGGTCGCACGCGGCGTGCGTGCTGCCCATCGAGGAGTGGCCGCTGTTCGCGTTCCGCCGCCGCGCGTACCGCGGCCGCCCGCACTGGCACCACGACCTGTCGGACGGCGCGTACGACACGGTCGTCAAGCAGCTGCGCGACGAGGGCCCCCTGACGGCGACGGAGCTGGGCGGCGCGAAGAACGGCGGCCCCTGGTGGGACTGGTCCGACGCGAAGATCGCCGTCGAGCGCGCCCTGATGTACGGGGAGGTGGTGTGCACCGGCAGGCGCGGCTGGAAGCGCGTCTACGACCTGGCGGAGCGGGCCGTCCCCGCGGCCCTGCTCCACGACGACCTGGACGACATCGAGTGCGTGCGCCCTCTGGTCCGCCTCGCGGGCAAGGCACTCGGTGTCGGGACGCGGGCCGACATCGCGGACTACCACCGGCTCAAGGGCGAGCAGGTCGACGCCGTGATCGCGGACTCGGGCCTGGTGCCGGTGACGGTCGAGGGGTGGTCCAGACCGGCCTGGGCCGATCCCGACGCGCTGGCCGCGCCGGTGCGCGGGCGGCATCGTACGACGCTGTTGTCGCCCTTCGACTCGCTGATCTGGGAGCGGGCCAGGACGGAGCGGATCTTCGGCTTCACGCACCGGCTGGAGGCCTATGTGCCCAAGCCCAAGCGGCTGCACGGCTATTTCGCGATGCCGCTGCTGGCGGGCGGCAAGCTGGTCGGGCGGGTGGACCCGGCGCGCTCGGGCAGCACGCTGGTGGCCCGGCAGGTCTCGCTCGACGGCCCGAAGGCGGTCGAGCCGATGGCGCAGGCCCTGCGCGAGGCCGCGGAGTGGGTCGGCTGCGACGCGGTGCGGATCGAGCGCGTGGACGCTCCCGGCCTCGCGGCGGAGCTGGTACGCGCTCTCACCTGAGGGGCGGCATGAGAGGGGCGCGGGGGGGGGCGCCCCCCCCCCCCCGGCGCCCCCCCGCGCGACGACCGCCCCGCGGGCACGGGGGGGGGGGGGGGGGGGGGGGGCCCCCCGCGGGGGGGGGGGGGGGGCCCCCCGACACACGGCCGGCGACCAGGCGCGCTCAGACCGCCCCGCGGTCTCGCGGCCGATCGTCACGCCTCGGGGCGTGGGCGTCGGGCGACCGGCGTCCCGCGTCAGCGGATTTCGAGGATCTTCTCGCGCATCGCGTAGACGACGGCCTCCATCCGGGAGTGCAGCTGGAGCTTCTCCAGAATGTTGCGCACGTGGTTCTTCACGGTGTTCTCGGAGATGAACAGCTCTTTCGCGATGTCCCGGTTGTTCATGCCCGTCGCGACGAGTTTGAGTACTTCGAGCTCGCGGTCCGTGAGCCGCGGGGCGGGCACGAGCCGGCGCTCGTCGGTGCGCTGGATCATCGACTTGAACTCGGTGAGCAGCTTCGCCGCCATGGAGGGGCTGATCTGGGACTGCCCGTCGGCGACCGCGCGGATCGCGGTGGAGACCTCGTCGGTGGAGATCTCCTTCAGCAGGTAGCCGGTCGCGCCGGCCTTGATCGCATCGTAGAGATCGGCCTCCTCGTCGCTGATCGTCAGCATGATGATCCTGGCGCTCGGGGCCACCTCCTTGATGGAGGTGCAGGCCTCGATACCGCCGCGCCTGGGCATGCGCACGTCCATCAGCACGATGTCGGGGAGCAGGTCGGCGGCCTTGTCGACGGCTTCCGCGCCGTCCCCGGCCTCGCCCACGACCTGGATGTCCTCTTCCTGGGCGAGGACGATCTCAAGCCCTCGGCGGAAGAGGGCGTGATCGTCGACAACGAGGACCCTGATGGGCTCCTTCTCGGCCGCGCCGTACGCGTGGCCGTCGTCGGGCTCGACGGTGTCGGCCGGGACCCCGGCACCCCGCGCTCCCAGTACCGGCCCGAAGCCGTCCGCCATCGTTCCTCCCCCTGAAGGCAGCGCCTCCAAGTTTGCTGCGGCGGTCAACCCCAGTGCATCGACCGCCCGTTGGCCTGCGTGCCCATGATTCCATGCCGGGACCTCATGGTGGGGCCATCCGTGCGGCGCGGGCGCGCCCCCGCGGACCCGTCAGGCCCGGGGGGGCACCACACCGGTCGCTTCGGCCCCTCAGCCGCCGAGCGCCCCGCCGGCACCGCCCGTCTCCGGTCCCGCGAGCGGGTCCGTCCTCAGGTGGATCACTCCGTAGTCATAGGCGTGCCGCCGGTAGACGACGCTGGGTTCCTTCGTGTCGGAGTCCACGAACAAGTAGAAGTCGTGGCCGACGAGTTCCATCTCTTCGAGCGCCTGGTCGAGCGTCATCGGCGCCGCCGCGTGGTTCTTCTCGCGGACCACCAGCGGCCCGTCGCCCTGCACCTCCAGCGAGCCGATCCTCGTGGTGCGCACGGCCACCTCGCCGTCCGGGAGCGCGGCGGCGCCGTTCATGCTGTACTCGGCGACGCCGGGCACCACGTCCGCCACCTCGGCGGCGGAAATCCTGCCGTGGCCGCGTCGGTTGTGCCGCTTCTCGTTCTGCTTGCGCAGCCGCGCCTCCAGCTTGCCCGTGGCGAGATCGAGCGCCGCGTAGGGGTCCGCCGCTGAGGCCTCCGCGCGGATCACCGGTCCCCTGGAGCGGAGCGTGATCTCCACGCGGTCACAGCGGTCGGCCTGACGCGGGTTGTGTTCCTTGGACACCTCGACGTCGAGGCTGATGACCTTGCCGTCGAGCTTCTGGATCTTCTCCAGTTTCAGCTTCTCGGCCACGTGCTTCCGGAATCGCTCCGGCACCTCTGTCTTGCGGCCCTTGACGACGATGTCCACGCAGAACTCCGTTCCCGGAGCACCCCCGCCTCGCTGCGGAGGCACTCCTTGTTGCACCAGGCCCCGGCGGCCACCGGAGCCTCGGACTTGGCGACTTTCACCTCCTCCTCCCCCGTCGGCCTGGTTCCCACCCGTGCCCGCCGGAGGTTCTCCGAAAACGCCGAAGCACCACAGTGCATTCACCGAGTCACAGCTTTCGCCATTCCTCTCAACCGAACATAGCTCTCCGGGAGGGGTGTCGGCACCCGGTACAGGCAGCTACCTCCGTTCAGGTGTTTTTCCTCTCGCATTACCTGCGATCGCGCAACTAAGCAGTCAGTTCCGGTTTATTTCGAAGGCAACCGAAGAAGCCGCGACAACAGCGGCCACCACGGTCTCTCGCTCCACCTCAGCCGCCCGGCCCGCGGCCGTCCCGGCGCCGTGGGCCGCCCGCAGGGCCCTCGCCGCCTCCGCCAGCGAGGCACCCGTCGTCACCAGGTCGTCCACCAGAACCACCCGGCCCGCGGCGAGCAGCCGCGAGCCCCCGGCCGCGACCTCCAGGGCCCCGGCCAGATTCGCCCGCCGCCCGCTCGCGGCCAGCCCCGCCTGGTCGGCCACGGCCCTGCGCTGCCGCAGCACCGGAACCACCCGTACCACCCTGCCGCCCCGCCGCAACTCGGCAGCCGCCGCGAGGGCGGTCCTGCGTCCCGCGTCGTGCCCCCGCGCCGCGACCGCGCGCGCCGCCGACGGCACCGGTACGAGCAGCAGCGGCCCGGCATCCGTATCCGGCGGCGCTGCCAGCCGCACAGCGCCCGCCAGCGCCCTGCCGAGCGGCGCCGCGAGCCCGAGTGCCCCGCGCTCCTTGTGGGCCAGCAGCACGGCCCGTACGGCATCCTCGTAGGAGGCCGCCGCGTAGACCGCCGGCAGGCCCGGAGGCTCGGGCGACGGCCGCACGCGGCGCGCCCGCTCCCCGTACACCGCCCGCCCGCACCTCTCGCACAACGGCGTGCGCTGCCTGCCGCACCCGGCGCACGCGACCGGCAGGACAAGGCCGCCGATCTCCCTCCACCATCCCCGCATGGCATCCACTGTGCCGCGAAGGACCGGACCTCGCCGACGCCTGTGGATAACGCGAACAACACCATGGGGACAACCCACCGGGGCCCCCGGCGGCGACCGCGACAGGCGGCCCTGCCCGGGTCGGCTCAGCCCGGGTAGACCGGCGACGAACCGTGCTCGACGACCGCCTGCCAGTTGCCGCCCGTGGGCAGCTGCACGATGCCCGCGTCCCCGGAGTCCGCGACCAGGGCCTTCGAGTCCGTATCGCCCGCGGCGACGGCCGTCACCTGGTTCAGCCCCGGCAGAACGCTCGCGTCCGACGTCGAGCCGTCGGCCTGGATGAACCGCACCTGCTGCACGCCGCCGGCCTCCTTGCCGACGATGACCAGCCGGCTCGGCCCCGCCCAGGACACCGCCGTCACGGTCTCCATCTGCGGGGTCAGCGACTTCAGGTCCTCCACGGCCAGCTTCTTGTGGTCGCCAGAGCCGCTCTGGTGCACGCGCCCGATCTCCAGGCTCGTCCGGTTGCCCTTCGTCAGGAGCAGCGCGATCCGGACCCCGTCCGACGAGATCCGCACCGCCTCGATCCGGCGCCCGTCGAGCCCTTCGACCTCGGCCTCCTCGGAGGACGACGTACCGTTCTCGAACTGGAGCAGCCTGGCGTGGTCCGGGTCCCGGTCGGCGACCCACACATCGCCCCTGCTGTCCCAACTCGGCGCGGACAGCCGGTCGGAGGCCTTCTTGCCCTGACTGGTCACGAGCGGGCTGCCCAGCTCCGCGTCACTGGTGATCGACGTGACGTACAGGGACTTGTCGTCCTGTCCGACACCGGCGGCGAGCTTCTCGTCCCGCGCGATCGCGACCGAGTCCAGCTTGGCCGTGCCGTCCCCGAACGGCCCCACGACACGGTTCTCCTTGTCGCTGCCGCTCTTGTCGTCGGGCTTCAGCCGGGCGAGCCGGCCGTCGGAGTCGACGTAGAAGGCGTCGTCGGACCGGCCCGACGTGTTCCCCGGCGCGTATGCCTGTGCCTCGTCACCACTGACGGAGCAGAGCGAACTGCCCCCGGCTCGCAGCGCGATCTGGCTCACCCGGGTCGACGTCAGATCGCGCAGTGTGAAGAACAGCTGAGCGGCCATCATCTTGCACGTCTCGGGCCTCACCTTTGCCGCCGCTTCGTTCAGCGGCACGGTCAGCGCGTTGCTGTCGTCGAACTGGAGAGTCCTGGTGCCCTTCTGAAGCCGTGTGCCCGCCGGGAAGGACGACTGGACGGACGGCTTCAGCCATCCGGTGGGTCCCGACAACACCGTGTTGACGGCCTGTGTGATCGGGTCCATCCGCGTCAACGGGTCTATCCGCTGCCTGATGAAGACGGGATCGGACACCAGCCAGCCATCACCCTTCGCATAGAAGTACGTGTCGACGGGGCGGTAGTTGCGCTGGAAGTCGGACGCACCCAGGACGAGGCCCTGTGGCAGCGCGTCGATGCGCCACTCCTTGTGGTTCCCCTCCTCCTCCTGGATGAGGTGGAGCGGCTGCTCGTACCGGGCCGGCTTGAGCGGCCGGTAGACGTGCCCGGCGTCGACCGTCGCGATCTCGTCCCCGTGCATCTGGTACGTCAGCCCCGGCTGCTCCGACGACGGAGGCTTCGTGGGCCCCTCCAGATCGGGCGCCTCGCTGAGGACCGTCGTGACCTTCTGCGGCTGCCAGTCCTTCGCCTCGTCCTTGGCGAGGTACTTGCGCGCCATCGCGAAATCGGGGTCGTCGCTCGTCATCGCTTCGAGGAAGCCGTCGACGATGTCTCCGGCCGACGCGTTCGCCGGAGGCGGCACCGCGTACACCCGCACCTGGGACTCGTCCTGCGGCGACGCCTTGACCGGCTCGACGTCCCCCTGATCGGGGATGGAGGCACACCCCGCCAGGGCCAGGGCCAGCACCACGAGCCCCGCAGCCAGCCGTGTCGTACGACGTGTCCGGCCGCGCCGGAGGCGGTCACCGCCCACGAGTCGAGCCCTCCCGATCCGACGCACCCGGCGCGAGATTCCGCCCGGATTCCTCTCCGCCGCCCCGGTGGCCGCCCCCGGCCGGGGCCGCGGCCTGTCCGCCGGCACCGCGCTCCCGCGCACCGTCGCCACCGCGCCCATCCGGGACGTGCGCCCCGCCCCGCCCTGGCTGCTCCCCGTCGCGAGGGGCACCGCCCTCCACCGGACGCTCGCCGGTGTTCCTGGCCACCACCCGGGAGCCGTTGCCCGGCAGCGCCGTCGGGTCCACCACAGCCGTCCCCCGGGGCCCCTGCCCCGGCGGCACGGGCAGCGCGCCACCGCTCCCCCGTACCGGGAACGCGGTGGTGGCGACCTGCCGTGCGCTCTTGTCCACCACCGCGGCGGCCCGGGCCCGGTTGCCACGCGAATCCTCCGGCTCCAGCGGTATCGGCGAGCCCCGCAGCGGCTCGTCCGCCGTGCGCGGCAGCGTCAGCCGGAACTGCGAGCCGCCACCGGGCTCACCCCACGCCTGAAGCCAGCCACCGTGCAGGCGCGCGTCCTCGACGGCGATCGACAGGCCGAGCCCCGTACCGCCGGTGGCGCGCGCCCGCGCCGGGTCCGCCCGCCAGAACCGGTTGAAGACCCTCGTGGCCTCGCCCGGCTTCAGCCCCACGCCGTAGTCGCGCACGGCGACGGCCACCGCCCCGCCGGCCGCCCCCAGCCGCACCACCACGTCCCGGCCCTCACCGTGCTCCACGGCGTTGACCACCAGATTGCGCAGCATCCGCTCCACCCGCCGGGCGTCGGCCTCCGCGACGACGGGCTGCTCGTCGCCCACGACCCGGACCGCCGACCCCTTGCGCTCCGCCAGCGGCGCCGCCGCGTCGATCACCCGCCGCACCACCTCGCGCAGGTCTATCGGCTCGGCCTCCAGGGCCGCCGCACCCGCGTCGAACCGGCTGATCTCCAGCAGGTCCGCGAGCAGCGACTCGAACCGGTCGATCTGCCCGACCAGCAGCTCCGCCGACCTGGACGTCGCAGGGTCGAAGTCCTCCCGCGCCCCATGGATGACATCGGCGGCCATCCGTACCGTCGTCAGCGGCGTGCGCAGCTCGTGGGACACGTCCGAGACGAAGCGCCGCTGCATCCGCGACAGCTCCTCCAGCTGCTGGATCTTCAGCTGGAGGTTCTGCGCCATCTTGTTGAAGGCCTCGCCGAGCCGGGCGATGTCGTCCTCGCCTGTGACCTTCATCCGTTCGTGCAGCAGCCCCGTGGACAGCCGCTCGGCGATCCCGGCGGCCATCCGCACCGGCGTGACCACCTGCCTCACCACCAGCCACGCGATCGCGCCGAGCAGGACCACCACGAACAGGCCCGCCGTCGCCAGCGTCCGCTTCACCAGGTTGAGGGACTGCTCCTCCTGCGTCAGCGGGAAGAGGTAGTACAGCTCGTAGGGATGGCGGTCGACGTCATTGAGCCGCTTGCCGATGATCAGCGCCGGCTCTGGCTTCCGGTCGTCCGACGCGTCCGTGTACTTGATCTGCGCGTACGTCTTGAACTCGCCGGTCCCCCCGGCCACGGCGCGCCGCAGATCGTCGGGCACGGACGACAGGTCCACGCCGCCGGAGGTGCGCGGCGCACGCTTGGGCAGCGGGTCGGCACTCAGCGCCACCACGTTGAACGCACCGGGCCCGCCGCTCGCCAGCTGCTCCACCAGGTCCGTACGCCACGAGTTCGTACCGGCCACCGTGGAGTCCGTACCGTCATCGCCTCTGCCGCCCGGCGCGGACGGCGCGTCGGCCTTCTCCTGGGCGACGGAGAACCCGCCGTCGGCCTGGCTCTGGGCGGCCTTCTCCTTCGCCTCGACCAGGCCGTTGCGCACCTGGCCGATGACCACGAACCCGAGGAGCAGCACCACGCCGAGCGACATGAGCAGGGTGGCCGCCACGACCCTCAGCTGGATGTTGCGCCGCCACAACCGCATCACCGGCAGCAGCGGACGCCGCAGCAGCCGGATGACCAGCCGCAGCACCGGGCCGCCCGCCGGAGCGTCCTGGAGGAGCCGACCGCCCTGGAAGCGGCGGCCACGTCCCGGGCGCCCGGCTTTCGGCGCAGTGCTGCCGCCGGTCATGTCAGTTCGGTCCTGCCTTGTAACCGACCCCGCGGACGGTCACCACGATTTCCGGCCGCTCCGGGTCCTGCTCGACCTTGGAGCGCAGCCGCTGGACGTGCACGTTCACCAGCCGGGTGTCCGCGGCATGCCGGTAGCCCCAGACCTGCTCCAGCAGCACCTCACGGGTGAACACCTGCCACGGCTTGCGGGCGAGCGCCACCAGCAGGTCGAACTCCAGCGGTGTGAGAGCGATCGACTGCCCCTCCCGCTTCACCGAGTGACCCGCGACGTCGATCACCAGGTCGCCGATGGTCAGCTGCTCCGGCGCCGGCTCCTCGGACCTGCGCAGGCGGGCCCTTATCCGGGCCACCAGCTCCTTGGGCTTGAACGGCTTGACGATGTAGTCGTCCGCTCCCGACTCCAGACCGACGACCACGTCGACGGTGTCGCTCTTCGCCGTGAGCATCACGATCGGCACCCCAGACTCGGCCCGGATCTGCCGGCACACCTCGATGCCGTCCCGGCCGGGCAGCATCAGGTCGAGCAGTACGAGATCCGGCTTGGCGTCGCGGAAGGCGGCAAGCGCCTTGTCCCCGTCCGCCACGAACGACGGCTCGAACCCTTCACCACGCAGCACAATGCCGAGCATCTCGGCCAGTGCGGTGTCGTCGTCGACGACAAGGACGCGTCCCTTCATATCGACATCATCCCATCAGCCAATCGTTACCTGTCGTGACCTGGCACACAGGTCAGCGATTCCACTGCCGGTCACGGGGGACAGCGCCCCGTCTTCCGTGACGAGCGCCGTCACCAGCTCCGGCGGGGTGACATCGAACGCCGGGTTGTACGCCTGCGTCCCCAGCGGTGCCACCGGCACACCCGGACCCGGCTCCGCGCCACCCGACGCCGGGGTCGTCATGAACTCCGTCACCTCCTGTCCCGCACGCTGCTCCACCTCGATGGACGCGCCGTCCGGGGTCTCCGGATCGATCGTCGTGGTCGGCGCGACCACGACGAACGGCACGTGGTGATACCTGGCCAGCACGGCGAGCGGATAGCTGCCCACCTTGTTCGCCACGGAGCCGTCGGCCGCGATCCGGTCCGCGCCGATCAGCACCGCGTCCACCTCTCCCGCCGCGAACAGCGAACCGGCCGCGTTGTCCGTCAGCAGCGTGTACGGCATCCCGCTGCGGGCCGCCTCGTACGCGGTGAGGCGCGCGCCCTGAAGCAGCGGGCGGGTCTCGTCCACCCACAGCCGCCGCAGCCGGCCGGCCCGATGCGACGCCAGCGCCACCGCGAACGCCGTGCCCTCACCACCGGACACGAGCGCTCCCGTGTTGCAGTGGGTCAGAATCCGGTGATTGCCGCCAGGAAGCAACTCGTCGAGGAGGGAAAGCCCGGCCTCCGCCATCCGGGCACTGCTCTCCGCGTCCTCCCGGTGCAGGAGCCTGGCCGCCGCCAGCGCCGCCGCGGCACCCCGCTCCACGTCTCCACCGGCCTCCAGCGCACCGCGGTACGCCGCCAGCGCCCGCCGCACGCCATAGGCGAGGTTGACCGCGGTGGGCCGCGCCCGGGACAGCGACTCGGCGGCGTCGTCCACATCGAACCCGCGGGCCGCCGCCAGCGCCACCCCGTAGGCCCCCGCGATACCGAGCAGCGGAGCACCCCGCACCGCGAGTGACCGGATCGCGTCCACCAACGCCGGCACGTCGGTGCAGACCCGCTCGACCTCCTCCCCGGGCAGCCTCGTCTGGTCGAGCAGTATGAGCACCGGCCCTTCGGGAGGCTCGTCCCAGCGAAGAACCGGAACGACGGGGGACACTGTGTCAACAGGGGCAGGTGCGTACGGATCAGCCATTCGCCCAGTCTGCCTGGTCCGGCATGGACAATGAAGGCACGCACAGACGGCATCGGGAGACATGCCCTCTGGCCCGTCCGGGGGTATCGCGTGGCACGATGGCCCCCAACCCGCCGCTCGCCGGCATCGACGGGCCGCCGCGCACCACCGACAGGCCGAGCCCAACCGACGACACTTCCACGAGGTGGACGACCGTGAACGACACTCCGGGCTGGGCGTCGCCCGGATCTGCCCCGTCCGACGGCCAGCAGGGCGGCACACCGCATCCCGCCGACGAGGCCGGTACGCCGCCCGGCAGGTGGTCCGCCCAACAGCCCCCTCCCGGCCAGTGGTCGCCACCGAGCCCCCCGCCGACCGTACCGGCGCAGCCAGGGCCCCCGCCGACCGCGGGGTGGGGCAGCCCCGGAGGCCCCGCCTGGAACAGGCCTCAGGCCGCCAAGCCCGGCGTGATCCCGCTGCGCCCGCTCGGCCTCGGCGAGATCCTCGACGGCTCGGTGTCGGTGCTGCGCAGACACTGGCGGACGGCCCTCGGCGTCACCGTCGCCGTCGCCGTGGTCACCCGCGTGTGCGACGTGCTCCTGGAGCGCCTCGTGCTGCCGGACCCCCCGCAGATCGACCCCTCCGCCTCCCCGAGCCAGACACTCGACCAGGCTGCCGACGCCTTGCAGTCGACGCTGACCACGTCGCTGGTATCCCTTGCCGTCACCCTCATCGGCACGCTGTTCACCACCGCCGTCCTCACGGTCGTGGTCAGCAGGTCCGTCCTGGGCCGCGACGTGACGTTCGGCGACGCCTGGCACGAGGCACGCCCCCGTCTTCTGCAACTGCTCGGACTGACGCTGCTCCTGCCGCTGATCAGCGCCGCTCTCGTGGCGGTCGCTCTCGTGCCGGGCTTCGTGATGGGCAACGGCGCCGGCATCGCCGTGTCCGTGCTCCTCTTCCTCGCCGCGATCGTCGTGGCCGTCTGGCTGATGATCCGCTTCAGCCTGGCGTCCCCGGCCCTGATGCTGGAACGCCAAGGCGTGATCACGTCCATGCGGCGCTCCGCGAAACTCGTGCGCGGCGCGTGGTGGCGGACCTTCGGCATCCTGCTCCTTGCGGGCCTTTTGACCCTTCTCGTCTCCCTCGTCGTCGCCGTGCCGTTCGGTCTCATCGCGACCGTCGCGGACGGCGGCTCCGGGCTCGACAGCGTGCTGGCCGGGAACGCACCCCACTTCGGTTTGACCTACACCATCATCACCAGCATCGGTTCGGTGATCGCGTCCGCCATCACCCTGCCGTTCTCCGCCGGGGTCACCGTCCTGCTCTACGTGGACCGGCGCATCCGGCGCGAGGCCCTCGACCTGGAACTCGCACGAGCCGCCGGGATCGCCGGCTACAGCGCCCAGCCGGGCCCCGGATACACCGGGAGATGATGGGGTGACCGTCACGGGGGGAACGCCGGCGGCGATCTGGCTGACCGGCGGGGACGGACACGTACCGCTCGTCATATCCCGCGAGGCCGCCCGCAGGGAGGCCGAACTGGAACTGTCGAAGCCGGCGTACCACCAGCACGACCCGAATCTCCTCCAGCAGGCGATCCACCACTTCCTCGACTGGCTCGGCGACCTGCTGGACGCGGCGTCGGGCGCCGCCCCGGGCGGCCACCTCGGAGTGATCGTCATCGCCGTCGTCGTCCTCGCGCTGCTCGCAGCGCTCTGGTGGCGGCTCGGCACCCCGCGCCGGACGGCCGCCACCGCAGCCGGCGGAGCACTCTTCGACAACGCGCCCCGCAGCGCCGCCGACCACCGCACAACCGCCGAGACACACGCCGAGGCGGAGCGCTGGAGCGAAGCGGTCCAGGAACAGATGCGCGCGATCGTCCGCGCGCTGGAGGAGCGCGCGCTGCTCGATCCGCGCCCCGGCAGGACCGCCGCCGAGGCCGCCGCCGACGCCGGGCGCCCCCTGCCCGCCCACGCGAAGCGTCTGCGCGCCGCGGCCTGGGACTTCGATTCCGTCACGTATGGCCGCCACGAGGCCGACCAGCGTACGTACCTGCGTCTGCGCGACCTCGACGCCGAGCTGCGGCGCACCAGACCCAGCATCGAACGGCCCGCCGAGACCACCGCGGCAGGGAGCCCGCCGGCATGACCCTCACCGCGCCCCCGGCCTCCTCCACATCGCCCACGGCCCGCCTGATGTGGACGCGCGGCCGCGGCATCGCCCTGGCCCTCGGCCTCCTGCTGATCGCGGGCATCGCCATCGCCGCGATCGGTTCCGGCGACAAGCACGGCCGCCTCGACCCACGCGCCGCCGACCCGCTCGGCAGCAGAGCCGTGGCGCAACTCCTCAAGAGCCACGGCATATCCGTCGACGTCGTCACGACGCTCTACGGCGCCGCCTCGGCCGCGGGTCCGGCCGCGACACTCCTCGTCACGGAACCCGACCTGCTCAGCGAGGCGCAGCAGCGCACCCTGCACACCGCCCTCGCGACGTCCGGCGGCCGCACCGTGCTCCTCGCCGCAGGACCGGCGTCCGTGCCCGCCCTCGCCCCCGGCATCAGCGCCGTCCAGGCCGCGGACGCCTCCGCCCTCTCGCCGCACTGCGGCCTTGCCGCCGCCCGAAGAGCAGGCACCGCCGACACCGGCGGCGAACGCTACGTCACCCGCCTTCCGGGCAGCGACTCCTGTTACCCCGCCAACGGCCTGCCGACCCTCGTACGCGCCCCGGGCGCCCACGGAGGCGACACCGTCGTCCTCGGCTCCCCCGACATTCTCTACAACGACCACCTCGACAAGCGGGGCAACGCCTCGCTCGCCTTGCAACTCCTCGGCTCCCGACCGCATCTCGTCTGGTACCTCCCCTCGCTCACTGATGACACCGCCAACGAATCCGGCGGCGAAGACGCCTTCCTCGACCTCATTCCGTCCGGCTGGCTGTGGGGCTTCCTCCAACTGCTCCTCGCCGCGGTACTGGCCGCGGTGTGGCGCGCCCGCAGACTGGGCCCCCTCGTACCCGAACCACTCCCCGTCGCCGTCAGGGCCGCCGAGGTCACCGAGGGCCGAGCCCGGCTGTACCGCACCACCCGCTCCCGCGACAGCGCGGCAGCCGTCCTGCGCGCGGCCACCCGCGAACGCCTCGCACCACTCCTCGGCGTACGCCCTGCCGACGCGCACGCCCCCGAAACACTTGTCCCGGCCGTCTCGGCCCGCCTCCCCGGCACCGATCTCGACCTGCCGTTCCTGCTGTTCGGCCCGGAGCCGACCGACGACCTCGCCCTCGTCCGCCTCGCGGACCAACTCGACGCCCTCGAAAGGGAGGTACGCACCTCATGAGCGCCCCGACCCAGGAGACCGCCGGCACGCCGGCGAATCCCGACCGCGCCCGCGCCTCACTCGAAGCGCTGCGCACCGAGATCGGAAAGGCGGTGGTCGGCCAGGACGCCGCCGTCACCGGTCTCGTCGTCGCCCTCCTGTGCCGGGGCCACGTCCTCCTCGAAGGCGTACCCGGCGTCGCGAAGACCCTCCTCGTCCGCGCTCTCGCCGCTTCCCTCGAACTCGACACCAAACGCGTCCAGTTCACGCCGGACCTCATGCCCAGTGATGTGACGGGCTCGCTCATCTACGACGCCCGCACCGCGGAGTTCTCCTTCCAGCCCGGTCCCGCCTTCACGAATCTGCTGCTCGCCGACGAGATCAACCGCACGCCGCCGAAGACCCAGTCGTCCCTTCTGGAAGCCATGGAGGAGCGCCAGGTCACCGTGGACGGCACCGCCCGCCCGCTGCCCGATCCCTTCCTGGTGGCAGCGACACAGAATCCCGTCGAATACGAGGGCACCTACCCCCTTCCCGAGGCCCAGCTCGACCGGTTCCTGCTGAAGCTGACCGTCCCCCTGCCGTCACGCGCGGACGAGATCAACGTCCTGACCCGGCACGCGGCCGGTTTCAACCCGCGCGACCTCCAGGCCGCGGGGGTGCGTCCCGTCGCCGGGCCCGCGGACCTCGAAGCGGCTCGCGCCGCCGTCGCCAAGACCTCGATCTCCCCGGAGATCGCCGGCTATGTCGTCGATATCTGCCGTGCCACTCGTGAATCCCCCTCGCTCAGCCTCGGAGTCTCCCCCCGAGGCGCCACCGCACTGCTCTCCACCTCACGCGCCTGGGCCTGGCTCACCGGCCGGGACTACGTCACCCCGGACGACGTGAAGGCCCTCGCGCTCCCCACCCTCCGCCACCGCATCCAGCTCCGTCCCGAAGCCGAGATGGAAGGGGTCACGGCCGACAGCGTCATCACCTCGCTGCTCGCCCACGTCCCCGTACCGCGCTGAGACGGACACCGGCCATGACGCTCACCGGAAGAACCGCGCTCCTTGCCGCCGTCGGGGCACTCCCCGTCGGCCTCTTCGCCCCCGGCTGGCCAGGAATCCTGACCATCGAGGGCGTCCTCCTGCTCGCAATCTTGTGCGACCTCGTGCTCGCCGCGCCAGTGCGAAAGCTCCACTTCACCCGAAGTGGTGATACATCCGTTCGACTCGGTGACGCGGTCGAAGTGCGCCTGACCATCACCAACCCGTCAGGCCGGACGCTGCGCGCACTCGTACGCGACGTATGGCCGCCAAGCAGCTGGGGGACCGCGGACGAACAGGCGGCCGCCCGGCACAGGCTCACGATCCCCGCAGGTGAACGCCTCGGCGTCGGCACCTGGCTCCGGCCGGCGAGGCGTGGAGAGCGACAGGCGGTCCGCGTCACGGTCCGCTCGTACGGTCCGCTGGGCCTCGCAGCCCGCCAGGGCAATCACCGTGTGCCGTGGGCCGTGCGGGTACTCCCGCCTTTCGAGAGCCGCAGGCACCTTCCGTCGCGGCTCGCCAGGCTCCGCGAGCTCGACGGCCGTACGAGCATGCTCATCCGCGGGCAGGGCACCGAGTTCGACAGCCTCCGCGAGTACGTACCAGGGGACGACACCCGGTCCATCGACTGGCGGGCCACCGCCCGCGGCTCAGCCGTCGCGGTCCGTACGTGGCGGCCGGAACGGGACCGCCAGATCCTCGTCGTCCTGGACACGGGCCGTACCTCGGCGGGCCGCGTGGGCGACGTTCCGCGTCTGGACGCGGCGATGGACGCGACGCTGCTCCTGGCGGCGCTGGCGTCGAGAGCGGGTGACCGGGTCGGTCTGCTCGCCTACGACCGCGGTGTCAGGGTCCGCGTGGAACGGTCGAACACCGCGGACCTGCTGCCCACCCTGATGCGGGCCCTTTCGACGCTGGAGCCGGAACTGGTGGAGACGGACACCCGGGGTCTGACGGCCGCCGTACTCGCTCAGGCGTCGCCCGGTGCGCTGATCGTCCTCCTCACCACGCTCGACATGGCGCCGGTGGAGGAAGGGCTTCTCCCCGTGCTGCCACAGCTCACGCGGCGGCATACGCTCCTGGTCGGTTCTGTGGCTGACTCGCGCGTAGAGGAGATGGAACAGGCCCGGGGCACAGTGGACGCGGTGTACGAAGCGGCAGCAGCCGCTCAGACGCAGGCTCAGCGCAGACGCGCGGCGGAGCAGCTGAAGCGCCGGGGAGTCACGGTCGTCGACGCTTCCCCGGAGCGTCTCGCTCCGGCCCTGGCGGATGCCTACCTCGCGCTGAAGGCGTCGGGCCGGCTCTGACACCGGCCTTCGTGCCCGGTTTTCCCTTGGGCGACTGCCTCGGCATCGTGTGCGCCGGGTACTCAGACCTCGCAGTGGTTGCTGCGATTCCAGAAATGGGTCTGGATATGCGAAAAGGGCCTGCACACCGTGCAGACCCTTCCCACATACTCAACAATTGTTCGGCGGCGTCCTACTCTCCCACAGGGTCCC
>NZ_JAIUKE010000203.1 GCF_020176795.1 Streptomyces sp. 8L
ATTTGGTGGTGGGGCGTTCGGTGGCGGGGCGGGCGGCGGCGGGCGTTCGGTGGCGGGGCATGTGGTGCTGGGGCGTTCGGCGGCGGGCGTTCGGTGCTTCCGGGCTGGGCCGTCCGGCCCCGGGCGACCCTGCCCGAGTCCCACCGGGTGCGGCCCGGCCGCTCGGTGTCCGACAGCGTCGTCGGGCTTCCTGACGGGTGGACCGGCCCGCCTCCGCGCGGGCGGCGGCCCGGTCGGCCATGGGGGCTACGGACGTGTCAGGGGTGTCGCGAGTGCCAGGTATGCCGCCGTGAAGTCGGTGACGGCGACGAGTTCCGCGAGAGCTTCGAGTTCGCTCTCCGCCTCCGGCTCCAGTTCGCTGAGGGGCGTGTCGTGGGCGTGCGCCGCCTCGCGCGCGGCGGGCGCGGCCGAGAGGCCGCCTCCGGGGCGGTCCCGGAGCAGAACGACGCGGGCCCGCAGCGCCTCCGGGTCCTCCACGCGGTCGCGGAAGAAGTCGTCCGGGTCCGCGCCGCCCGCGAACACGCCGCGCAGCAGGGCGCCGTGCGCCGACAGCGCCTCGGGCAGTTCCGCGGCGAGCGCCGGCCTGCCCGTCAGCTCGGCGAGCACGGTGGCGAAGCGGCGTCCCACGGGGGCCGCCGCCGTGCCTTCCGTCCAGATCAGCGGCAGCGTTTCCGCGAGTTCCGCGGCGAGCGTCTTGGCGGGGTTGCTGTACGTGGCGATCGCGGGGCCGCACCGCTCGGCGACGCGGTCGAGGCGGTCCGCGAGGCCGTTGAGCGTCTCGGTGGGCGCGGTGACCAGGCCGATGCGGTCGAGGAGCACGAGGAGCGGGGTGAACAGCGCCCAGAGCGCGCCCGGGCTCGCGGGGACCGTCCGCGACGCGTCCTCGGACGGGCGCTCGTAGGGGGACTCCTGCCGCTGCCACGGCGCCGCGGCCATCGGTACGAGCAGGCCGCGGACGCCGTCGACGGTCTCCGTCAGGAGGGACCCGCCGGGCGCCACGGCGACGACGGTGCATCCCCGCCGGTACGCCTGCTCCGCGAGCAGGCCGAGGCCGGGCTCGGTGCCGTCGGTGGTGACCAGGAGCAGCAGGTCGACGGCGCCGGTCCAGCCGGGCAGCGACCAGCGCAGGGCGCCGGCCTCGGCCGTGACGCCGGTGGGACGCAGGCGGGTGACGGGCGCGACCGTTCCTGCGAGCGCGCCGACGAGGTCGGCGACGGCGGTCGCGGCGGCGCCCGACCCCGCGACCATGACGGAACGGGGACGGCCCTCGGGGTTGAGGCCACCGACCCCGGCCTCGTCCGCGTTGCGCAGCGCCGTCCGTACGCGTGCGCCCGCCTCGGCGGCGCCGCGCAGCAGACCGCGGTGGTCGGTGCGGGCCAGGGCGTCCGGGGCGTCGAGCATCGACTCGTCGAGCATGGTGTGGGCCTCCGGGTCGTCTGTACGCGTCAGCGCGTCTACGCCGGGCGGCGGGCCTCGTCCACGAGCAGTACGGGGATCTCGTCGCGCACCGGGTAGGCGAGGCCGCAGTCCTGGCTCGTGCAGACGAGCTCGGGGGTGTCCGCCGCGGTCCGGTCGTCGAGCGGCGCGTGGCAGGCCGGGCAGGCGAGGATCTCCAGGAGGCCGGCTTCGAGCGGCATGAGTGGGGGTCCCTTCGGGCTGGGTGGCTGGCCACGTCAGCGTACCGCCGGTGGCCTCGGAGTCCTCGGCGCGGTACGAACGGACCGGGCGCGACCGACGGACCGGGCACGACCGACCGGCGACGACCGACGGACAGGGCACGGCGGGCGCCCACCGACCGGCCGGGCGGCCGTGACTGCGGCCGTGGCCGTGACTGCGGTTTACTCCGCCCTGATCGTCTTCAGCGTCTCGTCCCTGACCGCCGCCATGGTCTCCGCGTCCCTTGCCTCCACGTTCAGCCGCAGCAGCGGCTCCGTGTTCGACGGGCGGACGTTCAGCCACCAGTCCTTCGTGGTGACGGTCAGGCCGTCCAGGTCGTCGAACGCCACGTCGTCCCGCCCCGCGTACGCCTCGCGTACCGCTTCCATCCGCGCGCGCTGGTCCGTGACGGTGGAGTTGATCTCGCCGGAGCCGCTGTACCGCTCGTACGCGCTCAGCAGGGACGAGAGCGGCACCTCGCCGCCACCGAGGGCGGCCAGGACGTGCAGGGCGGCCAGCATGCCCGTATCGGCGTTCCAGAAGTCCCTGAAGTAGTAGTGCGCCGAGTGTTCGCCGCCGAAGATCGCGCCCGTGCGGGCCATCTCCTGCTTGATGAACGAGTGGCCCACGCGCGTGCGGACCGGGACGCCGCCGTTCTCGCGGACGACCTCCGGCACGGACCACGACGTGATCAGGTTGTGGATGACGGTCGAGCCCGGCCGCTTCGCCAGCTCGCGGGCCGCGACGAGCGCGGTCACCGCCGACGGCGGCACGCCCTCGCCGCGCTCGTCGACCACGAAGCAGCGGTCCGCGTCGCCGTCGAACGCGAGCCCGAGGTCGGCGCCCTCCGCGAGGACCCGGGCCTGGAGGTCCCTGAGGTTCTTCGGATCGAGCGGGTTCGCCTCGTGGTTCGGGAACGTGCCGTCGAGTTCGAAGTACATCGGCACCAGGTCGAGCGGCAGGCCCTCGAAGACCGTCGGCACCGTGTGGCCCGCCATGCCGTTGCCCGCGTCGACCACGACCTTCAGGCGGCGGATCGCCGTCAGGTCGACCAGGCCGCGCAGGTACGCGGCGTACGGCGCGAGGGTGTCCTTCCTCGCGATCCGGCCGGCCCGCGAGCCCGGCAGGCCGGTGGCGAGGGTCTCCGCGACCCGGGCGCTGATCTCCCGCAGGCCCGTGTCCTGGCCGACCGGTGCGGCGCCGGCCCGGCACATCTTGATGCCGTTGTAGCGCGCGGGGTTGTGCGACGCGGTGAACATGGCGCCCGGCAGGTCCAGCGCGCCCGACGCGTAGTACAGCTGGTCCGTCGAGCACAGGCCGATGAGCGTGGCGTCAGCGCCGCGCGCCGTGGCGCCCCGGGCGAAGCTGTCCGCGAGCGCCGGTGACGACGGGCGCATGTCGTGGCCGACGACGATCTCGCGCGCCTCGGTCACCTCGGCGAACGCCGCCCCGAAGAGTTCCGCCAGCCCCTCGTCGAGCTGGTCCGGGTACACCCCGCGTACGTCGTACGCCTTCACCAGCTGGGACAGATCCGCATCAGCCACCAGGTGTCTCCTGAGTCGTTCGGACGGGCAGTCGGGCAGTCGGGCAGTCGGGCAGTCGGGCAGTCGGGCAGTCGGGCAGTCGGGCAGTCGGGCAGTCGGGCAGTCGGGATCGGCTTACCGTACCGTCGGCCTGCTCCCGGTCGGGTTCCGGCCTGCTCACGGCCTGCCCACCGCCGGTCCTCGGCCGTCGCGCGGGGGCCGGGCCGGGTGGGGACTCAGGACTCGGGGCTGCGCAGGACCCTCAGATGGCCTCTGCGGCCCACCTCGACCGGGTCGGCGCCCGGGGCGCCCTTGCCGCCCGCCTGCGCCGTGCGCTCCTGGGGCCGGGCCGCCTCGCGTACCGCGTTCGCCAGGGCTTCCAGATCGTCGCCGCTGGGGCTGGAGGGGGCCGAGGCGTCCGTCAGCCGTACGACTTCCCAGCCGCGCGGCGCCGTGAGGCGCGCGCCGTGCTCCGCGCACAGGTCGTAGCAGTGGGGTTCCGCGTAGGTGGCGAGCGGGCCGAGGACGGCGGTGGAGTCGGCATAGACGTACGTCAGCGTCGCGACGGCAGGGCGGCCGCAAGCGGTGCGCGAACAGCGACGTACAGGGCTCACGATGTTGGACGGTACCGCACTCTTGAGCGGGCCGCGACGACTCAGCTGCACGTCACCCGCCCGTGTCGCCCTGTGAGATCCGGCACAGCTGACTCTCTGTCAGGCCTGGGGAACCCTGAGCGGTCGCCCGGGCGCGCCGCATACGCCCGGGCGGCGGCCGGTACCGTCCTCGGCCGGGCGCACCGAAGTACGCTGCGTCAGTGATGGACAGCTCCGTACCGCCGCAGCACCCGGCAGAGCCGAGGCCACGCCGCCGCGACCGCCACGGCCGCGGGATGCGCGGCCCCGTCGCGCCGCCCCAGGTGCCGCTCTCCGCCAGCCGCGCCGAGATCTTCCAGGACCTGGTGCGGGACTCCGTCGACCGGCTGGAGCGCCGCTGGCCCCAGCTGGCCGACGTGGAGTTCATGGTCATGGACGTGCCGGGGACCGAGGAGGAGACAGTGCCGCTCGGCCGGTCGGTGCCGGCCGGCAAGCAGCAGCCCGCTCGCATCCTGGTCTACCGGCGGCCGGTGGAGATCAGGACGAAGAACCGCGACGAACGGGCGCTGCTCGTCCACGAGGTCGTGGTGGAGCAGGTCGCCGAGCTGCTGGGCCTCGCGCCGGAGTCCGTGGACCCGCGGTACGGGCAGGAGTAGACAGCACGGGCCGGCGCCGCCGCGCGCGGTCGGCGGTCGGCGGTCGTCATCTGTTCTCGTCAGCGATCGCCCCGCCGTCAGCGGTCCCCGTCCCTCTCCGCCTGTGTCGCGTCGCCGTCCGTGGTCGTCCGTCGTCGTCCGTCACCGTCAGTCGTCTTCCTTGAGGATCGACAGATCCTGGCTCGCCCGCGGTACCGACACCGTGCCCCGGTCGTCGGGCAGCGTCTGGACCGTGAACATCGGGATGCCGTCCTCGGGCAGCGCCAGCGTCCGGGCCGCGTAGACCGGGCCGCCCGACCGGGGCTCCACCGTCAGCGCGTACGAGCCCTTCAGCCCGTCGGGGACGGGCGGGGTGACCGCCAGGGTGGTGCCCGCCTTGACGGTGTACGTCTTCTGCGTCGCCGTGCCTCCCTGCGAGCCCGCCGACGCCGTGACCTGCACCTGCGCCGCCGCGCCCGGTGCCGCCAGCGACAGGGTGGAGCCCTTCGCCCGGTTGTCCGCGACCGTGGCGCGCGCCGAGACGGGGGCCGTCGCCGGGATGAACGCCATCTCCTTGTCGTCCCCCTTGCCGCGGACGACCTGGAGCGCGGCGACGACGGGCGTCTTCCCGCCACTTGAGGAAGGGCTGAGACTCAGGGAGCCGGCCTCGCCGCGGGTCACGTCCGCCAGGTCGACGGAGGCCGTCATCCCTGACTTGACGTGCAGCGACTCGTGTCCGGCCGGGACGATGCCGCCGGTCGGTCCGATCAGTTTGATGTTGAGGTCGGCGTCGTTCTGTCCGGGCGCGAAGGCCACGAGCCGTACGTCCGTCGCGTCCGCGGGGATGCCCGGCATGACGAGGGAGGGTGAGGGGTCGGTGGACGGGGCGAGCCAGTCGCCGCCCGTCGCGCTGTCGGAGGCGCGCAGGGCGGCACCGACCCGGCCGCTGCGAGTCGTCACGTGGACGGTCACGTCCTCCTCCGCGCTCGACGTCAGCGTGGACAGCAGGACCGGAACGCTGGAGCGGGCCGGCACGGTCAGGCCGTCGCCGGTGTCGGACTTGAGGACGCCGTTCTTCCCGTAGAGCTGGAGGTCGACGACGGCCGCCGAGTCGTCCGGGTTGGTGAGGTGGACGTAGTCCTCGCGGTTCTTCGCGGTGCTCGCGCCGGGCAGCCAGAAGTCGGTGTCCGCTGCGGTACAGGTGAGGCCGGCCAGGCCACGGCCGTCGCCGACGTCGTCGCTGCTGGTCTCCTGGGTGGTCCAGCCCGGGGCGAGGGCGCCGGTGGCGGTGCCGACGAGCGCGGTCGGATCGTCGTCCGCGGTCGCGGTGGCGGGCGTGCCCGGCTGCTTCAGGGAGAGCACCGGCTTCTGCGCGGGCTCCGCCGAGGACGAGGCCGACGGCGAAGTGGACGTGCCTCCCTTGCCGTCGGTGGCGCCCTTGCCGCTCTTGTCGTCCTTGCCCGACTTATCCGTCTTGCTCGTCTTGCCCGTCGTGCCTGTCTTGCTGGTTTTGCCGTCGTCGGCCTTGCCCGAGGGCGAGCCGGACGCCGTGCCGTCGGGTGCGGTGCCTGAGCCCGCGGGTACGAGGGCGGCCGCGCTGTCGTCGCCGGACGTCGCCGCGGTCCCTTTCGGCGTGAACGACGTGTAGGTCGTCTCGGCGGTCTGGGAGTCGCCGGGCGAGGGGCACAGCCCGTTCGACCTTTCGACCGGCAGTCGCTCGGCGGCCGGCGCCCCCGACGCGTCGCCGGACCCGCCGTCGCCAGAGGCGACCGAGGCGACCCCGGTGACCGCCACGAGGGCGACCACGGCCGCGCCCAGGGAGAGAATCGTACGGTTCACTGGTTGCTGCTCCCGTCCGGGTGCTGCGGTCGCCGGTCGCCGCCCTGGCCCTGGTCCTGGCTCTGGTCCCCGGCGTACTGCTGGTTCGGATCGTCCTGGCCCTGCTGCTGGTGCGGCAGTTGCTGCTGCTGCTGTTGCTGTTCCTGCTGGGTGCCGTAGCCGCCGTACTGGTCGTACTGGTCGTACTGGGCGGGGTCGTACTGCGCCGGGTCGTACGCGCCGCCCTGCTGCGCCGGGTCCTGGTAGGCGCCGTACCCCCACTGCTGCTGCGCGTAGGGCTGCTGTGCGTACTGCTGGTCCCCGTACTGCCGCTGGTCGCCGTACCCGTGCTGATCCCCGTACTGCTGCTGGTCGCCGTACTGCTGCTGGTCCGCGTAGGAGCCGTCCTGGTAGCCGGACGCGTCGCCGTACTGCTGCGGATAACCGGCCTGCTGCGGGTAGCCCTCCGCGGTGTAGGCGCCGTCGGCTGCCGTGTCCCACTCGGGATAGGGCTGCTGCTGGTGCGGAATCGCCCCGTACTGGCCCTGCGCGCCCGGGTCGTGGGCATCCTGGACGTTCTGAGGGTCCTGCACGTCCTGGTCCTGTGCTTCGTGGGCCGCCGCGTCCAGGTCCTGTGCGTCCCCTTCGGGGAAGCCCTGTTCCCGGGCGGGCGCGTCCTCGGCCGGGTGGTGCGGGGTGAAGACGTCCGTCTCCTCGCCGTCCCCGTCCTCGTAGGCGCCGGTCACGGGCTGCTCGCCCGTGCCGTGGCCGGAGGTGCCGTAGGCGCCCGTTCCGTACTGGTCGGCCGTCCCCGGTGCCTCGTAGGGGTCCTCGGTCCCGTAGCCGCCGCCGGTGCGGCCGGCGGCCGACGCGGCCTCCGCCTCGGCTGCCGCCGCTTCGGCCTCGGCCGCCGCGCGCAGCCTGCGCGCCCTGCGGCCCTCCCCCTCGAGTGCCTCCGGCGGAACGGCGGCCAGCGCCTCCTCCGGCAGGTCGTCGTCGACGTTGCGCCGTCCGCCCGGCAGGGCGAGGACGAGCAGTACGAGGCCGAGCAGACCCTGGAACCACACCCACGCGGTGTGGGTGATCGGCTCGTCGTAGGCGAGGTCGAGGGTGCCGCCGTTCGCGGGCAGTTGGAAGCCCTGCGCCCAGCCGTCGACGGTGGTCCTGGTCAGCGGCTTGCCGTCGAGGGTCGCCTGCCAGCCGTCCGAGGCGCTGTCGGCGATCCGCAGGACGCGGCCCGCCCGACCGGCGGGAATCCTGGTGTGCGCGCCGACCGACGAGGCGGCCACGGAGACCGGTGGCGCCGTGCTGCCCGTGTCGGCGGCGGACCCGCCTTCGGCCGGCGGGACGATCATGACGCGGGACACCTGCTGGTCGATCCGCCACAGCTCGCTGCCGTCCAGCTGGCTGAGCCTGCTCAGGCCGGGGGTGGCGTCGAGGACGCGGCTCATGTCGTGCGGGGCGCCGTCCCTCAGGAGGACGTAGCGGATGGCGAACCCGCGCAGCTGGGTGGTCTGGTCGGCGCCGGAGCCGGCGACGAGGTTCGCGACGACCTTGTCGAGCTTCGGATCGTCGCCCGCCGCCCTCGTCAGCTCGCCGTCGCCGAGCCTCGCGCCCTCGCCGCGTACCAGGCTGTACGCGACCGAGCCCGGTGAGGTGCCGCTCAGCACGAGCGTGCGCGGCTGGTCGGAGGTGGTGGACTCCTCGGCGACGAACGCGGGCACCTGGGTGGCGTCCGTGCGCTCCAGCGGCCCGGCCGCGCCGGTGATCATCCAGCTGAACGCGGCCACGAGGGGCGCGATCCCGGCCAGGACGGCGATGAGCGCGGCGGTCGGCTGCCGCCAGCCGAAGCTCATCTCGGCGACCCGCAGCCGCGCCCCGTCCGCGCCCACGAGTCCCGCGGCGAGCAGCGCGACCGCGTAGACGAGCGTCGCGGGCCCGGCCCAGCCGGAGTGGTTGGTGGCGACGGCGAAGACGAGCGCCACGACGGCTGCGACCCACGCGGTCCGTACGGCGAAGGCCCGTTCCGTACGCAGCAGGGCGGCGAGCCCCGCGAGGACGACGCCGATCATCACGACGCCGCCGACGGCCTTGGGGCCGCCCGGGTCCATCCCGAGCAGGTCGAGCGCGGACGCGGAGCCCGTACCGAAGTCGAGGCCCGCTTCCCTCAGGAAGTCGCGGGGGCTGGTGAGCAGCGTCAGCGACCACGGCGCGAGCAGCACCATCGGCGTGACGAGCGCGGCCAGGACGCGGAGCCCGTACGCGGTGAACTCGCGGCGGCGCAGGACGAGCACGCCGAGGCCGAGGACCAGCGAGAGCGGCCACACGACGGGCGTGAACGCGGTCGTGACGGTGAGCAGGAAGGTGTACGCCCAGGTCGCGCGCCAGGTGCCGCGTCCGCTGCCGCGCAGCCCGTACGCGGAGACCGCGGCCCGCGCGGCGACCGGCAGCAGGATCACGAGGACGGCGGTGCCGAGGCGGCCCGTCGCGAGCGCGCCGGTCGCGGCGGGCAGGAAGGCGTAGACGACGGCGGCCCAGGCCCGCAGCAGGCGGGACGGGACCAGGGAGCGGGACGCGAAGTACGCGCTGACGCCCGCGAGCGGCACGGAGCACACCAGCAGCACGGTCAGCGCGAACCCGGTCGAGCCGAGGAACAGCACGGAGAGGCTGGCGAGGATCGCGAGGTAGGGGGGCGCCGTCTCGGTGCCGCCTGTGCCGACCGCGTGCCAGGAGTCCGCGTACCGGTCCCACAGGTCGAAGAGGTGCTCCGGGGCCGGCAGCAGGGCGCCGCCCGCGAGGGAGCCGCCGCTGAGCAGGGCGCGGCAGGCGACGAGCGAGAAGACCAGCAGGACCGCGAAGAGCACGGGGCCGGGCTTTCGCGCGAGCTTCTTCACCCGCGCGAACTGCTCGATCTCCATGTAGTCGGCGTCCTCGCCGCCGGGCCCCGACTCCACGACGCCGTGGCGCGAGCCGCCGGTCTCGGAGTCGGCCGCGCCGCCCGCGCCGAGGCTCGCCGCCGCCTGTTCGACGGTGGCCCTGATGGTGGCGCCCGGCGGCGGGAACAGCGGCCGCAGTTCGGCGAAGTCGACGGCGGAGCCGGCGCGCGCGCGCCGCCCCGCCCTGATCCTGCCGGGCCGCAGCAGGGTGGCGGACAGCCCCATGACCTCGTCCACGGCCTGGCCCGGCGCTTTGGCGAGCAGGTAGCCGAGGGTCCGCAGGAGGGTGCCGACGACGAGCCGCAGCAGTACCCACGGGAGGGCGGCGCCCCGGGCGTTGGCGAGCATCGTGTAGGCGGCACCCGCCTTGTCGACGCGGTGCGGGTTGGTGGCGGAGCGGCCCACGCAGTCGACGGTGCGGCGCTCGCGCGAGGCGGCTTCCGCGTGCCGCAGGACGGCGTCGGGCGCGACGAGCACCCGGTGGCCCGCCGCGTGCGCGCGCCAGCACAGGTCGACGTCGTCGCGCATGAGGGGCAGGCTCCGGTCGAAGCCACCCAGTTCCTCCCACACGTCGCGGCGCACGAGCATGCCGGCGGTGGAGACGGACAGGACGGTGCGGACCTGGTCGTGCTGGCCCTGATCCTGTTCGCGCCGGTCGAGTCCGGTCCAGCGGCGGCCGCTGTTGGCGATGGAGACGCCGACTTCCAGAAGCTGTCTTCTGTCGTACCAGCCGCGCAGTTTGGGGCCGACGACGGCGGCGTGGGCGTCGGAGTCCGCGACGCGCAGCAGTTCGGCGAGGGCGTCGGGCGCGGGCGCGCAGTCGTCGTGGAGGAACCAGAGCCACTGCACCGGTTCGCCGTGCGGCAGTTCCGGCATGTCGTACGCCTCGTCGTGCCAGGTGCGCGAGACCGGGTCCCAGCTGTTCGGCCGCCGCAGGTAGGGCAGGTCGTCGGGGGTCAGGACGGGCGCGGTGCGTACGGCTTCCTCGACGGCGGTGCCGAATCCGGACCTGCGGGCGAGGTGCAGGACGCGCTCGTCGCCGAACGCCTCGGTCAGCAGCTGCGCGGAGTTGTCCGCGCTGCCGGTGTCGGCGGCGACGACGTTCTGTACGGGTCGTTCCTGGCCGGCCAGGCCCGCGAGGGCGTCGGGCAGCCAGCGCGCGCCGTCGTGCGAGACGAGCACCGCGGTCACCACATGGCGCGGGTACTCGGGGGGCGTGGCGGGCGCGAAACCGCCCGCGGTGGCGGGAACGAACGCTGCGGTGGTGGCGGACATCGAGGTGAAGGGCCCTCCGGCCGGGGGTTCCGCCCTCCAGGGGGCGCTGAGCGTCAGGGACGGGCCACCACACTAACGGTAGGGACAAATGCGGGACGCCGAGCGCCGGATGAGGGGGCCCGCGAGGGCCGGGACGGGCACGGAGCCCCGGGCGCGGACGGGCGGCGCGGCTCACGATGACGGTCCGTCTGCCGCGCCGTGGGGGCGGGTGACGGACCGTGGGCCGGACGGGCGGCCTCGGGAGCGGGCCGGCAGCGGCGCGACATATGGGGCATGTGCGAGATAGGCGTGATGCGCGTGTGGTGCGTGAAAGGTGCGTGACGCGCGAGAAGTCCGTCATGCGCCGGACGCGCGGGCCGGTGACGGTCGTCCGCGGTGAGGGCGAGGCGTCAGCGGCATCGGCGGCGGTACGGGTGGCCGATCGTCCCGGCGAAGGCGGTACGTCAACGTGCCGGCGGCCGATGGGGGTGCGGGTGCGGCGATTCCGACAGAGGCGGTACGTCAGCGGCGCTGACGGCGCCTGCGGCTGCGGCTGCGGCTGCGGCGATTCAGGCTGCCGTTACTGCGGTCGAGGGCACACTCTCCGGTCGTCCGACCGCTTCGAGCGCTCGGTCACCTCGACCGCTCGGTCACCTCGACCGCCCGGTCGCCTCGCACGGTTCGACGGCGCCGCCCGCCTTCGAAGGTGCCGAGGGCTCAGGTCGCCCGCGCGGTCGCGTCGGTCCCCAGTCGACGCGAGGGCAGTACGAGCGGGGTGCGCCCGCCGCGTGGAACCGCCGTACGGGCCGGCCGCGGGACTGCCCTCCGGACTGCGCGCTGCGGCAGTTCAGATCGCTGCCTTCTTCAAGCGGCGGCGTTCGCGCTCGGACAAACCGCCCCAGATGCCGAATCTTTCATCGTTGGCGAGAGCGTACTCAAGGCATTCCGAGCGGACTTCGCAGGCGAGGCAGACCTTCTTGGCCTCGCGGGTCGATCCGCCCTTCTCCGGGAAGAAGGACTCGGGATCGGTCTGTGCGCACAAGGCGCGCTCCTGCCAGCCGAGTTCCTCTTCCGCGTCCTCGACCAGCAGTTGCTGGAACAGCTCGGTCATGTGCGCCCCTCGTCTGTCTTCGCGTCCCCGTGGTAGGGCCGAACGGCCTTTTCCGGTCGAACGACACGGGTGAAATTACAAGTGTGTAGCTCCGGGGCCGTCAAGCGGAGGTCTGCTATTGGGCCCGGTATTCACTCTGCGGAACCAAGGCTATGCGGAAAGTGTTCAAATCACCAAAAAACTGACACATGCCACTGGCCTGCCCCCGCACCCTTCCCGACGTGGCCAGTCATTGAGAAAGACGCGGCCCGCGCCCGCGCGGTTGAAATCCGAGGGACAAAGCGATCGGGATCACAACCCGGTCACGGATACACGGCAGGGTTTACGTGCGCCGTTCCTGCGCCATGTCTCCCGACCTGGACACACGCAAACCTCCGGCCGGAAGAAACAACCGGTTAAGGTGAACAAATGCCGCCAAACCGGTCATCGAGTTGACATCGACCCGGCCCATTCGCCACCTTTGGGTCATGCCAGCGACCCTTTCGCGCCCCGCGACCCACGTCCGTGGACACCGCAGTGCTGCCCAGGTCAGCTGTTGTTGTGCCACTTCCGGCTGTTTCCGCCGCTCCTGAGGCACCCCGGCGACCGACCGTCACCGCGGTCGTCGCGCCGGCCGCTGACAGCGGCACACCGAGGATTCCCCTCGCCCGAGTCCGAGACCGCCGCCACCTCCTGACGCGCCCCCGACCGGGCCGCATCACCCGTCGCGGCTCCTGCCACTCCTCACGGGATCTCCATCCATGGTCCCGACGGTGACGACCGGCATCGCGGGGAATGTCGCGACATGGACGGTGACACCCACGGCGGCCCGGCGGACACGCACGGGTCGGCGCACTCGGCACCAGGACACCGCATGACGCCGCACGCCACCGCACGACGCCGCACCCGGAACAACAGCGGAACAACAGCGGAACAGCGGCGGGCGGCAGGCGGCGGCAATCCGTGACGCCGGGCAAGACGGCGGTCCGCCGCCGGTAATCCACGGAGCAATTCGGACGCGGAATCGAACGCCGCAATCGCTTTCTTTCCCTGACGATTTTCTGCACAACTTCTGACCGATTCCTTACCGAGGGACCGCGCAACCGAATGAACAGCGACAGTGACCTCCAGATCGCCGGAGATCTCTTCGAGGTCGAGCACCTGCTCCTGCCACCGCGTGAGCACCCCGGGACCGTGGCGGAGTTCGCCGGTCTCGCGCGGTCGATCGCGGCGGACCGGGACATGTGGGAGCACCTCGTCCGCTACGACGCCGCCAGCCGCTGGTACCACCGGCTGCGGACCGGTCCCGGCTACGAGGTCTGGCTCCTGTCCTGGGTGCCGGGACAGGGCAGCGGACCGCACGGGCACGGTCGCTCGGCCGGCGTCCTGACCGTCCTCGCGGGTGAACTGACGGAGCGTACGGAAGGCACGAAACGCGCGGAGGGCGCCGGACGGGCGGAGCGGGCGGACCGCGCGCTCGCGGCCGGGACGCAGCGCGTGTACCCGCCGGGGTACGCGCACGAGGTGGTCAACGCGTCGCTGGAACCCGCCGTGAGCCTGCACGTCTACTACCCGGGCCTGACGGAGATGCCGATGCGGACGTTCCCCGCGGCCGGGCACGGCGCGCGGGCGGATACGGCCGCCGCGGCGGAGGCGGGAGCGCAGGCCCCGGCGGGAGCCGTCGCGCCGGGCGCGGGGCAGGCTGTCGTACCCGGCTGACACACTTGGCGCATGCGCATTGTGGTTCTGGCCGGCGGCATCGGCGGCGCCCGTTTCCTGCGTGGCCTGAAGCAGGCCGCGCCGGACGCGGACGTGACGGTGATCGGCAACACCGGAGACGACATCCATCTGTTCGGGCTGAAGATCTGCCCGGACCTCGACACGGTGATGTACACCCTCGGCGGGGGCATCAACGAGGAGCAGGGCTGGGGGCGTACGGACGAGACGTTCGCGGTCAAGTCCGAGCTCGCGGCGTACGGCGTGGGGCCCGAGTGGTTCGGGCTCGGCGACCGCGACTTCGCCACGCACATCGTCCGGACGCAGATGCTCGGCGCGGGCTACCCGCTCAGCGCGGTCACCGAGGCGCTGTGTGCCCGCTGGCAGCCCGGCGTGCGGCTGCTGCCGATGTCGGACGACCGCGTGGAGACGCATGTCGCCGTCGACATCGACGGGGAGCGCAAGGCCGTGCACTTCCAGGAGTACTGGGTGAAGATGCGCGCGTCCGTGGACGCGCAGGCCGTCGTGCCGGTCGGCGCGGACCGGGCGAAGCCCGCGCCCGGCGTGCTGGAGGCCATCGCCGCTGCCGACATCGTCCTCTTCCCGCCGTCCAACCCGGTCGTCAGCATCGGCACGATCCTCGCGGTCCCCGGTGTCCGCGAGGCGATCGCGGACGCGGGCGTTCCGGTGGTCGGCCTCTCCCCCATCGTCGGGGACGCCCCCGTGCGCGGGATGGCCGACAAGGTGCTGGCCGCGGTCGGCGTCGAGTCGACGGCGTCGGCGGTCGCCCGGCACTACGGGTCGGGGCTGCTCGACGGCTGGCTGGTGGACACGGTGGACGCGGCGGCCGTGCCGGAGATCGAGGCGGCGGGCATCCGCGCGCGTGCCGTGCCGCTGATGATGACGGACCTGGAGGCGACGGCCGCGATGGCCCGCGAGGCGCTGGCACTGGCCGGGGAGGTACGCGCGTGAGCGACGGTGTCCCGGGCCCGGCGGCCTACACGGTGAGGGCGCTGGGCGCGGCGTTCCCCGAGGTGCGTGAGGGCGACGACCTGGCGAAGCTGATCGCCGCCGCGGCCAGGCCCGGACTCGTCGACGGCGACATCCTGCTCGTCACGTCGAAGATCGTCTCCAAGGCCGAGGGGCGGATCGTCCTGGCCGACGACCGGGAGTCGGCGATCGACGCGGAGACGGTGCGCGTCGTCGCGCGCCGGGGCACGCTGCGGATCGTGGAGAACCGGCAGGGCCTCGTCATGGCCGCGGCAGGCGTCGACGCGTCGAACACCCCCGCGGGCACGGTGCTGCTGCTGCCGGAGGACCCCGACGCGTCGGCGCGCGCGATCCGCGCGCGGCTGCGCCAGGACCTCGGGGTCGAGGTGGGCGTGATCGTCACCGACACGTTCGGGCGCCCCTGGCGCAACGGGCTGACGGACGTCGCGATCGGCGCCGCCGGAGTGCGGGTCCTGGAGGACCTGCGCGGCGAGCGGGACGCGCACGGGAATCTGATGTCCGCGACGGTGGTCGCGCTGGCGGACGAACTCGCGTCGGCGGGCGACCTGGTGAAGGGCAAGGCCGCCGGGATGCCGGTGGCCGTCGTCAGCGGGCTCGCCCATCTCGTGGACATGGACGCCTCCCCGGATGCCGCCTCCGGCTCCTCTCCGGACGCCGGTGAGGGCGCGTCGGGCGCGCGGGAGCTGGTGCGGGTCGCCGCCGACGACATGTTCCGGCTCGGTACCTCGGAGGCGGTCCGCGAAGCGGTCGGGCTGCGCCGTACCGTACGGGAGTTCACGGCGGACCCGGTGGACCCCGGCGCCGTGCGGCGCGCGGTCGCCGCGGCGGTCACCGCGCCCGCGCCGCACCACACGACGCCCTGGCGGTTCGTGCTGCTGGAGTCGGACCGGGCGCGGACGCGGCTGCTCGACGCGATGCGCGACGCCTGGATCGGGGACCTGCGGCGCGACGGCAAGTCGGAGGAGTCCGTGGCGAAGCGCGTCCGGCGGGGCGATGTGCTGCGCAGGGCGCCCTGCCTGGTGGTGCCGTGCCTGGTGACGGACGGCTCGCACACGTACGGCGACCCGCGGCGTGACGCGGCGGAGCGCGAGATGTTCGTCGTGGCGATGGGCGCGGGGGTGCAGAACTTCCTGGTGGCACTGGCGGGCGAGCAGTTGGGCTCCGCCTGGGTGTCGTCGACGATGTTCTGCCGCGACGTGGTGCGGGAGGCGCTGTCGCTGCCCGGCGGCTGGGACCCGATGGGGGCCGTCGCGGTGGGCCGTGCGGCGTCCCCGGCCCCGCCGCGCCCGGAGCGCCCCGTGGAGGAGTTCGTCACGGTGCGGTGAAGGGCGGACGGCGCTCTTTGCCGGACGAGGCCCGGCCCTCAGAGCCCCCAGTCCTCAGAGCCCCCGGCGCGCAGGACTCCCGGTGCGCTGGGGTCCCGGGTCGTCGCGGCGGGAGGCTCTCACCACCGTGTGATGTCGCCCACCGCCTGGCGCGGCGCCCTGCGGGCCGGGAGCCGGCCGCTGAGCAGGATCAGGCGTACGGCGCGGTGCCGCTGGCCCGCGTAGGGCGCGAGGAGCTCCAGCATGCGGGCGTCGTCGGCGTCGCGCTCGCCCGCCAGGACGTGGCCCACGATGCCCGGCAGGTGCAGGTCCCCGACCGTCACCGCGTCGGCGGCGCCGTTCGTGCGCTGGACCACCTCCGCCGCCGTCCACGGGCCGATGCCCGCGATCAGGCACAGCCGCTCCAGCGCGGCCTCCGGCTCCATCGCCGCCGCCTCCTCCAGGCGGGCCGCGACACGCACGGCGCGCAGGATGGTGGACGAGCGCTTCTCCTCGACGTTCGCCCGGTGCCACTCCCACGACGGAATCCGGGCCCACGTCCGGGGGTCCGGCATGACGTAGAGGTCGTCGGCGGGGCCCGGCGCGGGTTCGCCGTACTTGCGTACGAGCGTCCGCCACGAGCGGTACGCGCCGATCGTCGTGACCTTCTGCTCCAGCACCGCCGGGATCAGCGACTCCAGTACCAGACCGGTGCGGCACAGCCGCAGCCCGGGGCGGCTGCGGCCCGCCGCGAGGACCGCCCTGTGGCGCGGCACGAAGACCGCCGGATCGTCCGACTCCCCCAGCATGTGCGGGAGTTGGCCGAGCAGCCAGTCGGCCCCCGCACCCCAGGCCTCCGCCTCGACCGAGTCGTCCGCGCGCTGGACGAGCCGGACCGTGGCCGGGCCCGCCGGGGTCCTGCTGGCCCGCCAGACCGCGCCGTCCGGCGTCTGACGGAACGTCGGGTCGGCCGGGCCCCTGCGCAGGGGCCCGAGCACGAGGCCGAGGTCGTAGGGGCCCTCCGGCGGTGTCCACCGCCGGCGGACACCGGGGCCGGCCGCGGCGCGGACACGGACGACCGACCTCGGGCGGGGAGCGAAACGGCCGGCCATCAGTCCTCGGGTGCGGTGGGATCGGTGTCGTGGTCACGGTGGCGTCGCAGCCACCGGTGGCATGGTGGTCGCCTGTGACGCCCTGGCCACCTGTGGCGTCGTGGTCACGGGTGACGCGTCGGGCCACAGGTTGCGCCCCGGGCCAGAGGTGACACGGGGCAGGTGGTCGTACCGAGCGTACGGGGTGGCCGGAGGTGGCCCGCGGGGCGACCCTTACGCGTCGGAGGAGAAGCGGATCGCGGCGTCCGGCAGCGACGCCCCGCACCAGATCCGGGCGCCTTCGTGCAGTTCGTTGTCCGCGCCCACCCGCGCGCCGTCGCCGACGACCGCGCCCCGCAGCACGGTACGGGCGCCGACGCGGGCCGCCCGGCCGACCATCGAGTCCGTGACGACGGCGCCGGGTCCGACGACCGCGTCGTCCAGGACCGTCGAACCCTCGATGGCGGCGCCCTCGCCGATCACGGCCCCCGCGCCGATCACCGTGCCGCCGGTCAGCTTCGCGCCCGGCGCCACCTCGGCCGAGGGGAGCACCAGCGCTTCCCCGCAGCGCCCGGGGACGGCGGGCGAGGGCGCAAGGCCGAGGACGAGGTCCGCAGAGCCCCTGATGAACGCCTGAGGGGTACCGAGGTCGAGCCAGTACGTCGAGTCGACCATGCCCTGGAGATGGGCGCCGTCGGCGAGGAGCCCGGGGAACGTCTCGCGCTCCACGGACACCGGCCGTCCGGCCGGGATCGCGTCGATCACGGACCTCCTGAAGACGTAGGCGCCCGCGTTGATCTGGTCGGTGACGATCTCCTCCGGGGTCTGGGGCTTTTCGAGGAACGCCGTCACCCTGCCCGTGCCGTCGGTCGGTACCAGGCCGAAGGCGCGCGGGTCCTGGACGCGGGTCAGATGGAGCGAGACGTCCGCGCCGGCCGAGCGGTGCTCAGCGACCAGGGCCCGGATGTCCAGGCCCGTCAGGATGTCCCCGTTGAAGATCAGTACGGGCTCGTCGGGGCGCGAGTCCAGCCGTTCCGCGACATTGCGGATCGCGCCGCCCGTACCGAGCGGCTCGACCTCCGTCACGTACTCCAGACGCAGGCCGAGCGCGGCGCCGTCGCCGAAGTACGGTTCGAACACCTCGGCCAGATAGGACGTGGCGAGTACCACGTGCTCCACTCCGGCCGCCCGCGCGCGGGCCAGCTGGTGGGTGAGGAACGGCACGCCGGCCGCCGGGACCATCGGTTTCGGCGTGTGCACGGTCAGCGGCCGCAGCCGGGTGCCCTTGCCTCCGACCAGGAGGATCGCCTCAGTCACCTGTTGTCTCTGCTTCCTGCCGGGGGCGTCGTCCCGCCGCGGTCTTCGCCGCGGCGAGGGTTTGCCATGTGTTGCCGTTGTCTTGGAGCGTTCCATTCGTACACCGGTACCCAGCATTCCGATCACCGGACCACTGGATCACCGGACCAACGGACAAGCGGACTGACTGATCGCCGGACGAGAGGACCAGAGGACCAGAGGACCAGCCGACCGGTGGACCAGCAGAACAACGGATCACCGCATCACCGCATCAACGGACTGGCGGACCATCGGACGGCCGGACCGGTGAACGTCTCGATCAGCGGACGACCGGACCAGCGGACAGCCGGACCGTCGGACAGCCGGATCAGCGAACGCCAGAACCAACGGATCGGCGGATCGGCGGATCGGCGGATCGGCGGACCAGGCGATCAACAGACAGCACGATCACCGGACCAGCCGATGAGACGATCAGCCGTTCGGGGCGGGCGAAGTACGCTGTCGGGCGTGAACCCCAGTGAACGCACCCCCGCGGACCTGCTGCGCTCCGCGCTCGCCGCGGACCCGGCCCGGCCCTTGGTCACCTTCTACGACGACGCGACCGGGGAACGGGTCGAGCTGTCCGTGGCGACCTTCTCGAACTGGGTGGCCAAGACGGCCAACCTCCTCCAGGACGACCTGTCGGCGGGTCCCGGCGACCGGCTCGCGCTGCTGCTGCCCGCGCACTGGCAGACCGCCGTGTGGCTGCTCGCCTGCGCGTCGGTCGGCGTGACGGCGGAGGTCGGCGGCGATCCTGCGGACGCGGACGTCGTCGTCAGCGGACCTGACACCCTCGATGTGGCGCGCGCCTGCGGCGGCGAGCGGGTGGCGCTCGCGCTGCGCCCGCTCGGCGGCCGGTTCCCCGAACCGCCCGAGGGCTTCGTCGACTACGCCGTCGAGGTTCCCTCGCACGGCGACCGGTTCGTACCGTACGCGCCGGTCGACCCGTCGGGGATCGCGCTGCGCGTCCCCGGCGACGCGGGCGGGAAGGGGCTCACGGAGCTGACGGCGACCGCGCTCGTGGAGCGCGCCGCCGCCGACGCGGAGCGGCGCGGGCTCGCCCCGGGCTCCCGCCTGCTGTCGGGGCTGCCGTACGACACGTGGGAGGGGCTGTCGGCCGGGCTGTACGCGCCGCTCGCGGCGGACGGCTCCGTGGTGCTGTGCCGGAACCTGGAGAAGCTGTCGGCCGAAGGCCTCGCCCAGCGCGTGGCGAGCGAACGGGTCACCGACCGCGCCGTCTGAGCCCCGGACGTCGCCGAGCGCGCTTCGGAGTGCGCACGTACGTGCCGTCGCCGCCCGGTGGCGCTGTGTTGTCCCGGCCCCCGGCCGGGGAACGCCAACGGCGTTGCCACAGGGGGCGATCCGCCCGAACGTGCAACCAACCGCCCTTTCCGGCCGTCTACTCGTAGGACCGGCGGCGCCTCACGCCACCGAAGTATCGAAGGACGGACACTGACGTGACCGAGCGGGCCGGAGGCGCCGTGGGAAGCGGCACAGGCGGCATAGGCAGCGAAGGCGGCGGCGACGACGGCGGGCAGGTCCCGGCCTCCCGCGCGCAGGGGCCGGAGGACGCGGGGAGCCGGGAGAGCGGCTCCGCCGAGGGCTCTGACATCGATGCCATACCGGCGGACGACGCCGTGGACGACGCCGCGCACGCCCCCGGCGACGCGACCCCGGGCGACAGCGACAGCGGGCCCGTCCCCACGGACGCCGCCGGCGAACCGGCCGTCGGCAACGCCACAGAAACAGACACGACCGCGAACGCCACCGCGAACGCAGACGCGACCGCGAACGCCACCGCAGACGCAGACGCAGACGCTGAGACAGACACCGGGACAGGCGCGGAAACAGGTGCGGAGGCGGGCCAGGACTCGGACACCGGCGGCGCCCTCCACACCGGCGCCGTCGCGGAGGCCGCCGCGGCCGGGTCCGCGCCGACTCCCGCCGTACGCAAGGGTGGTGGCGGCAGCCACACCGGGACGCCTGGGAAGGTTCCGCGTCCGCGCAAGCGGCGTACGTGGCTGCGGTGGGTCGCGGGCGGTGTCGGTGTCGTGGTGCTCGCCACCGCCGGTGCGGGCTGGTGGTTCTACCAGAAGCTCGACGCCAACATCACCATCGACACCAACGCAGCCGCGCAGTTGCAGACGTACGAGAAGGAGCGCCCCACCCCGGTGGCGCTCGACGCGCTGAACATCCTGCTCATCGGGTCGGACAGCCGCTCGGGCAAGGGGAACGCGAAGTACGGGCACGACGAGGGCGGTACGGCGCGCTCCGACACCACGATCCTTCTGCATCTGGCCGCGGACCGGAAGAGCGCGACCGCCGTGTCGATACCGCGCGACCTGATGGTGCACATACCGAGTTGCGGCAAGCCCGGCGGTTCGACGACGAAGGCACAGTTCGCGCAGTTCAACTGGGCCTTCGAGTTCGGTGGTACGGCCTGCACGACCCGCACCGTGGAGCAGTTGACCGGGGTGCGGATCGACCACGAGATGGTCATCGACTTCAGTGGCTTCAAGGACATGGTCAACGCGGTCGGCGGTGTGCAGGTGTGTCTCGCGGAACCGGTGGACGACCAGGACGCACACCTCAAGCTGCCGGCGGGCAAGCAGACCGTGAACGGTGAGCAGGCCCTCGGCTTCGTCCGCGCGCGGCACGGTTTCGGCGACGGCAGTGACACGGGGCGCATCACACGCCAGCAGGGCTTCCTGGGCGCGCTGTTCACCAAAGTGCAGAGCAACGGCGTGCTGCTGAACCCGACTCGGCTGTACCCGGTGCTGGACGCGGCCACCAAGGCGATCACCACGGACCCGGGGCTCGACAGTTTGCGAGATCTCTACAACCTCGCGCACTCGATGCGGGACGTGCCGTCCGACAAGGTGCAGTTCCTGACCGTGCCGCAGCAGCCGTACGGACCCGATCCCAACCGTGACGAGCTGGTGCAGCCGGAGGCGGACCAGCTCTTCGGGCAGTTGCGGGACGACGCCCCTGTCACGGTGCGGGCGTCGGGCTCTCCGACGGCCCCCGGCGGGTCGCCCTCCGCGACGTCGTCGGCGTCCCCGTCCGGGGCGACGGCCGGGAAGACAGCCGGATCGACGTCGGGATCGACGGCCGGATCAGCGACCGGCTCGGCGTCCGGATCACCGACCGGATCGGCCGGATCAGCGACCGCGAATGGCGGTAAAGACTCCGGCAAATCAAGCGACACGCCGAACCGGAGCCCCAGTGGCACCGTCTCAACCTCTGGAGCACCCACCGCTTCCGGCGGGACGGCGACCACAACACCCGGTCCGACGTACACGGGAACCAACGCGAGTGTCGGCCTGTGCGAGTGAGGCTCGTGTGTGTGAACCGTGACGACGGGGAGCCGCAAGGCTCACGAGGATTGGGCGTATTGCCCGCTTGTAAGAACGCGGGAGTCCGGCACTGACGTCGCTCGACGGTGAAGTGGACGGATAGTGTGACGCGATCCGGTGCATTCGGCCGCCTGCCGCGCGCCGCCGGATCGAATGACCTGGCGCCTGAGGGGAGGCGCCCCACGTGGCACCGACGGAGGATTCAGGCAACCGTGGATGCACAGAACCGTGGGCGGGGCGAGATCGATCCCGCCGACCAGTGGGTCCTCAACCCGGAGACCGGCAACTACGAGCTGCGACTGGACAACCCCGCAACGCAGCCGCCGCCACCCCGGTCGGGCGGGGCACCGGGGCCGCGCGCGCGACGTCCT
>NZ_JAIUKE010000204.1 GCF_020176795.1 Streptomyces sp. 8L
GCGGTGGGGCGGTGCGTGGCAGTGAGGACTCGGGCGTCGGCGGTGGGACGGTGCCCCATGCGGGAGGGCGCGGCTCGGGGTCGGCGCGGGGTTCTGCCCGAGACCGCGCCTGGGAACCCGGATCGCCGCAGGACGCCCGGGACCACGCAGGAGCGCGCCGGTTCGCCCCGGACAGCGCGGACGCCCGGGCCGCCGGAGCGCGCCGGAACACCCGGCCGGCCGCGGGACACCCGGACCGCCCCGGACCGCGCCGCGGGGGGGGGGCTCAGGGCCGCAGGCCGCGCAGGAGCAGCTCGCACACCTCGTTGAAGTCCGTCTCGATGCCGGGCGCCGTCCACTCCCCCGCGTGCACCGGGTCGTGGAACCGGGCCGACGCGTCCCACAGGGCCCGCGCGGTGGCCGCCGCGTCCCGCACCGTGAACTCCCCTGCCTCGGCGCCGCTCTCCACCATCGTCCGCAACTGGCCGAGCAGGGTCGACACGTGCACGGAGACGGCGTCGCTGTGCTCACGGCCCAGTTCGACGAAGGTGGCGAAGAGTTCCGGGTCCTCGCCCGCCTTGTGCCGCTTGCACGCGAACAGAGTGCTCAGCCAGCGCCGCAGCCGGTCGGCCACGGGGCCGTCGGCGTCGGCGATCCTCGCCAGGTCGCCCTGCTCGGGGGCAAGCCACCGGCCGGCGACCGCGTCGCGCAGCGCCGCCTTCGTACGGAAGTGGCGGTAGACGCTGCCGTGGCTGACCCCGAGGACACGGGCGACGTCCACGACCGTGGCCTTGGCCGGACCGTAGCGGCGCAGCACGTCCTCGGTGGCCTCGAGGATGCGCTCGGGGGTCAGGGGGGTCTCGGGCGGCGGCATCGGGTCCCTCACGTCATCTGCTTCTTCTCACTGTCGAGGTAGGCCATCTGCTCTTCCGGGTAGCGGCTGCCTGCTGCGGCGCCGGCCGGAACGGCCTCCTCGACGGCGGCCAGGTCGTCGGCGTCGAGCCTAACGTCCAGCGCGCCGAGGGCTTCGGCCAGGCGGTCGCGGCGGCGGGCGCCGATCACCGGCACGATGGTGGTGGAGCGGCGGGCGCTCTGGGCCAGCACCCAGGCGATGGCGGTCTGCGCGACGCTGATGCCCCTGCCGTCGGCGACCTTGCGGAGCGCGTCGACGAGGTCGAGGTTGCGGCCTATGTTCTGTTCGCTGAAGCGCGGGGTGAAGCGGCGGAAGTCGTCGGGGGCCATCGCCCGGTCGCGCCCCCAGTGGCCGCTGATCAGGCCGCGCGAGAGCACCCCGTACGCGGTGACGCCGATGCCGGCCGCCCGGCAGGCGGGCAGGATCTCGTCCTCGATGCCGCGGTCGAGCAGGGAGTACTCGATCTGGAGGTCCGAGATCGGGGCCGTGGCCGCGGCCCGGCGGATGCTGTCCGGGCCGGCCTCCGAGAGGCCGATGTGCCGTACCAGTCCGGCCTGTACGGCCTCCGCGATGGCGCCGACCGTCTCCTCGATGGGCACGTCGGGGTCGACGCGCGCGACGCGGTAGATGTCGATGTGGTCGGTGCCCAGGCGCTGGAGCGAGTAGGCGAGGAAGTTGTGCACGGCCTTCGGGCGGCCGTCGTGGCCGCGGAAGGTTCCTGTGTGGTCGCGAAGCGCACCGAACTTGACGCTGGTCACGGCCTGTTCGCGCAGGGCGGCCGGGGCGGTGCGCAGGGCCTCGTTGATGAGGAGTTCGTTGTGGCCCATGCCGTAGAAGTCGCCGGTGTCGAGGAGGGTGACCCCGGCGTCGAGCGCCGCGTGGATGGTGGCGATCGACTCGGCCCGGTCGGTCTGGCCGTACGCGGGTGACATGCCCATGCAGCCGAGGCCGAGTGCGGAGACCTGGGGGCCGGTGGTGCCGAGGGAGAGGGTCTGCACGAGGGCGCTCCTTGGGAGGTGGATTGCGGGTGCCTTCACAGCATGGACCATGCGATGACAGATTTCAATATCTGTCATCGCATGGTCCACCAGTGCCCCGAATGAGCCATCGGTCCCGGCGCCCTCCGCCCCCGCTGCCGCGCTCGCCCGCCCCCGGGTCAGGAGGTCCCGTCGCGTACGGCGGTGGTCGCCAGAGTGGTGTAGCGCATCGTGAAGCGTCCGCCCAGGGCGTCGATGGCGGGGCCGACCTCGCCCAGCACCGCGGCCAGTTGACCGGGGCGGAGCCGGGTGAGACCGCCGGTCGTGGGCAGCAGGTCGAGCCACTGGTCGCGCGTGTAGGACCGCTCCCAGTCGAACCGCCACTGCTCCGGGTCGCCGAACCGCCCCGTCTCGCGGATCTGGTCGGCGATCTTCGCGTACCCCGCCTGGTACGTCTCCAGCGGACGCCGCGCCGGCTGCCCGGCGAACGGGAAGTCGGGCGCCACCCGGCGGCAGGCGGCGGCGAACGGCTCGGCCACCTCGGCGGGCGGCTCGAAGACGTGCCCGAAGACCGCCAACCGCCCGTTCGGGCGCAGCACGCGGGCCGCCTTGGCCGCCCCCGCGACCGGGTCCACCCAGTGCCACGACTGGCCGGCGACCAGCGTGTCGAACCTGCGCCCGGCCGGCTCCCAGGCCTCGAAGGTCGCCACTTCGACCGGCAGGCCGCGGGCCCGCGCGAAGCCGGCCATCCGCGCGTCCGGCTCAACGCCGAGCACGGTGCAGCCGGCGGCCTGGAACTGGCGTGCCGCGATGCCCGTGCCGCAGCCGACGTCGAGAACGCCGGGGCCCGGGCTCCCGGCGACGATCCGCGCCACCAGGTCCTCGGGGTAGCGCGGTCGGGCCCGGTCGTAGCGGCGCGCGTCCACGCCGAACGATTCGGCCGTCTGTCGAGCCTCGTGCGGTCGTGCGGGCTCCGGTTGCTCTCGCGATAGAGTGGGCATGCGTTCACTTTAGTGGGCATGCGCCCATTCACCTATGGATGCCAGGAGTCCTGGCGTGCGGGAGGGATGTCCGAGTGCCGACCGGGGTGCACCTTCGCGACGCGCGGCAGCAGCTGTTCGACGCCGCGGAGCGCGTGCTGCTGCGGGCCGGCCCGAACGGGCTGACCAGCAGGGCCGTCACCGAGGAGGCGGCCTGCGCCAAGGGCGTCCTGCACCGGCACTTCGCCGACTTCGACGCCTTCCTCGCCGAGCTCGTGCTCGACCGGGCCGCACAGCTCGACACACAGGCGCGCGCGCTGCGCGAGACCGCGGGCACCGGCACCGTGGCCGACAACCTCACCGGCGCGCTGACCGCCCTGTTCGGACCGGTTCCCGTGGCGATCATCCCGCTCATCACGTTCCGGGACGAGTTGCGCGCGCGGCTGCGGCAGGCCAGGCCCGGGGGCGGGATGGCGGTCCTCGCCGAGGTCACCGCCGCGGTCTCCGCCTACCTGGCCGACGAGCGCGCGTTGGGCCGCGTCGCGGCCGGCGCCGACATCGACTCGCTCACCCTCTCCCTGGTCGGGGGCGGGCATCTCCTGTTCGCGGACCGCGACCCGGGACCGCCGGCCACGGCGAGCGTCCGCAAGCTGGTGACCGCGGTACTCGCCGGCGTCGTGCGGCCGGAGCACCACTGAGGCGACGTGCGGCCCGGGTCGCTCAGGCGAGCGTCAGCGCGCCCGGTGCCTCGCGCTCGAAGACCGCGACCAGGTCGTCGAAGTCGGTGGGGCCGCGTCCCGCCCGCGCGTCGGCGAGCCGGGCCAGGAGGGCCGCGCGGTTGGTGGGGTGCGCGCGGGCGAGGCGGTGTTCGAGGGTGCGTACGGTCTCGGCGTGCCCGAGCGCCTCGCGGGAGCGCAGATGATCGCGCCACAGGAAGGCGAAGTCGCCGTCGTCGGGGGTGCCGTAGCCGCCGCGCAGACAGTCCGCGAACGCGTCGAGGTTCGCGCCGAAGTATCCGCCGGGGCCGTTGACCGCGGCGCCCAGCACCTGCCAGAAGGCTTCGAGGCCGGTGACCTCCGCCCCGTCGATCACGTAAGTGACTGTCATGGGGCGGAGGCTACCTTTCAGCTCAGGTGGGGGGAGGACCTTCAGCAGGAGAAGTCGATCTTGTCGAACGACGCGTAGTGGTCGGAGGTGTAGTACTCCTCGTCGGGGTCGCCCGCGATGATGCGACGGGCCCCGCGGTCCGAGGAGCCCGGGGTGACCACGGTGTACTCGTGGTAGTAGCCCTGTGACTGGCTGGGCAGCAGGTGCTCGTCGTTGCGGAAGACCTCGCCGTCCTGCTTGTAGGGGAACGGGCCGCCCTGGTCGATGAGGTCCTGGGTGTCGTGGGCCTGGGACGGCAGGTCCCCGTAGCAGACGCTGCCGACGGCGGCGGCGGAGACGGAGACGTGCGCGGCCGGCGCCGGCGGGGCGGCGGACGCGGACGCGGCGGCGCCGCCGAGGAGGAGGGAGGACGCGAGGGCTGCGATGCCACCGAGGGTGGCGATCCGTGGGGGTATACGCATGGCTCCCATGATGACGCGCGTAGACGTGCTCACGTCAATCCCAACGCCCGGCCGTTTGCAGGAAGTTCACCCGCATCACCGGCCCTTCGAGCGATGTACACGGAAGAAGCGCGCGGGGCCGCGCCCGCCGCACACCGCAAGCGGGCTCCGCGCACCCTGCCGTGGATCAGCTGTGCACGATGCCCTGGTCGCGCGCCGCCCTGAGCCACTGCGGGTACTCCCCCAGCAGTCGGTCGTAGAGCGTGCTGTCGCGCATGCGACGGGGGTTGCGGCCCGCCGGGAAGAAGCCCGCGTTGTCCACCACCCGCCGTGCCGGGACGGCGAGTTCGTCCAGCCGGCGCAGGAAGTCGAACTGGTGGCCGTGCGGATCGCCGAAGCCGATGAACTGCCAGAACATCGGCAGCGCCGCGGCCTTGCACACGTACCGCTCGGCGGCGAGCCGGTTGCTCGGCCCGCCGTCCGTCTGGAACACCACCAGGGCGGGATCGGTGGACCCGCTGTCGAGGTAGTGGCCGATGACGGCGTCCATCGCCACGTGGTAGTTGGTCCTGCCCATGTGGCCGAGGCCGCCGACGACCTCCTCGATCCGGCCCTCGTGGCGGTCCAGGGAGATCTCCGTCTCGGCGTCCACGTCCGTGGAGAACACCACGACGGGCACGATCCCGTCGTCGTCCAGGTTCGCGGAGAGCCCGAGGACCCGTTCGGCGAGCGCCTGCACACTGCCGTCGCGGTAGTAGGGCCGCATGGAACCCGACCGGTCGAGCACGAGGTAGACGGCGGCGCGCTGCCCGCCCAGCCCGTTCTTCTCCAGCGACACGGCGGCGCTCTTGTAGAGGCTCACCAGGCCGGGCGCGGTCCGCTCGACCTTCGCCAGGCTGATCGCGGGAACGTGCGGGGCGGGCGCGTGGGCCATGTGCCGTCTCCTCGCGGTGGGTGTCGGTACCGCGAGCCTACGCGCGAACGCCCCCCGCGGGCAGGGATGTTCCGGCGGGTGGGGAAAACACGTGCCACGGCACCCGCCCTGTCCGGTCGGGGACATGAGGGGCGGGCGCCGTGTCGTGCGGGGAGCCGGGGGAGACCACTCCCCCGGCCCGACCGCCCGTACGCCGTTGTACGGGACGTCTGCGGGACCGGCCCGGCCGGCCCGGGCGGGATGACGCGCCGTCAGGCGCGGTCGCCCGCAGGGCCGTCGGTGCCGCCGGCGCTCAGACCACCAGGGAGCGGTCCGTGGGCCGGATCGGCGCGTGCAGGTCGCTCGCGCCGGTGAGGTAGTGGTCGACACCGCGGGCGGCCGAGCGGCCCTCCGCGATCGCCCACACGATCAGCGACTGGCCGCGGCCCGCGTCGCCCGCGACGTAGACGCCGGGGACGTTGGTCGCGTAGTCGGCGTCGCGTGCGATGTTGCCGCGTGCGTCGAGTTCCACACCGAACTGCTCCACCAGGCCGTTGGCCTGGTCGGTGCCGGTGAACCCCATGGCGAGCGTGACGAGTTGGGCCGGGATGACCCGCTCGGTGCCGTCCAGGGAGTTCAGCTTGCCGTCCTTGAACTCCACCTCGACGAGGTGCAGCGACTGGACGTTGCCGTCCTCGTCCCCCTCGAAGTGGGTGGTGGAGACCGAGTACAGCCGCTCGCCGCCCTCCTCGTGCGCGGAGGTGACCTTGTAGAGGATGGGGAAGGTCGGCCAGGGCTGGTTCTCGCTGCGCTCCTCGCCCGGCCGGGGCATGATCTCCAGCTGGGTGACGGACAGGGCGCCCTGGCGGTGTGCCGTGCCGACGCAGTCGGCGCCGGTGTCGCCGCCGCCGATGACCACCACGTGCTTGCCCTCGGCGCTGATCGGGGAGACGGTGAGGTCGCCCTCCTGCACCTTGTTCGACAGCGGTAGGTACTCCATCGCGAAGTGCACACCGTTGAGCTCGCGGCCCGGCACGGGCAGGTCGCGCGAGACGGTGGCACCGGCCGCGACGACGACGGCGTCGTAGCGGCGGCGCAGCTTCGCCGCGTCTATGTCCCGGCCGACCTCGACGCCGGTGCGGAACTTGGTGCCCTCCGCGCGCATCTGCTCCACACGGCGGTTGATGTGGGACTTCTCCATCTTGAACTCGGGAATCCCGTAGCGCAGCAGGCCGCCGATGCGGTCGGCGCGCTCGTAGACGACCACGGTGTGGCCGGCCCGGGTGAGCTGCTGGGCGGCGGCGAGCCCCGAGGGGCCCGAGCCGATCACGGCGACGGTCTTGCCGGACAGCCGCTCGGGCGGCTGCGGTGTGACGTCGCCGTTGTCCCACGCCTTGTCGATGATGGAGACTTCGACGTTCTTGATCGTCACGGGTGGCTGGTTGATGCCGAGCACGCACGCGGACTCGCAGGGCGCGGGGCACAGCCGCCCGGTGAACTCGGGGAAGTTGTTCGTGGCGTGGAGGCGCTCTATGGCGGCGTTCCAGTCGCCCCGGTAGGCGTAGTCGTTCCACTCGGGGATGAGGTTTCCGAGCGGACAGCCGTTGTGGCAGAACGGGATGCCGCAGTCCATGCACCGGCCGGCCTGCTTGCTGATGATCGGCAGCAGCGAGCCGGGGACGTAGACCTCGTTCCAGTCCTTGACGCGTTCGGCGACGGGGCGGGTCTCGGCGACCTCGCGCCCGGTGGTGAGAAAGCCCTTCGGGTCAGCCATGGGTCGCCGCCTCCATCATCTTCTCGGTGGTCTCGGTCTCGGAGAGCCCGGCCAGCTCGGCGGCGTCCTTGGCGGCGAGCACTGCCTGGTACGTAGCGGGGATGATCTTCGTGAAGCGCTCGACGGCTGCGTCCCAGTCGGCGAGCAGCTTCCCGGCGACGGTCGAGGCGGTCTCCTCCTGGTGGCGGCGCACGACGTCGTACAGCCACTGCTTGTCGGTGTCGTCGAGCGGGCCGACGGCGGAGAGGTTGCCCGCGTTGACGTTGTCCGCGTCGAGGTCGATGACGTAGGCGATGCCGCCGGACATGCCGGCCGCGAAGTTGCGTCCCGTGGGGCCGAGGATCACGGCCCGGCCGCCGGTCATGTACTCGCAGCCGTGGTCGCCTACGCCCTCGGTGACCACGGTGGCGCCGGAGTTGCGCACGCAGGTGCGTTCGCCGCTGCGCCCGCGCAGGAACAGCTCGCCTCCGGTGGCGCCGTAGGCGATGGTGTTGCCCGCGATGGTCGAGTACTCGGCGAGGTGGTCGGCGCCCCGGTCGGGGCGTACGACGACCCGGCCGCCGGAGAGGCCCTTGCCGACGTAGTCGTTGGCGTCGCCCTCCAGGCGCAGGGTGACGCCCGAGGGCAGGAACGCGCCGAAGGACTGGCCCGCCGAGCCGGTGAAGGTGATGTCGATGGTGTCGTCGGGCAGGCCCGCGCCGCCGAACCGCTTGGTGACCTCGTGGCCGAGCATCGTGCCGACGGTGCGGTTGATGTTGCGGATGCCGATCTGCGCGCGCACCGGCTGGGCGGCCTCGGCGCTCTCGGCGCCGAGCGCGTCCGCGGCGAGGCGGATGAGCTCGTTGTCGAGGGCCTTGGCGAGGCCGTGGTCCTGCTCGACGGTGCGGTGGCGGACGGCGCCGCGGCCGAGGACGGGCACGTGGAACAGCGGTGCCAGGTCGAGGCCCTGGGCCTTCCAGTGGTCCACGGCCCGCTCGGTGTCGAGGAGTTCGGCGTGGCCGACGGCCTCTTCCAGCGTGCGGAAGCCGAGTTCGGCGAGCAGCTCGCGGACCTCCTGCGCGATGAACTCGAAGAACTTCACCACGTACTCGGCCTTGCCGGAGAAGCGCTCGCGCAGCACCGGGTTCTGCGTCGCGATGCCGACGGGACAGGTGTCCAGGTGGCAGACGCGCATCATCACGCAGCCGGAGACCACCAGGGGCGCCGTGGCGAAGCCGAACTCCTCGGCGCCGAGCAGCGCGGCGATGACGACGTCGCGGCCGGTCTTGAGCTGGCCGTCGGTCTGGACGACGATCCGGTCGCGGAGCCCGTTGAGCAGCAGGGTCTGCTGGGTCTCGGCGAGTCCGAGCTCCCAGGGGCCGCCCGCGTGCTTGAGCGAGGTCAGCGGGGAGGCGCCGGTGCCGCCGTCGTGGCCGGAGATCAGCACGACGTCGGCGTGGGCCTTGGACACGCCGGCCGCGACCGTGCCGACGCCGACCTCGGAGACCAGCTTCACGTGGATGCGGGCCCCGGGGTTGGCGTTCTTCAGGTCGTGGATCAGCTGGGCGAGGTCCTCGATGGAGTAGATGTCGTGGTGCGGCGGCGGCGAGATGAGGCCGACGCCGGGCGTAGAGTGCCGGGTGGTGGCGACCCACGGGTAGACCTTGTGGCCGGGCAGCTGGCCGCCCTCGCCGGGCTTGGCGCCCTGCGCCATCTTGATCTGGATGTCGTCGGCGTTGACGAGGTACTCGCTGGTGACGCCGAACCGGCCGGAGGCGACCTGCTTGATCGCGGAGCGCCGCGCCGGGTCGTGCAGGCGGTCGGTGTCCTCGCCGCCCTCGCCGGTGTTGGACTTGCCGCCGAGCTGGTTCATGGCGATGGCGAGGGTCTCGTGCGCCTCGCGCGAGATCGAGCCGTACGACATGGCGCCGGTGGAGAACCGCTTGACGATCTCGGAGGCCGGCTCGACCTCGTCGACCGGGATGGGTTCGCGGCCGGAGTCGATGTTGAACAGGCCGCGCAGTGTCATCAGCCGCTCGGACTGCTCGTTGACGCGGTCCGTGTACTTCTTGAAGATGTCGTACCGGCCGGAGCGGGTGGCGTGCTGGAGCCGGAAGACGGTCTCCGGGTCGAACAGGTGCGGCTCGCCCTCGCGGCGCCACTGGTACTCGCCGCCGATCTCCAGCTTGCGGTGGCTGGCGGAGATCCCGGAGGCCGGGTAGCCCTTGGCGTGCCGGGCGGCGACCTCCTGTGCGACGACGTCCAGCCCGGCGCCGCCGATCTTGGTGGCGGTGCCGTTGAAGTACTTGTCGACGAAGGTCTGGTCCAGGCCGACGGCCTCGAAGACCTGCGCGCCGCGGTAGGAGGCGACGGTGGAGATGCCCATCTTGGACATGACCTTCAGGACGCCCTTGCCGAGCGCGTAGATCAGGTTGCGGATGGCCTGCTCGGGCTCCAGGCCCTCGATGAAGGTCCCGGCGCGCACCAGGTCCTCGACCGACTCCATCGCGAGGTACGGGTTGACGGCGGCGGCGCCGTAGCCGATGAGGAGCGCGACGTGGTGGACCTCGCGGACGTCGCCGGCCTCGACCAGCAGGCCCACCTGGGTGCGCTGCTTGGTGCGGATGAGGTGGTGGTGCACGGCCGCGGTGAGCAGCAGTGAGGGGATCGGCGCCTGCTCGGCGTCGGAGTGCCGGTCGGACAGCACGATGATGCGCGCGCCGCTCTCGATCGCCGCGTCCGTCTCGGCGCAGATCTCCTCGATGCGGGCGGCCAGCGCCTCGCCGCCGCCCGCGACCCGGTAGAGGCCGGAGAGGGTGGCGGCCGTCATGCCGGGCATGTCGCCGTCGGCGTTGATGTGGACGAGCTTGGCGAGCTCGTCGTTGTCGATGACGGGGAAGGGCAGGGTCACGCTGCGACAGGACGCGGCGGTCGGCTCCAGCAGGTTGCCCTGGGGGCCGAGCGAGGAGAGCAGCGAGGTGACGAGCTCTTCGCGGATGGCGTCCAGCGGCGGGTTGGTGACCTGCGCGAACAGCTGCGTGAAGTAGTCGAACAGCAGCCGCGGGCGGGCCGAGAGCGCCGCGATGGGCGAGTCGGTGCCCATCGAGCCGATGGGTTCGGCGGCGGCCCGCGCCATGGGCGCGATCAGGACGCGCAGCTCTTCCTCGGTGTAGCCGAAGGTCTGCTGGCGGCGGGTGACGGAGGCGTGCGTGTGCACGATGTGTTCGCGCTCCGGCAGGTCCGACAGCTCGATCTCGCCCGCCTCCAGCCAGTCCTGGTAGGGGTGTTCGGCGGCGAGGGTCGCCTTGATCTCGTCGTCCTCGATGATGCGGTGCTCCGCCGTGTCCACGAGGAACATGCGGCCGGGCATGAGGCGGCCCTTGCGCACGACCCTGGCCGGGTCGATGTCGAGGACGCCGACCTCGGAGGCGAGGACGACGAGGCCCTCGTCCGTGACCCAGTAGCGGCCCGGGCGCAGGCCGTTGCGGTCGAGGACCGCGCCGACCTGGGTGCCGTCGGTGAAGGACACGACCGCGGGGCCGTCCCAGGGCTCCATCATCGTGGCGTGGTACTGGTAGAACGCCCGGCGGGAGGCGTCCATGGCGTCGTTGTTCTCCCACGCCTCGGGCACCATCATCAGCACCGAGTGGGGCAGCGAGCGGCCGCCGAGGTGCAGGAGCTCCAGCACCTCGTCGAAGGTCGCGGAGTCGGAGGCGCCCGGCGTGTTGATCGGGAAGATCCGGTCGAGGGCGCCGTCGCCGAAGAGGCCGGACGCGAGCTGCGACTCGCGGGCCTTCATCCAGTTGCGGTTGCCCTGGACGGTGTTGATCTCGCCGTTGTGCGCGACGAAGCGGTACGGGTGGGCCAGCGGCCAGCTCGGGAAGGTGTTCGTCGAGAAGCGCGAGTGCACGAGGGCGATCGCGGTGGCGAACCGGGGGTCCGCGAGGTCGGGGAAGAAGGCCCCGAGCTGCTCGGTGGTGAGCATGCCCTTGTAGACGACGGTGCGCGCGGACAGCGAGGGGAAGTAGATCCCGGCCTCGCGTTCGGCGCGCTTGCGCAGTACGAACGCCTTGCGGTCCAGCGCGATGCCGGTGCTCGCGTGGTCCGTGACGAACAGCTGCCGCAGGATCGGCATGGTGGCGCGCGCGATCAGGCCGAGCGTCCCCGGCGCGACGGGCAGCTCGCGCCAGCCGAGGACCGTCAGGCCCTCCTCGGCGGCGAGCGCCTCGACGGCGGCGACGCCCTCGTCGGCCTCTTCGGCCGGCAGGAAGGCCGTGCCGACGGCGTACGCGCCGGCGGCGGGCAGGTCGAAGTCCGCGACCGCGCGGAAGAAGGCGTCGGGGACCTGCAGCAGTATTCCGGCGCCGTCGCCGGAGTCGGGCTCGGAGCCGGTGGCGCCCCGGTGCTCAAGGTTGCGCAGGACGGTCAGCGCCTGCTGGACCAGCTCATGGCTGGCATCGCCGGTGAGGGTGGCGACGAAACCGACGCCGCACGCGTCGTGTTCGTTGCGGGGGTCGTACATTCCCTGCGTGGCAGGGCGACCGTCCATGGGCGACCAGGCGTGGGAACGCATCGGCTCTCCCGTCGTCGTCGTGGCATATGCGTGTACCGAGGGACGACGTTGGCCCTCCAAAAAAATTTCATGCAGGTTACATGATGGGGTTCTTCTCAAAAAGCGGAAGATTCTATCCAGCATGCGGACACCTCGGGCGGTGTCCCGGCGGGGTCCGAGGGTGACGGACTCCGGGCGACGGACACGCGGTGTGCCGGACAGTACGGCGTCTGTCCGGGGGCGCGGGCTTCGTTGCCCGCGGCTAACGGGTCATGCCCCGGGATGGCGGGCTCGAAACCGGCGTGTAACAGGTACGTGCGCCGCGTTGCCCAGTGTCGCACCCCGGGGGCCGCCCCGCGCAGAGAAGGTCGCGTAGGTCACAACAGCCGCCGCACAACAATCGCGCCACCACAACGCACCACCACAGCGGGTCACCACAGCAGATCACCGCAGCGGGCCGCGGCTGGGCGGCACGGCCACCAGAGCGGTACGGCTACCCCAGCGGTGCAGCTACAGGGACGCCCCCAGGACGGTCCCCAGGCCGTATGTGAGGGCCGCGGCGGCCCCGCCGAGGGCGAGCTGGCGCACTCCGCTGAACCACCAGCTGCGGGCCGTCACACGCGCCACCAGCGCACCGCAGGCGAAGAGGCCGACGAGGGCCAGCAGCACCGAGGGCCACAGCGAGGCCGCGCCGAGCAGGAACGGCAGGACGGGCAGCAGCGCGCCCAGCGCGAAGGACCCGAAGGACGACACCGCGGCCACGGTGGGCGACGGCAGGTCCTCGGGGTCGATGCCGAGCTCCTCGCGCGCGTGGATCTCCAGCGCCTGCTCCGGGTCGGCGGACAGCTGTTCCGCCACCTGACGGGCCAGGTCGGGCTGCACACCGCGCGAGACGTAGAGGGCGGCGAGTTCGTCGAGTTCGTCGCCGGGGTTCCTGCGCAGCTCGGCGCGCTCGACCGCGAGCTCGGCCTCCACCAGCTCGCGCTGGGAGGCGACGGACGTGTACTCCCCCGCCGCCATGGAGAAGGCGCCGGCCGCGAGCCCGGCCAGCCCGGTGATGACCACGGTGTGGGTGGAGACCGCGCCGCCCGCGACACCGGTCATCAGCGCGAGGTTCGAGACCAGGCCGTCCATCGCGCCGAACACGGCGGGGCGCAGCCAGCCGCCCGTCACATCGCGGTGGGTGTGGTTGTCGCGGTGGGCGTCGTGCAGTGTCGCGTTCGCCTCGAAGACGGCCATGATGTCCGTTCCCTTCCTGTGGGCGGGCAGCCCGGTTCCGTATGGAGCCGACGGCCCCTCCCGGAGTCGAAAGTACGCACGGAAATCGGTCGCCGCCAGCAAGGAAGGCCGTACTTACCGCAGGTCAAAGGGGTACGGACCGGGCGAGTGGACCAGGAAGGTGAGCCAGGTCACTCGGGTGCGGGCGGGCGCGGTGGCGTGGCGGACACGGCGGACGGCACTACGGGTGAACCGCGGGTGAACAATCCTGTCCATGACGTCATATCTGGTGCACAACGCCCCGCCGGCGCGGCCCTGCACACTGCCGCTCGCGGACCGCGTCGCGGGCGCGCTGACCGGCGCGGCCGCCGCGGGCGGTCCCGGCGCCGCGGAGGCGATCCGGCTGACCCACGCGCTCGTGGGGGCGTACGAGGAGGTCCGCGACCACCTCGACGCGTACGCCGTCGCGGAGCGGCTGGGGACGGCGGACGGCTGGCTGCGCACGCGCCTGCGGCGGGCACACGCCGACCCGCGCGAGGCGGGCGCGGGAAACTGCGTGGACGCCGGGGCCGCCGTCTACGCGGCCCCGGTGGGGCTCGTGAACGCGGCCAACCCTGCCTCCGCGTACACGGAGGCGCTGGACGTCGCGGCCCCGCACCAGAGCTCGTACGGGCGGGAGGCGGCGGCCGTGTTCGCCGCGGCGGTGGCCGCTGCGTGCGCCGAGGGCGCGACGCCCGCGTCGGTGGTCCTCGCGTGCCTGGCGCCGGCGAAGGACGGCACCCGGGCGGCGATCGAGGCGGCGGCCGACGTCGCGTCCCGGCACCGGGACGCCGAGTCCGCCGTACGGGGCCTGCGCGCCGCGGTCGCCCCGTACGACCTGGTCGGCCCCGTGCACCACGCGCCCGCCCTCGGCGCGGGCCGCCCCTCACGGCTGCACGCGGTGGAGGAGCTGCCGGTCGCACTCGGCATGCTGCTGATCGGCGCGGCGGACTACCGGCGCACGGTCCTGGGCGCCCGGACGTACGGGCGCGGCGCGGACACCCTGGCCCTGCTGACCGGGACGCTGGCGGGCGCGCTCGCCGGCGGGCGGGCGGTCCCGCGGGACTGGGCGAAGCGCGCGGCGGAGGCGGCGGGCGTCGACCTGGGCGCGGCGGCGCCGGGGCTGACCCGGGTGGCGGCCGAGGTCTTCGCCCGGGACACCGCGCGGCGCCGCGCCCATGAACGCGCCTTCCGGGCGGTGGCCCCCGCGCAGCCCTGACCCGCGGGCCGGCCACGCGGAGACCCCCGGGGCGGCCCGGCCACGCGCGAGACCCCCGGGGCCTTGTGGTCCCGGGGGTCTCCGCGAGGAATGGTGCGGGGCGGTCAGCCCTTCTCGGCCGCCTCTGCCGTCGCGCCCGCGGCCTGCGCCGGTGTGGCGGCCGGCCCGGTCGTCGCGGCGCTGTCCGGCTCCCCTGTGCCGTCCGCCTCTCCGGTGTCCGGCCCCGCCGTCTTCTTCGCGGCCCCGGACGGGCCGTCCGCACCGCCGTCCTCCGCAGCGTCTCCCGTAGCGGCGGCACCCGTGGCGGCGGCACCGGTCTCGGCGGCGTCGCCCGACTCGTCCTGGTCGGCGCCCGGCTCGACCACGGCCTCGCGGCCGGGGCGCAGCCGTGCGGACAGGACGATGTAGACCACCGCGAGGATGAACATGATCATGACGGTCCACAGGTTCAGCCGCAGCCCGAGGATGTGGTTCGCGTCGTCCACCCGGAGGTACTCCGTACCGCCGCGTCCCACGCAGTACAGCGCCACGTACAGCGCGAACGCACGGCCGTGGCCCATGTTCCACCTGCGGTCCGCCCAGACGACCAGCGCGGCGACGATCAGGCACCAGATGGACTCGTACAGGAACGTCGGGTGGTAGTAGCCGGGGACGCCGTCACCCGAGGGGTTCGTGATGTGCAGGGCCCAGGGGAGGTGCGTCGGCTTGCCGTACAGCTCCTGGTTGAACCAGTTGCCCCAGCGCCCGATGGCCTGCGCGATCGCGACGGCGGGGGCCAGGGCGTCGACCCAGGCCGCGAGCGGGATGCCACGCCGCCGGCAGGCGATCCACGCGCCCACGGCGCCGAGGGCGACAGCGCCCCAGATCCCGAGTCCGCCCTCCCAGATCTTGAAGGCGTTGACCCAGTCCTCGCCCTTCTCGAAATAGAGCTCGGGGTCCGTCACCACGTGGTAGAGACGCCCGCCCACCAGGCCGAACGGCACCGCCCACACCGCGATGTCCGCGACCGTCCCGGACCTGCCGCCACGGGCGACCCAGCGCTTGTTGCCGTACCAGACGGCCACGAAGACACCGATGATGATGCAGAAGGCGTAGCCGCGCAGCGGAATGGGACCGAGATGGACCACTCCAGCCGACGGACTGGGAATGAAGGCAAGTTCCATGGCAGAACCGACGCTACCTTGCCGGGCCGTGCGGACGCCCGGTCACCCGGCAACGTCTGGGTAACGGGAGGCCAATTTCCGGGCATGCGGGCCCGTCGGGAAGGGCCCGTCGGCAAGGGCCTGTCCGGGGTCGGGCGGGGCAGGGCGAGGGGCCCGGAGCGGGCCCCGGGCCCGGCTGTCCCGGGAGGGTCTTCGGCCGCCGGTGCGTCCCCGGGTCAGGCGCCCCGGGGGGGGGGCCCCGGCCCCCGGGCCCCGCGTCCCGGGAGGGGCCTCCGGCCGCCGGAGCGGGGCCCGCTCCGCGTCCTGCCGGCGCTCAGCAGGCCGACGCCGATGGGTTCCCCGGCTGCTTGCCCCGGTTGGCCTCGGCCACCCACTTCTTCAGGTTCGCCGGGCTGATGTTCTCGTCGCCCTTCTTCGGGAAGACCGGCTTCCCGTTCAGCAGCACCGTGGGTGTGCCGGCGAAGCCGCCCGTGCGGAACGCGTCCGCCGACTTGCTCACCCAGGCGTCGTGGGCGCCCTTCTCGACGCAGCTCTTGAAGCGCGGGGTCGACAGCCCGTCGACCTTGCCCGCGATCTGGATCAGCCTGCTGTTCTTGCCGAAGGCGTCCGAGGTCTCCTCCGGCTGGTTCTCGTAGAGCGCGTCGTGGTACTGCGCGAACCTGCCCGCGTCCTGCGCGCACGCGGCGGCGTTGGCGGCGCGCACGGAGCCCGTACCGCCCATGTTGCCGTCGATGATGGTCGCCAGGTGGTACTCGACCTTCAGCTTGCCGCTGTTCTCCAGCTGGTGGAACGTGCCGCGGAAGACGTTCTCGAACTGGCCGCAGATCGGGCAGCGGAAGTCCTCCCACACCGTGAGCGTGGAGGGGGCGTCCGCCGCGCCCACCCGGATCGCGAGGCCGTCCTTGCCGCCCGCGCCGGTGGGCGCGCTGACCGGTCCCGCCGCACCGCCGGCCGGCTTGTCCTTGCCCGCGCCCGCCGCGAGCACGCCGATGCCGCCCGCGAGGGCGAGCACGGCGAGCGCGACACCTCCCACGGCGAACCCGCGCCTGCGCTTCTCGCGGGCCTTCTCCGCCGCGCGTTCCTGCTGGATGCGCTCTCGGGCGCTGCTGCGTGCCACACGTGTCTTCTCGCTCACATGTCAGCAACGAACCGGGGGGGCGCGTACGCACCTCCCCGGTCCCAGGTACACCCGTAAGGATGAGGTCGCCGACCGCTCACGTTCGAACGGACGGCGTGTTCAGCGGGTGGCGGCCCGCACGCCCCGCGCGAGGTCGGCGGCCAGGTCCCGTACGCCGGTGAGCGCGGCGGCCCGGTCGGGCGCGTCGAGGACCCGCTTGACGAAGGCGCTGCCGACGATCACACCGTCCGCGAAGGCCGCGACCTCCGCGGCCTGGGCCGCGTCGGAGACGCCGAGGCCGACGCAGACCGGCAGGTCGCCGGCCGCGCGGGTCCTGGTGACGACTTGCTCGGCCTGCGCGCCGACCGAGGCGCGGGTGCCGGTGACGCCCATCAGCGATGCCGCGTAGACAAAGCCGCTGCCTGCCTCCGTGATCCGGGCCAGGCGCGCGTCCGTGCTGCTGGGGGCGACGACGAAGACCGTGGCGAGGTCGTGCTTCGCCGCGTGCTGCCGCCACAGCGCGGACTCCTGGACGGGCAGGTCGGGCAGGATGCACCCGGCGCCGCCCGCGTCGGCGAGTTCGGCGGTGAAGCGCTCGACGCCGTAGCGGTCGATCGGGTTCCAGTACGTCATGACGAGTACGGGCTTCCCGCTGGCCTCGTGCGCCTCGCGCACGGTGCGCAGGACGTCCGCGATGCGCACGCCGCCGCGCAGCGCGATGTCGTCGGCGGTCTGGATGACCGGCCCGTCCAGCACGGGGTCGCTGTAGGGCAGGCCGATCTCGACGATGTCGGCGCCGCCCTCGAAGACCGCCTTGACGGCGTCGATGCCGCCGTCCACGGTGGGGAACCCGGCGGGGTAGTAGGCGATCAGGGCCGCCCGGTCCTCGGCCCGGGCCGCGGCGAGGGTGTCGGCCAGCAGCTGGATGTTCCCGCTCACTTCGCGGCCCCCTCGTTCGCCGTGGCGCCGTTCGTGCCCTCCGTGGCGCCCGTGCCGTCACGGTCGTCCTGGATCACCGCGGTGGAGGCGGCGTCGGCCTCGACGGCCACGTCCGCGTCGTACAGCCCGAAGTAGCGGGCGGCGGTGTCCATGTCCTTGTCTCCGCGGCCGGAGAGGTTGACGACGAGCAGCCCTTCCTCGCCGAGCTCCCGGCCGACCGTGAGCGCCCCGGCGAGCGCGTGGGCGCTCTCGATGGCCGGGATGATGCCTTCGGTGCGCGACAGCAGCCGCAGCGCCTGCATGGCCTCGTCGTCGGTGACGGCGAGGTACTCCCCGCGCCCGCTGTCCTTGAGGTACGCGTGCTCGGGGCCGATGCCGGGGTAGTCGAGCCCCGCGGAGATCGAGTACGGCTCGGTGATCTGGCCCTCGTCGTCCTGGAGGACGTAGCTGCGGGAGCCGTGCAGGATGCCCGGTTCGCCGGCGGTCAGCGTGGCCGCGTGCTCGCCGCTCGCCACGCCGTGCCCTGCCGCCTCGCAGCCGATCAGGCGCACCCCGGCGTCCGGGATGAACGGGTGGAACAGGCCGATGGCGTTGGAGCCGCCGCCGACGCAGGCGATGGCCGCGTCGGGCAGCCGGCCGGCGTGCTGGAGGATCTGCCGCCTGGCCTCGACGCCGATGACGCGGTGGAAGTCGCGGACCATCGCCGGGAACGGGTGCGGTCCCGCGACCGTGCCGAACAGGTAGTGCGTGGTGTCGACGCTGGCGACCCAGTCGCGGAACGCCTCGTTGATGGCGTCCTTGAGGGTGCGGCTGCCGGACTTCACGGCGACGACCTCGGCGCCGAGGATACGCATCCGGGCGACGTTGAGCGCCTGGCGCTCGGTGTCGATCTCCCCCATGTAGATGACGCATTCCAGGCCGAAGAGGGCGCACGCGGTGGCCGTGGCCACGCCGTGCTGGCCCGCGCCGGTCTCGGCGACGATCCGGGTCTTGCCCATGCGCTTGGTGAGCAGCGCCTGGCCCAGCACATTGTTGATCTTGTGCGAGCCGGTGTGGTTGAGGTCCTCGCGCTTGAGGAAGACGCGCGCGCCGCCCGCGTGGGCGGCGAAGCGGGGCACCTCGGTCAGCGGGCTGGGGCGGCCCGTGTAGTCGGCCATGAGCTGGTCGAGCTCGGCGGCGAACGCCGGATCGGACTTCGCCTTGTCGTACTCGACGGCGACCTCGTCCACCGCGGCGACCAGCGCCTCGGGGATGAAGGTGCCGCCGAAAGCGCCGAAATACCCCTCGGCGGTGGGGATCTGACCCTCGGGATCAGGGATGAAGTACGCAGAGGGCTCTGCGGAAGGCTTCGTGGACAACGGAGCGACTCCTCGTCGGGCTACGGACGGACAGCACCGTATGCGCGCGGGCACACTCGTGCCCCGCGCGCGTGCGGGTCTGCCATCGCATTCCGTTGACCTGCCCGGGCTCGTCGCCGATGACGTAGCGCACCCGCCGGCCGTGGACCCGTCGCGCGGGCGCGCGGCAGCCCCGCGGCCGGCAGCCGCGCGCCAGGGGCGCGTGGCTGTCTGCCGCGAGGTCCGCGGGTCGCGTGGCGGGCAGGGCGGGCATCGGTCGCGGTCAGTCCCTGCCGTGCCGGAGCGCCGGGTGGGCGCCCGCCGCGACGAGGTCGGCCACGGCGGCCTTCGGGGCGCGGCCGGTGACGAGGGACTCGCCGACGAGGACGGCGTCCGCGCCGGCGTTGGCGTACGCGATCAGGTCGTGCGGACCGCGCACGCCCGACTCGGCGACCTTGACGATGCCGGCGGGGATCTCAGGGGCGACGCGCTCGAAGGTGGAGCGGTCCACCTTGAGGGTCTTGAGGTTGCGCGCGTTGACGCCGATGACGCGGGCACCCGCGTCGACGGCGCGCTCCGTCTCGTCCTCGTCGTGCACCTCGACGAGCGGGGTGAGCCCGATGGACTCGGCGCGCTCGATCAGCGACACCAGGGCGGGCTGCTCCAGCGCGGCGACGATCAGCAGGACGACGTCGGCGCCGTAGGCGCGCGCCTCCCACAGCTGGTACGACGTCACCACGAAGTCCTTGCGCAGGACGGGGATGTCGACCCTGGCGCGGACCGCTTCGAGGTCGGCGAGCGATCCGCCGAAGCGGCGCTGCTCGGTCAGCACGGAGATGACGGCCGCGCCGCCCGCCTCGTACTCGCCCGCGAGGGCGGCGGGGTCGGCGATCGCGGCGAGCGCGCCCTTGGAGGGGCTGGAGCGCTTCACCTCGCAGATGACCTTGACGCCGGGGGCGCGGGGGGGCGGGCCCCCCGGCGGGGGGGGGGGGGGGCCGGCCCCCCCCCGCGGGGGCGGGGGGCGGGCCCCCCCCCCCCGGGGCGGCCCGCGGGGCGCGCGCCCTTGGCGGGGCTGGCGCGCTCCCCCTCGCCGAGCCCCTTGCCCCCGGCGCCGCTGAGCGCGGCGACGCCGTCCTTGGCCTCGGGGGCACGGGCCGCGCGCTGCTTGAGCTCGTCGAGGTCCACGCGCGCCTGGCGCTCCGCGAGGTCGGCGCGTACGCCTTCGATGATCTCGTCGAGCACACTCACGCGAGCGGCCCCCCTTTCCGGGACGGGATGGGTCATGCGTTCAGGGTCCATCGACCTCGATGCTAGCCGTAAGAGGCCAAAGGCCTCTCATCACGGGGTGTGCGTGTACGGCGACGCGGGTACTTGCGGCGCCCGCGGGGCCTCGCGGGACGGGGGGCCGGCTGCGCGGGCCGCCCCCCCCGGGGGGCGCGCCGGGGGGGGGCCCCCCCCCGCCCGGGGGGGGGAAGGGGGGGGGACGGTCCGGGGAAGA
>NZ_JAIUKE010000205.1 GCF_020176795.1 Streptomyces sp. 8L
TGGGGGGGGGGGGGGGGGGCGGGGGCGGGCGGGGGGGCGGGGGGGGGGGGGGGGGGGGCGCGGCGCCCCCCCCGGGGGGGGGGGGGGGGGGGGGGGGGCCCCCCGCCGCTCACGTGCGGTTCACGTGCGGCTCACGTACGGCTCAGGGGGCGAGCATCGCGCCGAAGGGCAGGTTCCTGACCACGGTGAAGGCCACGGCGAGCCCTCCGACGATCCACCCCCAGTGGGCGCCGACCCCGATCCCGGCGGGGCGGCCCGTGCTCACCCGCCACACCCAGCGCACCCACAGGACGGCGCAGACGGCGAAGCCCGCGACGGCGAGCGCGTTGTCGTGCAGCGCCGTCGCGAGGTCGCCGGTGGCGACGGCGTGCGCGCACCGCAGGCCCCCGCAGCCCGGGCAGTAGACGCCGGTGAGCGCGTACAGGGGGCAGACGGGGTAGTGGCCGGGGTGGTTGGGGTTCACGAGGCCCACGTACGTGAAGGCCGCCGCCGCCCCGGCGAGGAGGCCGAGCGGCGTGGCCAGCCGCCGGGCCGGCCGTGCGGGTGTCCGCGTCACCGGAGCCGCCATGGCGTCCTCACCGTCCCGTCGTCGCGTCGCGGGTCCCGCCGGGCCACCCGTGGCGGCCGGGGTCGTTCGTGCGCGCCCCCGAGGGGGCGGTGAGGCCGTCAGGCCCTGGCGTGCTGCTGCGTCTCAGCGGCGGGCGTGCGGGCAGTGACCTGGGCGCGGCCGGCCGCTTCGCGCGCCTCGCGCATCTCGGCGGACTCCTTCGGCATGCCGAGGCCCATCAGACGCATGATCACGCCGACGACGAGGCCGAGGATGACGACGCCCATGCTGGCCCAGAAGCCGACCGGGCTGTCGCCCACCATGAAGACCCCGCCGGCGCAGAAGCCGACGAAGGAAATGATGACGCCGGTCCAGGCCGCCGGCGTGTGTCCGTGGCTCGTGCCCGCCATGAGTTGCTCCTCGTTGCTGTGGCGCTGTGTCGTGGGCGCTTGTTCGTGGCGCGGGGGGTGTGCGCGAGGTGGTCGCCTCGCGGTGGTGCCGGGCGCTCGGGCCCCCCGCTCTCCCGATGCTCACCCGACATTGTCCCGCACGCACGGCCGGTGACGCGCGAGGGGGGTCGTCTCGGGGACCCGCACGTCCCGGCGGTACGGGCAGAGGGCGCGGGGCGGCCCGGTGCCGGGGGGGCGCCGCCCCCGCCCGCGCCCGGCGGCGGCACGACCGCGGGGTCCGGCCTCGGGACGCCGCCGGCGGGCGTACCGCACCGCTCGGCAGGCGGCCGGAGCGGGGTCCGCCCGGCGTCCTT
>NZ_JAIUKE010000206.1 GCF_020176795.1 Streptomyces sp. 8L
GGCCCGCGGGGGTTCTGTCCCCCCCCCCCAAAAATTTTGTGTTTTGGGGGGACGGGGCTCCCGGGTGGCAACCCCCTTTCCGCATATCCAGACCCATATATCCAGACCCATTCACCGGAACGCTTTTCCCCGGACCGGACTCGGTCAGGACTCGGACCCGTGGCCCGCCCGCTACGAAGGGCCGTCGCTCCCACCCCGTCGCTCTGCGCCTGTCACCCTCCAGGTAGGGTCAGGAGGCATTGTTGGCTCATTCCCACAGGAGGCCCCCGGGTGGAGGTCCAGGAGACCCGTGTACAGACGGACCGGGTACTCACCATCCCCAACATCCTCAGCATGGCCCGCCTGGTCGGCGTGCCGGTGTTCCTGTGGCTGATCCTCCGACCCGAGTTCGGACAGTCCAAGGCCGACGGCTGGGCGCTGCTGGTGCTGGCGTTCAGCGGTATCAGCGACTACCTCGACGGCAAGCTCGCCCGCCGCTGGAACCAGATCAGCAACCTGGGCAGGCTCCTCGACCCGGCCGCGGACCGGTTGTACATCCTTTCCACGCTGGTCGGGCTCACCTGGCGCGACATCCTGCCGCTGTGGCTGACAGCCGTCCTTTTGGCCCGGGAGCTCATGCTCCTCGTCATGGTGGGCATTCTCCGCCGGCACGGCTATCCGCCTCCCCAGGTGAACTTCCTCGGGAAGGCAGCTACCTTCAACTTGATGTATGCCTTCCCGCTGCTGTTGCTCAGTGACGGAAGTGGATGGCTAGCATCACTCGCCGAAGTTTTCGGATGGGCGTTCGCGGGATGGGGTACAACCCTCTATTGGTGGGCAGGGATTCTGTACGTGGTCCAGGTCCGCCGGCTAGTCAGCGCCGACGCGGTGACCGGCTGATCCCGTCACCGTGGCCTTGCACCGTCGCAGAGCCGCCCGCGCGCCTGATCCCAGGACCGGTCAGGCCTGACGGGTGAAGTCGGCGAGATCGTCTCTTCGAGGAGGACTCTTCCGACATGAAGGCCGTCGTAATGGCCGGTGGTGAAGGTACTCGGCTTCGCCCCATGACCTCCAGCATGCCCAAGCCGCTCCTGCCGGTCGCCAACCGGCCCATCATGGAGCACGTGCTGAGGTTGCTCAAGCGCCATGGGCTGACCGAGACCGTAGTGACCGTGCAGTTCCTCGCCTCGCTCGTCAAGAATTACTTCGGTGACGGTGAGGAACTCGGCATGGAGCTCACCTACGCCAATGAGGAGAAACCGCTCGGCACCGCCGGCAGCGTGAAGAACGCGGAGGCGGCCCTCAAGGATGACGCCTTCCTGGTGATCTCCGGTGACGCTCTCACCGATTTCGACCTCACCGACCTCATCGCCTTCCACAAGGAGAAGGGCGCGCTCGTCACGGTGTGCCTGACCCGTGTGCCGAACCCGCTGGAATTCGGCATCACCATCGTGGACGAGGAGGGCAAGGTCGAGCGGTTCCTGGAGAAGCCGACCTGGGGCCAGGTCTTCTCCGACACCGTCAACACCGGCATCTACGTGATGGAGCCGGAGGTCTTCGACTACGTCGAGGCCGACACCTCCGTGGACTGGTCCGGTGACGTCTTCCCCCAGCTCATGAAGGACGGCAAGAAGGTCTACGGCTACATCGCCGAGGGCTACTGGGAGGATGTCGGCACCCACGAGAGCTACCAGAAGGCGCAGGCCGACGTCCTGGAGGGCAAGGTCGACGTCGAGATCGAAGGATTCGAGATCTCGCCGGGTGTCTGGGTCGCGGAGGGCGCCGAAGTGCATCCGGACGCGGTCCTGCGCGGCCCCCTGTACATCGGCGACTACGCGAAGGTCGAAGCCGACGCGGAGATCCGGGAACACACCGTCATCGGGTCCAATGTGGTCGTCAAGGCCGGCGCCTTCCTCCACCGGTCGGTCGTCCACGACAATGTCTACATCGGGCCGCAGTGCAACCTCCGCGGCTGTGTGATCGGCAAGAACACCGACGTGATGCGCGCCGCGAGGATCGAGGACGGCGCCGTCATCGGCGACGAGTGCCTGGTCGGCGAGGAGTCGATCATCCAGGGCAACGTCCGTGTCTACCCCTTCAAGACGGTGGAGGCGGGCGCGTTCGTCAACACGTCGGTGATCTGGGAGTCCCGAGGACAGGCGAATCTGTTCGGGGCCCGCGGTGTGTCCGGCATCCTGAACGTGGAGATCACCCCGGAGCTCGCCGTACGGCTGGCCGGCGCGTACGCCACCACGCTGAAGAAGGGTTCCACGGTCACCACCGCACGTGACCACTCCCGTGGTGCCCGAGCCCTCAAGCGGGCCGTGATCTCGTCGCTCCAGTCGAGTGCCATCGACGTACGGGACCTGGAGAACGTGCCGCTGCCGGTGGCACGCCAGCAGACGGCCCGGGGCAGCGCGGGCGGCATCATGATCCGTACGACGCCGGGTGTGCCGGACTCGGTGGACATCATGTTCTTCGACGAGCGGGGCTCCGACCTCTCCCAGGCGGGGCAGCGCAAGCTCGACCGGGTGTATGCCCGCCAGGAGTACCGCAGGGCGTTCCCCGGCGAGATCGGGGACCTCCAGTTCCCCTCCAGCATCTTCGACTCGTACACGGGCGCCCTGCTGCGCAGCGTGGACACGACGGGGATCGCCGAGGCCAACCTGAAGGTCGTGGTCGACGCGTCCAACGGGAGCGCCGGCCTGGTGCTGCCCAGCCTGCTGGGCCGTCTCGGTGTCGACTCGCTGACGATCAACCCGGGCCTCGACGAGTCGCGGCCCACCGAGACACCCGAGTCCCGCAGGTCCGGTCTTGTGCGGCTGGGGGAGATCGTGGCCTCCGCCCGTGCCGCATTCGGTGTGCGCTTCGACCCCGTGGGCGAACGGCTCTCCCTCGTGGACGAGCGCGGCCGGATCATCGAGGACGACCGGGCCCTGCTGGTCCTGCTCGACCTGGTGGCCTCGGAGCGGCGCAGCGGCCGGGTCGCCCTGCCGGTCACGACGACACGCATCGCGGAGCAGGTCGCCGCGTACCACGGGACGCAGGTCGAGTGGACGACGACGTCGCCCGACGACCTGACCCGGGTGGGCCGCGAGGACACCACCATCTTCGGCGGTGACGGGCGCGGCGCGTTCCTCGTGCCGGAGTTCAGCAGCGTACTGGACGGCTCCGCGGCGTTCGTACGCCTCATCGGCCTGGTGGCGCGTACGCAGCTCACACTCAGCCAGATCGACGCGCGCATCCCGCGGGCGCACGTGCTGCGGCGCGACCTCGCCACGCCGTGGGCCGTCAAGGGCCTCGTGATGCGTACCGTCGTCGAGGCCGCGGGCGACCGGCAGGTCGACACCACGGACGGCGTACGGGTGGTCGAGGCCGACGGGCGCTGGGTGATGGTGCTGCCCGACCCGGCGGAAGCGGTGACGCACCTGTGGGCCGAGGGCCCGGACGACGCTTCCGCGCAGGCCCTGCTGGACGAGTGGTCCTCCATCGTGGACAGCGCCGGGCACTGACACCGCTGCCGGGAGTCCTCAGGACCTCGGGCCGGGCCACGTCCTCGGGCGTGGCCCGGTCGCTGTCCGGGGCCGTTTCGTCGGCGGTGGTGGCGACATGCGACGATGTGCGGCATGCCGCAGCAGTCCCCCACACGGAGCACCGACGCGGGGCGCGCACGCCCGGACGCGTCGATGTCGCTGCTGACCAACGTGATGGACCACAGCCTCGACGACGGATACGCCGAGGCCGCGGCCCGCGGGCGGTCGGGCGAGGCCGGGCTCCCGCGTACGCTGCGGGCGAAGCTGTGGCTCGGCGGAGGCCTCGTACTGGCCGCGCTGGTGGTCACGTTGGGGGCCGCGCAGACGCGGCACGCGGCGCCCGCGGTGGCGAAGGAACGCCAGGAGCTGATCGACCGGGTCGGCAGCGAGACGAAGCACGCGGACGCGCTGGAGAGCGACGTCGACGCCCTGCGCACGGACGTCGGCCGGCGCCAGCGCGCCGCGCTCAACCAACCCGGCTCGGACAGCGGCCAGTTGGTGTCGCTGCTGGCCGGTGCGAGCGACGTGCACGGTCCCGGTGTGAAGCTCGTCGTGGACGACGCGAAGGACACCGAGTCGGACGGCGGGGCCGGCCCCCGCGAGATCGAGGACTTCTCCGACACGGGCCGGGTGCGCGACCGCGACCTCCAGCGTGTCGTCAACGGCCTGTGGGCGTCCGGCGCCGAGGCGGTCTCCGTCAACGGACGCCGGCTCACGGCGCTTTCGGCCATCCGCGCCGCCGGTGACGCCATACTGGTCGACAACAGGCCGCTGGTGCCGCCGTACACGGTGCTCGCGGTGGGGGATGGCGCGAAGCTGGCGTCCGCGTTCCGCGGCAGCGCCGACGGCAGATATCTGGAGTCGCTGAAGAGCGACTTCGGCATCCGTACGTCCCTCTCCGCACAGGACGACGTACGGCTGCCCGCGGCGCCGAGCCTGATCGTAAGGACCGCGAAGCCGGTGCCGGCCACCGCGGCGGCCGGCGGCGGGGGCACACCGGCCGCCGCGGCGAAGACAGGGAAGAGTGGGAAGGGCACATCGTGATCGCCGTACTTGGCCTCGTCGTGGGAGTCGTGGTCGGACTGTTCGTCCGGCCCGAGGTGCCGGCGGTGGTCGAGCCCTACCTGCCGATCGCCGTCGTCGCCGCGCTCGACGCGGTCTTCGGCGGGCTGCGTGCCATGCTCGACGGCATCTTCGTCGACAAGGTCTTCGTCGTGTCGTTCCTGTCGAACGTCGTGGTCGCCGCGTTGATCGTCTTCCTCGGCGACAAGCTGGGCGTCGGCTCGCAGTTGTCCACCGGAGTCGTGGTCGTGCTCGGCATCAGGATCTTCTCCAACGCCGCGGCGATCCGCCGGCACGTCTTCCGGGCGTGACGGCGTGAGTACGCACAACACCCCGGTGGAACCGGGCAGTTCCGGGGACGGACCGGGCGAGGGCGCCGCCGCGCCGCGCCCCACGGGGCGGCAGCGGCTCGCGGCGGGACTGTGGCCGCCGCGCGCCACCCGGGCCCAGCTGACGGTGGCGGTGCTGCTGTTCGTCCTCGGCCTCGGGCTCGCCGTCCAGGTCAGGTCGCACAGCGACAGCGGCGCGCTGCGGGGCGCGCGTCAGGAGGATCTTGTCCGTATCCTCGATGAACTGGACAACCGCACCCAGCGTCTTGAGGACGAGAAGCAGGATCTCGTGGACCAGCGGACGGGACTTGAGAACAGTTCGGACCAGGCGGAGGAGGCCCGCAAGCAGACGCGTGAGAAGGAGCAGCAACTCGGCATCCTCGCCGGTACGACGGCGGCGGAGGGGCCCGGGATCACTCTGTCCGTGCACGACGCACGGCACACGGTGGCGGCCGACATGCTGCTCGACACGGTGCAGGAACTGCGGGCCGCGGGCGCGGAAGCCATCCAGGTGAACGGTGTCCGCGTGGTCGCGGACACCGACTTCACGGGAACGGAGGGCCACATCGAGGTGGACGGCAGGGCGGTCACTCAGCCGTACCGTTTCACCGCGATCGGCCGGCCCCAGGACCTGGAGCCCGCCCTCAACATCCCGGGCGGCGTGGTGCAGACATTGGAGAAGGAGCAGGCCACAGCCACAGTGACCGGCTCGGAGAAGGTCGTTGTGGACGCCTTGCGACCGGCGAAGCAGCCTGGCTACGCTCGGTCGTCCTCGCGGTGACGCGGGGGTGCATGGCGCCGGTGCCGCGCGGGCAAGAGGTTGCGGGGGGTCGACGCACGATCAACGTGATGTGTGGTGGAAACTGTTCGGTGCATACGGACGCTGTCAATATGTCCGGGTCGGCAGGCGTGTTCAGTGATATGTCGTCCTGCCCCACGGGCGGGTCTGTTTCGGTCAAGGGGAATCGCCCGTGAATTGGTTTGCGAAGTTGTTCGGCAAGAGGTCCCGCGAGGACGGCGGCAACGCCCGTCATCGTGCGGCACGCCAGGGTCAGAGTCAGGGTGAGGAGCAGGGCGGCGAGCGCCCCCTCTTCCGTGACCAGCTGGGCGGTGCGGCGGGCGGCCCCGGCGCGTCGTCTGTTGACCCTGCCGGGCAAGGCCGCATAGGTTTCGGGGAACCGTCAGCCTCAAGTACGAGTGGAGACTTTCCCACGGCCTCGTTCGCGACCGACCCACGGGCGGGGCAGCCACGGCAGGAGGACCCCGCCATGTCGGCCCTGGTTTGCACGAGATGTGGCCATCGGAATGCCGAGGCCAGCCGGTTCTGCTCGAACTGCGGCGCGCCGCTGCGGGCCGGCGCTCCGAGCGAGCGCCCCGCGGAGACGACGTCGACGATCTCGATCTCCGGCCTTGAGGCGTACGACCCGGAGAGCACGGGACAGACGCAGCTGCCCACGCTGAGCCCCGAGGCGCAGGCCGCCGTCGAGGCGCTGCCGTTCGGTTCCGCCCTGCTCATCGTGCGCCGGGGGCCCAACTCGGGCAGCCGCTTCCTGCTGGACGGCGAGCTGACGACGGCCGGCCGCCACCCGCAGAGCGACATCTTCCTCGACGACGTGACGGTCTCGCGTCGGCATGTGGAGTTCCGCAGGGGCGCGGACGGCCTGTTCACCGTCTCCGATGTGGGCAGCCTCAACGGCACCTACGTCAATCGTGAGCGGATCGACTCGGTCCTGCTGGCGAACGGCGACGAGGTCCAGATCGGCAAGTACCGACTGGTCTTCTACGCGAGCCAGCGGGGCGTGTGACCCCCGGAGAGACCATGTTGCGTACACCGAAGGGCGGTGCCGCCCGGGCCCCCCCCCCGGCGGCCGATCCGCTGGTGAGCATCGGAGCGGTGCTCGGGAGGCTGCGCGACGAGTTCCCCGAAGTCACCATCTCGAAGATCCGCTTCCTGGAGGCGGAGGGCCTGGTGGAGCCGCGCAGGACGCCCTCGGGCTACCGCAAGTTCAGCCCGCAGGACGTCGAGCGCCTGGCGCTGGTGCTGCGCATGCAGCGTGACCACTATCTTCCCCTGAAGGTCATCAAGGAGCATCTGGAGGCGCTCGGCCGCGGTGAGCACGTGGTGCTGCCGGGCCCCCAGCGGGACCGCAGGGACGGCTGGCCCGTCCCCGCGGAGCCCGCCGACGAGCAGCCGACGGCCGGCCGGGTCGGGCGCGCGGAGCTCCTCGCCGCCCTGGAGGTCGGCGAGGACGAGCTCTCGGAGTGGGAGTCCTACGGCCTGGTCGCCGCGCTGGAGGACGGCAGCTACGACGCGGACGCCGTCACCGTGGCGAGACTGGTGGCGGATCTCGGCCGATTCGGTCTCGAACCGCGTCATCTGCGGGTCATGAAGGCGGCCGCCGAACGGGAGGCCGGGCTGGTCGAGCAGGTCGTCGCGCCGCTGCGCCGGCACCGTAACCCGCAGACCAGAGCGCATGCGGAGGCCACCACGCGGGAGCTCGCCGGGCTGTCCGTACGACTGCACGCGGCGCTCGTGCGCACGGCGCTCGGTGGCCGGCTCCACTGATCGCGACGGTGCCCGACTACCCAAACCTGCCGGGCACGTCCTAGGGTTGCTGTGTGAACGAGCTCGACGTTGTGGGTGTCCGGGTGGAAATGCCCTCCAACCAGCCGATCGTGCTCCTGCGTGAAGTGGGAGGCGATCGGTACCTCCCCATCTGGATCGGACCGGGGGAGGCAACCGCCATCGCCTTCGCCCAGCAGGGCATGGCACCGGCAAGACCGCTGACGCACGACCTTTTCAAGGATGTCCTTGAGGCAGTGGGCCAGGAGCTCACGGAAGTGCGCATCACGGACCTCCGCGAAGGGGTCTTCTACGCGGAGCTGGTCTTCGCCAGCGGAGTCGAGGTGAGCGCGCGGCCGTCCGACGCCATAGCGCTCGCCCTGCGCACGGGAACGCCGATCTACGGCAGCGACGGTGTGCTCGACGACGCCGGAATCGCGATCCCCGACGAGCAGGAGGACGAGGTGGAGAAGTTCCGCGAGTTCCTCGACCAGATCTCACCGGAGGATTTCGGGACGAACAGCCAGTGAGGCGGAGAAGGGGGGGGCGGCCGCCCCCCGGGGGGGGGGGCCCCCCCCGCCCGGGGGGGGCGGGGGCGGGGGGGGGGGGGGCCCGGGGGGGGGGGGGGGCCCCCGCCCCCCCCCCCCCCCCCCCCCCCCCCCCCCCCCCCCCCGATCCGGAGACTTCCGGTACCGCGTCGGCGGCTATCATGCTGTGGCTCAGGCAATTCGAGCAGCTTTTCCCCGAAACGGGGCACGCCAAACCACCCTCAGGGTGATTATCACTCGGCGTGGCGAGTGCGGCGATCGTTGACGCACCCCGAGTGACTGCCTACCGTCGTGAAGGCAGGTCAAGGACGGAGGTCGGCGTGAGAAGCAGCGGCGACGGTACGGCGGCGAGTACGTACCGGCTTCACGGCAGTTCGGTCGACCCCACCCACGAGAGCGTGGGCTACCGGGGACCCACGGCCTGTGCGGCGGCGGGGATCACCTACCGCCAATTGGACTACTGGGCGCGCACCGGGCTCGTCGAGCCGAGCGTGCGGCCCGCCTACGGCTCCGGTACGCAGCGGCTGTACAGCTTCCGCGACGTGGTCGTCCTCAAGATCGTCAAGCGGTTCCTCGACACCGGTGTGGCCCTCCAGAACATCCGGGCCGCCGTCCAGCACCTGCGGGAGCGCGGCTTCAAGGATCTCGACCGGATGACGCTCATGTGCGACGGCGCGACCGTCCACGAGTGCACGTCGCCCGACGAGGTCGTCTCGCTGCTCCAGTGCGGTCAGGGGGTCTTCGGGATCGCCGTCGGCGTGGTGTGGCGGGACGTCGAGGCGGCGCTCTCGCAGCTGCACGGCGAGCGCGTCGACACCGGCGAGACGCTCGTCGGCAACAACCCGGCCGACGAGCTGGCGCGCAGGCGGCGCGACCGGGCCGTCTGACCGGCGGGCGCGCCCACCGGCCCACCCCGGCCACGGGCGCCGCCCGCACCCGCGCCGCGCGCCGGTGGGCGCGTTGTCAGACCCCTGCGGCAGCATCGAGGGTATGAGACGCGCGCCGACGATCCTCCACCTGGACATGGACGCGTTCTATGCCTCGGTGGAACAGGCGTCCAAGCCGAGCCTGCGGGGCAAGCCCGTCGTGGTCGGCGGGCTCGGGCCGCGGGGTGTCGTCGCGACCGCCTCGTACGAGGCACGGCGGTTCGGAGTCCACTCGGCGATGCCGATGGCGCAGGCCAGGCGGCTCGCGCCGAACGCGGCGTATCTGGTGCCGCGCTTCACCCTCTACCGCGCGATCAGCGGCCAGGTGATGGAGCTGCTGGGGCGGCTCTCACCGCTCGTCGAGCCGCTCAGCCTGGACGAGGCGTTCGTGGACCTGGAGGCCGGCGGGTCGGCCGGGGACAGCGCCTCCGCGCGGGCCGCGGGCGAGCGGCTGCGCGCGGACATCCGGGCGGTGACCGGCCTGTGCGGGTCCGTCGGCCTCGCGGGGTCCAAGATGCTCGCGAAGATCGGCTCGGAGGAGGCCAAGCCCGACGGCCTGGTGCTGATCGAGCCGGGCACGGAGCGCGACCTGCTGGGGCCCATGCCCGTCAGGACGCTGCCGGGTGTCGGCCCCGCGACGGGCGACCACCTGCGGCGGGCCGGCATGACGACCGTCGCGCACCTCGCGGAGGCGGGTGAGGACGAGCTCGTCCGCCTGGTCGGCAGGGCGCACGGCCTGTCGCTCTACCGGATGGCCCTCGGCCTCGACGAGCGGCCCGTGGTCTCCGACCGGGACGCGAAGTCCGTGTCCGTGGAGGACACCTTCGACGTCGACCTGCACGACCGGGTGCGGGTGCGGGCGGAGGTGGAGCGGCTGGCGGAGCGGTGTGTGCGGCGGCTGCGGGAGGCCGGCAGGTCGGGCAGGACGGTGGTGCTCAAGGTGCGCAGGTACGACTTCTCGACGCTGACCCGCTCGGAGACGCTGCGCGGTCCCACGGACGACGCCGCCGTGGTGCGGGAGGCGGCCGGGCGCCTGCTGGAGGCGGTGGACACGACGGGTGGCGTCCGGCTGCTGGGCGTGGGCGTGACGGGGCTCGCGGACTTCACGCAGGAGGACCTGTTCGCCCAGTCGGGTACGGGGGCCACGGAGGCGCCGCTTCCGCTGCCCGACGAGCCCGCGGCGGCCTCCGAGCGCGTGCCGCCGCCGGTGGGCCCTGCGGAGGCCTCGGAGACGGCACGGGGCGAGCGGCGGTTCCCGGCGGGCCACGATGTACGGCACGCGGTCCACGGGCCGGGCTGGGTGCAGGGCAGCGGGGCGCGCCGCGTCACCGTGCGCTTCGAGCAGCCGGGCTCCCCGGTGGGCCGGGTACGGACCTTCTGGCTGGACGATCCCGCGCTGGAGCTTTCGGACCCGCTGCCGCTGGTCCCGGAGGGCCGGTAGCGGCCGGTGGCGGCCCGGCGGCGGTGAGCGCCCCGGCTCGCGCCGCCGCCCCGCCGGACAGAGCCCCTCGTCCGGTGGTGCGGGCCCCTGACGTCGCACGGGCCCCTTACTTCGCAAGGGTCCCTGGTGTACGGCGAGCCCCTGGCGTACGACGGGCCCCTGGCGTGCGGCGGAGGCGGGTCGGTCGTGGCGTGACGCGGCGGGTCACTCGTCCTGGCCGGCGACCTTTCCGAAGTCCCGTTCGCGGTCCTTGTCCGAGCGCGACGCGGGGGCTTCCGGCCTGCCGGCGGCGGGAAGTTCGAGACCGTAGTGGTGGTAGAGCTGGAGTTCCTGCTCGGGCGAGAGGTGGCGGCCCACCCCGAAGTCCGGGGCGTCCTTGATGAGGGAGCGCTCGAAGGGGACGCGCAGGGTGTCCTTCTCCAGGGTGCTCGGCTCCAGCGGCACGAAGGCGTCCCTGCTGAACAGGCCCGTGCGGACGGCCGCCCACTCGGGTACGCCGGTTGCGTCGTCCAGGTACACCTCGTCCACCGTGCCGATCTTGTGTCCCGCACGGTCGAACGCCTTGCGGCCGATCAGACTGCGCGGATCGATGTCTGTCTCCACGGTCCCTCCAATTGGTCGCAATTCCCTGCAAATACTTCAGACACTACAAAAGGCCACATCGAGGGGCTCGTCCACTCGGGGGCCGGGGGAGCGGCCCCCGCAAAGACCCGTGTGTCCCGTCCCGGACCAGGTCAAGCGGCCGGAAATCGGCCTCAAGAGCTCCGCTGGTAGGCTGGCAGGCGGCTACTGACCCCGCGCGGGAGAGTCCTCCGGCACCCCGCCGGAGGCGCCGAAGGAGCAAATCCTCCCCGGAATCTCTCAGGCACCCGTACCGCACGGACGAGGTCACTCTGGAAAGCAGGACGGACGTCGACGGCATCCGTTCTCACCGACGGTGAAAACCGGACCGTGCCGAAGGCGGGCGACGAGCCGGTGAAGCTCTCAGGTCGTATGACAGAGGGGGAGGCCGTCCGGCACCACTGCCGAGTGGCGCCCCACGCAGGTCGCGTCGACCAGGAGGCCTCCGCACATGACCGCCCACCGCATGACGCTCGCACAGCTGGAGCGCGGCATCCCCTTCGAGCAGCGCCACATCGGCCCCGACGCAGGGGCCCAGGCCAAGATGCTCGCGCAGGTCGGCTACGGCTCGCTGGACGAGCTGACCGCCGCCGCCGTCCCCGATGTCATCAAGAGCGCCGAGGCGCTGAACCTGCCGGAGGCCCGTACCGAGGCGGAGGTCCTCGCCGAACTGCGCTCGCTCGCCGACCGCAACCAGGTGCTGGCGCCGATGATCGGCCTCGGCTACTACGGCACCTACACACCGCCGGTGATCCTGCGCAACGTGCTGGAGAACCCGGCCTGGTACACCGCGTACACCCCGTACCAGCCGGAGATCTCGCAGGGCCGTCTTGAGGCGCTGCTCAACTTCCAGACCGTCGTGGCGGAGCTGACGGGGCTGCCCACCTCCGGTGCCTCCCTGCTGGACGAGGGCACGGCGGCGGCCGAGGCCATGGCGCTGGCACGGCGCGTCGGCAAGGTCAAGAAGGGCGTCTTCCTGGTCGACGCCGACGCCCTGCCGCAGACCGTCGCGGTCATCCGCACCCGTGCGGAGCCGGCCGGCGTCGAGGTCGTCGTCGCCGACCTCGGCGACGGCATCCCCGCCGATGTCGCGGAGCGCGGTGTGTTCGGCGTTCTCCTCCAGTACCCGGGCGCCTCGGGCGCCGTGCGCGACCTGCGTCCCGTCATCGAGCGGGCGCACGAGCTCGGCGCGATCGTCACCGTCGCCGCCGACCTGCTGGCCCTCACCCTGCTCACCCCGCCCGGCGAGCTGGGCGCGGACATCGCGGTGGGCACCACCCAGCGCTTCGGCGTTCCCATGGGCTTCGGCGGTCCGCACGCCGGCTACATGGCCGTCCGCGAGAAGTTCGCGCGCAGCCTGCCGGGGCGCCTCGTCGGCGTCTCGGTGGACGCCGACGGCAACAAGGCGTACCGCCTCGCACTCCAGACCCGTGAGCAGCACATCCGCCGGGAGAAGGCCACCAGCAACATCTGCACCGCGCAGGTGCTGCTCGCCGTCATGGCCGGGATGTACGCCGTCTACCACGGGCCCGACGGGCTGCGGGACATCGCGCGGCGCACCCACCGGTACGCGTCCGTCCTCGCCGCGGGCCTGCGCGCGGGCGGCGTGGAGGCCACCGAGGACGCGTACTTCGACACCCTCACCCTCAGCGTGCCGGGCCGGGCCGCCGACATCGTGGCCGGGGCCCGGGAGGGCGGCGTCAACCTGCGGCTGGTCGACGCCGACCATGTCTCCGTCGCCTGCGACGAGACCACGGGGCGCGCCCAGCTCACCGCCGTGTGGGCCGCCTTCGGCGTGCAGGGCGACATCGAGGCGCTCGACGCCGAGGCCGTCGACGCGCTGCCGGCCGGTCTGCTGCGCGGCGACGACTACCTGACGCACCCGGTCTTCCACAGCCACCGCTCCGAGACGGCCATGCTGCGCTACCTGCGCCGCCTGTCCGACCGGGACTACGCGCTCGACCGCGGCATGATCCCGCTCGGCTCCTGCACGATGAAGCTGAACGGCACCACCGAGATGGAGCCGGTCACCTGGCCGGAGTTCGGGGCGCTGCACCCGTTCGCGCCCGCCGAGCAGGCGCAGGGCTACCTCACCCTCATCCGTGAGCTGGAGGAGCGCCTCGCCGAGGTCACCGGCTACGACGCCGTCTCCCTCCAGCCCAACGCCGGTTCGCAGGGCGAGCTCGCGGGTCTCCTCGCGGTGCGCGCCTACCACCGCGCCAACGGCGACACCGGCCGTACGGTCTGCCTGATCCCTTCGTCCGCGCACGGCACCAACGCGGCCAGCGCGGTGATGGCGGGCATGAAGGTCGTCGTCGTGAAGACCAGCGAGTCGGGCGACGTCGACGTGGACGACCTGCACGCGAAGATCGAACAGTACGGTTCCGAGCTGGCCGTCCTCATGGTCACCTACCCTTCCACCCACGGTGTGTTCGAGGAGCAGATCGGCGACATCTGCGCGACCGTGCACGACGCGGGCGGCCAGGTGTACGTGGACGGCGCCAACCTCAACGCGCTGGTGGGCCTCGCGAAGCCGGGCCGCTTCGGGTCCGACGTGTCGCACCTGAACCTGCACAAGACGTTCTGCATCCCGCACGGCGGCGGCGGCCCCGGCGTCGGCCCGATCGGAGTGCGGGCGCACCTCGCGCCGTACCTGCCGAACCACCCGCTCCAGCCCGCGGCCGGTCCCGAGACGGGGGTCGGCCCGATCTCGGCCGCGCCGTTCGGCTCGGCGGGCATCCTCCCGATCTCCTGGGCGTACGTGCGCCTGATGGGCGGCGAGGGCCTCGCGCGCGCCACCCAGGTCGCGGTGCTCGCGGCGAACTACATCGCCAAGCGCCTTGAGCCGCACTACCCGGTGCTCTACACCGGCCCCGCCGGGCTGGTCGCACACGAGTGCATCGTCGACCTGCGGCCGCTGACCAAGGCGACCGGCGTCAGTGTCGACGACATCGCGAAGCGCTTGATCGACTACGGGTTCCACGCGCCGACCATGTCGTTCCCGGTCGCGGGGACGCTGATGATCGAGCCGACCGAGAGCGAGGACCTGAGGGAGCTCGACCGGTTCTGCGAGGCGATGATCGCGATCCGGGCGGAGATCGAGAAGGTCGCGTCCGGCGAGTGGAGCGCGGACGACAACCCGCTGCGCAACGCGCCGCACACGGCGGCCGTACTCGGTGGCGAGTGGGCGCACCCGTACAGCCGTGACGTCGCGGTCTTCCCGCCCGGTGTCTCGGCGGCGGACAAGTACTGGCCGCCGGTGCGCCGCATCGACGGCGCCTTCGGCGACCGCAACCTGGTGTGCTCCTGCCCTCCGCTCGACGCGTACGAGAACTGAGCGGACCGCCGCTGCCCCGGCACCGGGCGTCCCGGCCGCCCGGACGTCCGGGGCGGGCCGCCGGGGCCGGGATCAGGCCGCGGCGGTGACCCGGTCGCCGCGGGGCGCGCGGTGCGGACCGATGATCTGCCCGTCCGGCAGCAGCTCACCCGTGTCCTCGAACAGGACGACGCCGTTGCAGAGCAGACTCCATCCCTGCTCCGGGCGGCTCACCACCGGACGGGCGGCCTCGCGGTCGGCGGAGTCGGCTGTCGGACAGACTGGCTGGTGCTGGCACATGGGCGGATTCTCTCGCTGCGAGGTGGAGACTGCCGTGTTCCGGGGGTGCGTGTCCCGGGTTGTCATGCGTGGACGATCCCCGCGCGGGGACCGCGCGGCGCCCGGTGTCGAGCGCTGTACGGGCTGCGGGACCGCCCCCGTCTGTGTGGTCAGGACCCAGTGTCACCCCGCGCGAGGCAACGGCGGGGATTTCGCCGCAGCACGTTGTCCTCGGCCGGGACACGCTCACCCGGTCGGCCGGTTCCGCCCAACTCGGCATTCTCCGAGGACGGTTGGCGGACCGTAGACGAAGCGCCCGGGCGAATACGCCGCGGACGGGCGGCGCCACCGTCGTCCCGGTGCCGACACGGGTACGCGAAGCGCCCCCCGGCCGGTGGGCCGGAGGGCGCCGCTGAGCCGCTGCGTCCGGGATCAGACGGGGGTGCGCAGGAGAGGCGCGGGAGCGAGCCGCAGACCGATCACCGGAAGCAGTTCAGCCGCGCGGTGCGGCCGGTGCGCGGCGAACCCGGGGGGCGCGGGCGCGAGCGGCACCAGCAGGTCGCCCGGGGCCACGGCGCCGGTGGCCGGGTCGGCCTCCGGGTCGCCGTGCAGCCACAGCATCAGCATGTACAGCCCCGGTACGGAGAGCAGCCGCGGCTGGTACGGGGTTCCCAGCACCTCGGCCTGGCGCAGGGCCCGCTCCGTCGCCGTCACGTACGGCCCCTCGAAGAACCGGGAGAACGCCCAGCCGTCGGGGGTGAGCATCGTGTCGGCGGCGGCGACCAGCCGGTCCCCGGCGCGGATCGTGAAGCGCCACCCGGTCAGCCGCGTGTGCGGGGCGGTGTCCGCACCGTCGAGCAGGGCCGGTGCCGCGAGCACCTCGGGGTCGTCGAGCACATGGACGGGAAGCGGGAGTTCGGGGCTCAGCGGTCCCTGCGCGGACCGGAGGGCCGGGGTCGGGGCCTCTCGAACGGCGGTGGGGGAGCCGAGAGCGGTGAGAATGCTGCGCAGGGCGGGTGCGGGTACTGGAGGGACATGCAGCGGCATGGTGGGTTGCCTCTCGCTCAGGAGACAGGGTGCAGCGCGGGTGCGAAGGAGGTGCGGACGGCTCTGTCGGCGTGCGGGCTCGGAAACGCGCTCCGGGGCCTGGGACCTTGCGCCCGCTTTCCACCTCGTCCGCGAAGTTTATACGACGCGTGTTCACACGATGTTTCTGCTAGCTGTCGTGACTATTGCGGGCAAGCCACTATTCGGCCGTTCCTCCGCGGTGATTTGCTGGAAGGATTATGAGCGCACCGCTTCCGGCCTGCGGTGATCCGGCTCCGCCGGACGGCCGAAACATGTACCGCGATTTCGCGCGGCATTGCGTACCCTACGGCTCCGCCATGCCCGTGCCCTATGCGGCGGGCACATGCTCGCACCCGTACCGCCACGCGCGCCGCCGCGGTTTCCGGAGCGACCGGAGCAATGAGCGCCGTTGCATCCGTCCGTGCATACGCCGATGCATGCCTATGCTAACGAGCCCAGGCGTATGCCAGAAGGGCGCCTCGCCGAGGCGGCCGCCCGGCCGCTCGGTGGCCCGTCCCGGAGGCCGCCTCCCGCGGCGGCTTCGGGCGCGTTAGGGATCAGCGCGCGCGGGCATTATCGAGCGAGACGCGCGCACCGCCGGGGGGCCGTCCACGCCGAGGAGGACAGGTCGATGGGTGAGAAGGTCGACGCGGACGGCTTTGACCTGGCCGGCCGCGAGCAGTACCGCAAGAGGCTGCGGCAGTGTCTCTCGGTGCTCGGGAGGCTGCTCGCCGAGAAACGCTTCGACAAGCCCAGGAATCTGATCGGTCTGGAGATCGAGCTGAATCTGGCCGGCGCCGACGGCCTGCCCAGGATGATGAACCACGAGGTGCTCGGCCGCATCGCGAGTCGCGATTTCCAGACCGAGCTCGGCATGTTCAACCTCGAAGTCAATATCGCACCGCACCGTCTGGACGGCCGCGTTCTCGATCAGCTCGCGGAGGAGCTGCGCGCGGGCCTCGGATATGCCCACCGCAAAGCGCAGGAGGTCGACGCCGGGATCGTGATGGTGGGAATTCTGCCCACGCTCGCGCACCGCGACGTCGGATCGGGAAGCCTCTCCGCCGTCGACCGCTACACACTTCTCAACGACCAGATGAGGGCCGCGCGCGGCGAGGACTTCCTCCTCGACATCGAGGGGGCCGAACGGCTGGTGGCCACCTCTCCCTCGATTACCCCCGAGGCCGCGTGCACGTCGGTGCAGTTGCATCTCCAGGTCACGCAGGAACGGTTCGCCGATGTGTGGAACGCGGCGCAGGCGGTGGCGGCCGTGCAGATCGCACTCGGCGCCAACGCGCCCTTCCTCTTCGGCAAGCAGCTCTGGCACGAGTCGAGGCCACCGCTGTTCGAGCAGGCCACCGACGTACGGCCGCCCGAACTCCAGGTCCAGGGCGTGCGGCCGAGGACCTGGTTCGGCGAACGCTGGATCGACTCGCCCTACGACCTCTTCGCGGAGAACCTGCGCTACTTCCTGCCGCTCCTGCCGATCATGTCCGACGAGGACCCGCAGAAGGTCCTCGACGACGGGGGAGTGCCCGCACTCCAGGAACTCGCCCTGCACAACGGCACCGTCTACCGCTGGAACCGGCCGGTGTACGAGGTCTCGGACGGCGTGCCGCACCTGCGCGTGGAGAACCGGGTGCTGCCCGCGGGTCCCACGGTCACCGACGTGATCGCCAACGCCGCGTTCTACTACGGGCTGGTCCGCGCGCTCGCCGAGGACAGCCACCCCGTCTGGCGCCGGATGCCGTTCTCCGTCGCGGCGCGGAACTTCGAGACGGCCTGCCGGGGCGGCATCGGGGCCGAGCTGCGCTGGCCGCGGCACGGCAGGTCGTCAGGGCTCGTCGCCCGCCCCGTCGTGGACCTCGTACGTGACGAACTGCTGCCGCTCGCGGCGGCCGGGCTCGACGCGTGGAACATCGAACCGGCCGACCGCGACCTCTACCTCGGCGTCATCGAGGAGCGGTGCGAGCGCCGGACGAACGGGGCGTCCTGGCAGATCGGCACGTTCCACCGCGCGCTGGACGCGGGCCTGGAGCGGGACGCCGCACTCGCCGCGACCACGCGCAGGTACTGCGAGCTGATGCACCACGGCAGCCCGGTGCACACCTGGCCGGTGGGCTTCCCCGGCCCCGAGGAGTCGGGGCGGCTGCCCACGGGGTAGGACGCGGCGCGCAGGAGGCCACGGGTCCGGGGGCGGCGTTACGGATGGCTGCCGCGGCCGCGGGCCCATGCGAACCACGGCGGCGGCGGCCCGGACGCGGCGGCGGGCCGTCGGCCGCCGCTCGTCGCATGGCGGGGGCGGCCGGGTCGCGGGGCCGGTTGCACAGCCGGCGGGCGTAACTTGTGCACGTCGGCCGCGCGCGCCGACCATGACGCGTACCCGTGGAGGCCGGAGTGCAGGTGGAGGCAGGGCCCGTGACCGATTCCCGCCCCGGAGAGACGACGATCCCGGCTCTGTCCCGCGCGGCGCTGCGGACCGAGACCCTGATCGTGCTCGCGCTGTCCCTCGGTGCGAGCGGGGTGTCCGCGCTCATCAGCTTCGTCGGCTCGGTCACCAAGGGCGGTTCGCTCAAGCACCAGGCCGCCAACCTGAACGCGTCGGCCGCGCCGGGCCGGCCGTGGCTCGACCTCACCTGGCAGCTGTTCGACATCGCCACCGCCCTCGTACCGGTGGTACTCGTCGCGTATCTGCTCTTCCGTGAGGGCAGCAGCCTGCGGACGATCGGTTTCGACCGGCGCAAGCCCCTGTTCGACCTGGGGTGGGGCGCCGCGATCGCCGCCTGCGTGGGCGGTGTCGGCATCGTCTTCTACCTCTTCGCGCAGGGCTCGGGCGCCAACCTCACGGTGGTGCCCGAGTCGCTGCCCGACGTGTGGTGGAAATACCCGGTGCTGGTGGTGTCCGCGGTGCAGAACGCGATCCTCGAAGAGGTCGTCGTGGTCGGCTACCTGCTCCGGCGGCTCGACCGGCTGGGCTGGACCCCGATGGCAGCGCTCGCCGGCAGCGCCCTGCTGCGCGGCTCCTACCACCTCTACCAGGGGCTCGGCGGCTTCGTCGGCAACATGGTCATGGGCATCGTGTTCGTGCTCCTCTACCGCAGGTGGGGCCGGGTCGGGCCGCTGGTCGTCGCGCACTCCCTGATGGACATCGGCGCCTTCGTCGGGTACGCGGTGCTGGCCGGGCACGTCAGCTGGCTGCCCACGATCTGAACAGCCGCCCGGGCCCGGCCGGCGTCCGGCCTCACACGACGGCCGGCGGCTCGGGGAGCAGCTCGCCGTCGATCACCGTGACCGCCGTACCCGTCAGGAGCGTACGGTCGCCGCGCAGGAGCGTACGCACCAGTCCGCCGCGCGCGGAGGCCTGGTAGCCCGTCAGTTCGCTCCGGCCGAGGCGGGCCGACCAGAACGGGGCCAGCGCCGTGTGCGCGCTGCCCGTGACCGGGTCCTCCGTGACGCCGACCCCGGGGAAGAAGGCGCGCGACACGAAGTCGTGGTCCCCGCCCGGTGCCCCGGCTGCGGTGACGATCACGCCCCGGTCGGACAGCCGCGCCAGCGCGTCGTGGTCCGGCGCCAGCTCCCGTACGGTCCGCTCGTCGGCCAGCTCGACCAGCAGGTCCCCGATGCGCTCCGACGTGTCGTGCACCGACAGCGGCTCGGCGCCGAGCGCCTTCGCCGTACCGCCGGGCGCGGGGACGGGGATCAGCTCGGAGGTGGGGAAGTCGAGGGTCAGGGAGCCGTCCTCGTGCGCGTCCGAGGTCAGCACACCGGAGCGGGTCGCGAACCGTACGAGCCCGGCGGCCCGGCCCGTGGTGCGCAGGACGTGCGCTGTGGCCAGAGTGGCATGACCGCACAGGGACACCTCGGTGGCCGGTGTGAACCAGCGCAGGGCCCAGTCGGCTGAGCCGCCGGCCGGCAGGGGATGGGCGAACGCGGTCTCCGACAGGTTCACTTCGGCGGCCACCTGCCCCAGCCAGGCCTCGGAGGGGAAGTGGTCGGAGTCCAGCAGCAGCACACCGGCCGGGTTGCCCCGGAAGGCGCGGTCGGTGAAGGCGTCGACGATTCGGATACGCATGGCCTCGACCGTAGAGGGCGGTTGCGCGACGTGGCCAGCGCCGATCGGAAGCGGGTGGCTCCTCCGCCCCTCGATGTCCCCGCGCGGGATGCGCCGCGCCGCTTCGAAGGCGCCGCGGGCACACGGTTCTTGGCGGTACTGCGGCGTCCTCGTGGAGGCCGTCCGGGGTCTGGCAGCATCACGGGGGTGACTACGGGGGAAGAGGCGGAGCGGAGCTTCGCCGTCCGCGAGGGCTACGCGATGTACCGGGGGCCGTCGCCGGGAGGCGCCTGTCACGGCCACGCCGCCTTCCAGATCGCCATCGCTCTCCAGGGCGAGGTGGCCATGGTGGACGCCGCCGGGATCAGGCACCGCGCCGAGGCGCTCGTCGTGCCGCCGCTGGCCCGGCACCGGATGCTCGCCACCGCGGGCCTGCTCACCTTCTACATCGAGCCGCAGTGCGCGTTCGCGGACCGGCTGCGCGAGTACGGTGGCGCCGGCCTCGTCGCGGCCCCTGAGCTGCGCGCCCTGGACGAGGCGGAGGTCCGTCGCGCCGTGGCGCCCCCTTCCCGCGAGCTGGACCCGCGGCTGCTCGCGGCGATGGGCACGCTGGCGGGCCGGCCGATCCCGATGCCGGAACTGGCCGCGGGCGTGGGCCTGTCCCCGCAGCGCCTGCGCGCCCTGGCGCGGCACCAGCTGGGCATGCCTCTGCCGCGCCTGCGTGTCTGGCTGCGGCTGCGCCGCGCGGTCGAGGCGCTGCGCCAGGGCCAGTCGCTTGCCGAGGCCGCGGCCACCAGCGGTTTCGCGGACCAGGCCCACTTCACCCGGCAGATGGGCGCGATGATGGGGCTCACACCCGCGGCCGTGCTGCCCGCGCTCCGCCCGTCAGTCCCGGCGCGCGACGTAGACCGAGATCGAACCGCTGAGCGTTGAGACGACCTCGGCCTCGCGCACGTCGCGGAACCCGGCCTCGGACATCAATCGGGGCAGGACGCCGTCGGCGTTCGGCCGGGTGTCGGCTGCGCCGTCCGCGAGCTGTATGAGGCGGAAGGCCAGGCGCATCCGCCGGTTGCGTTGCAGCCCGTAGTCGGCGACCACGAGCCGCCCGCCGGGACGCAGCACCGCGCGCATCGCGCCGAGGACCGACTGCTTCATGGGCAGTGGGCACTGGTGGAGGACGAGGCTGGAGACCGCGGTGTCCACAGGACCGACGTCCCCGAGGATGTCCGGCAGCGCGTCGCCCATGCCGGTCCGCCACTCGACCGCGGTGTCGGCCAGGCCGGCCTTGCGGCGCGCGAGCGCCAGCACCTCGGGGTCGGGGTCGACGCCGATGACGCGCGCACGCGGCTCGACGCGGTGCAGGAACAGCGCCAGTGAGCCGGTGCCGCAGCCCACATCGACGATCACATCATCGGGCCTGGGGGCCGCGTACGTGACGAGCAGGCTGCGCCACAGCCGCTCGCGCATCAGGGAGGCCACCGGGTCGTAGAGGCGTGTGGGCGCGAAGCGGCCCATGGCAGGCGTGAAAGGTGCTTGTTCCGTCATGCGGGCAGCCTCGGACGCGCGCCGCCCCCCGGTCTTGAACGAACCGCTCGCACGCCGGTACGCGACCGCGGCGCTGTCGTCGGCGGATCGCACCGCGCCGGAGGGCCCGGTCCGTGTCCGGACCACGAGCCGCCCGCCGGGACGCAGCACCGCGCGCATCGCGCCGAGGACCGACTGCTTCATGGGCAGTGGGCACTGG
>NZ_JAIUKE010000207.1 GCF_020176795.1 Streptomyces sp. 8L
CCCCCGCGGGGGCGCCCGCCCCCCCCCCCGCGCGCCCCCCCCCCCCCGCCCCCCCCCCCGCGCCGGCGCCCCCGTGTGCCCCCGCCCTGTGCCGGCGGGGGGGGCCCCCCGCCTCGCGCCGGGGGACCCCGGACGGGGCGGGGACGCGCCCCGTGCAGGGGAACCCCAGACGGGGGCCCCGGCGGCGCCCGAGCAGAACTCGGCGGCGCGCAGGGCCGTGTTCACGAGGGCTTCAAGAGGGTCGACCTCGACGTGTCGGCCATCTTGTCGAACGTCGGACCGGTCGGGAAGCTGTGCGCATGACATCCCCGTGCGCCCGTCACGCGGGGCAGGCCGGCGCGCGCCGGCATCACGCCTCCCGCGGTGGCCTCCGGGGATGTCCTGGCGGACGTGCGAAAGCACGCCTTTCCCCGGAGGTCAGACATGCGCTTGAGATCCGCAAGACCGCGGCGCGGTGGCTGGAAAAGAGCGTTCACCCTGGTTCCCGTCATCGCGGTCACGGTCGCGGCCACCGTCGTCGCGACACTGAACGCCGAGGCGGCGGTGCCCCCGACGCCGTCGGGCTTCACGCTCACCTGGAGCGACGACTTCAACGGTGCGTCCGGCACCGGCATCGACCAGAGCCTGTGGAAGTACGACACCGGGCCGGGCAGCAGTTTCGGCACCGGTGAGATCGAGACCATGACCAACAGCACGTCGAACGTCTACTACGACGGCCAGGGCCACCTGGTGCTCCAGGCCCAGCATTCCGGTTCCGACCCGCGGAGCGGCTGGACGTCCGGGCGCGTGGAGACCCAGGCGGCGACCTTCGGCGCCCCCGCGGGCGGAGTCGTACGCATCGAGTCCGTCCTCCAGCAGCCCAACGTCAACACCGCCAACGGCGCGGGCTACTGGCCGGCGTTCTGGATGCTCGGCGCGCCCCTGCGCGCCGGGGTGACCTGGCCGACGTCCGGCGAGGTCGACATCATGGAGGACATCAACGGCCGGAGCTCCGACTTCAGCACCATCCACTGCGGTGTGAGCCCGGGCGGGCCGTGCAACGAGTCGACGGGCATCGGCTCCGGTGAACGCGCCTGTTCGGGCTGCCAGACCGGCTTCCACGACTACGCGGCGGAGATCGACCGCTCGGTGTCGCCGGAGCAGATCCGCTTCTACCTCGACGGGAACAACTTCTTCACCGTCAGCGCCAACCAGGTGGACGCGACGACCTGGTCCAACGCGATCGACCACCCGTTCTTCATCATCTACGACCTGGCGATGGGCGGCGGTTTCCCGGACGCCTTCGGCGGCGGCCCGAACGCGGCCACGGTCTCCGGCGGCAAGCTGGTCATCGACTCGGTGGCCGTGTACAACAAGGGGCCCGGCTCCGGGGGCGGCGGTCAGGTGAGCGGCCAGACGATCACCGGCCCCGGCGGCAAGTGCGTGGATGTGTCGGGTGACGACACCGGCGGCGACGGTACCGCTGTTCAGCTGTGGGACTGCCAGTCGGGGGCCAAGGACCAGCACTGGACCTGGAACGGCCAGACCCTCCAGACCCTCGGCAAGTGCCTGGACATCGCGGGCGGGGCCAACGCGGCCGGCACGAAGCTCCAACTGGCCACGTGCAACAGCGGGGGCTACCAGAACTGGATACGGCAGACCGACGGCTCGCTGCGGAACCCGGCCTCGGGCCGGTGCGTCGACTCCCCGTCGGGCGCCACCGCGAACGGCACGCGGCTCCAGATCTGGGACTGCAACGGCGCCGACGCCCAGAAGTTCGCCATCGGCACCCCGATCTACGGCCCCGGCGGCAAGTGCGTGGACGTGGCGGGCGACGACACGGGCGGTGACGGTACCGCGGTCCAGCTGTGGGACTGCCAACAGGCGACCTCACTCGATCAGAAGTGGACCTGGAACGGCCAGACCCTGCGCACGCTGGGCAAGTGCCTCGACATCGCCGGGGGCGTCAACGCGGCCGGCACAAAGCTCCAGCTGGCCACCTGCAACGGCGGCGGCTACCAGAACTGGGTCGCCAACGCCGACGGCTCCCTCTCCAACCCGACGACGGGCCGATGTGTCGACTCCCCGTCCGGTGCCACCGCGAACGGCACGAGGCTCCAGATCTGGGACTGCAACAACTCCGGGGCCCAGAAGTTCGGCCTGGCATGAGAGCCACCGGCAACAACCGGCCCCCACCCGCGACCAGCACGGCGCGGCGACGGCCGTAACCCAGCCCCCGCCTGAGCGGAGACCGTGACCTCGAAGGGCCCCACCCCTGGCGGGGCCCTTCGAGACGAGCCCCGGCAAGGACGGAACAGGTACCTCATGGACGACAAAGGGACGCCGTCCGTATCGAACCAGGTAGCGAACACAGCTCTTCCGGCTTTCGCGGACAGGGCCGTTGGCGCTTGGCCGAGACTCGGGTGGCTGTGCTCGAACTGTCCCTCCTGGCGACGATGTTGGCCCTCTCATGCACTCTGTTGAGTGTCGGTTGTCTTTAATATGGTAGAGGAATGGCTAATGGGGTGTGGCACACCGGATATGGCATAGAGATCAATCTGTCCCTGCCCGACCTCGGTCACCCGGACCGTCCCGATCTGCTTCAAGAGATCATCATCGGCGTCTCTGAGCGCGATCCACGGCTCCTCGAATGTCTGGCGCACCACGAACAGCGCGCGTGCCTGTCGGAGTCGGGCGGCAAGTCGCCCTGGATGTTCATTCGCCGAGGGCGCGTGGGCGGCCGGCGACCGCTCGTCGCCTCGCACCTGCCGATCACGCACAAGGCGACTCCGGCGGAGAGTGCCCAGCACAGGGCCACCAAGGAGCGGATCGTCGAGACCGCTGGACGATACGGCCTGGACGCCGAGGCCGAGGTACCCGTGGCCAACCGGCGCAGCGTCTCGGACGCCGTCGTCACCGGTCCCGGCGGTCTCAGGATCGGATGGGAGATCCAGTACCACCACCTCAGCCCCAGCAGCGTGCACCGGCGCTCTGTCAATGCCGTGGAGCACGGCATTACCCCGCTCTGGGTGGCGAAGGATCGGACGGCTTCCTTGATCGACCGGGCGCCCTGGGCGCGCGTCGACGACATGCCGTGGAAGGAGATCGCCGACGGCAAGGAGATGGTGATCCGTGGCGGGTACCGGCACCTCGAAGTCTGGAAGTGCCTGCCGAGCAGCGAGCGCCACTGCCTCCTCAGCGAGGGCGCCGGTCATTGCGGCGCGATTCACGCGGACTGGTTCATACCGGCGCTCTGTCTCCCGGAGAAGAAGCCGGTCCGCATCGAGGATCTGGTGCTGCAGAGCGCTACGGGGGAGAGCGTCCCGGTCTACGTGCCCAGTCGGGGCAATGGCCGCGCTGGGCGGCACATGTGGGTGTCCGCGGCCGACCGTGCGCTGTGGGAGGAGATCGTCGATGAGAGGACGCCCCTGCCCGCAGTCCCGGCGGAAGAAGCCGACGATGTGATCACTTTCGCCGAGCAGGAGGTCGACCGTACCTGCCGGGCAGGCGAGGACAGCTGGTTTGTCAGTGACGCCCGGCCTCTTCGCGACCTCGATCAACCGACGGGCGGCTTCACCCTCCCCCGTTTGCCGGCCAAACGCTCCAGCGACCCGATGTGGGTCACTCCCGTCGAACGGGCAGCAGCCTCCGCGGCCCTGGGGTGCCCGCCATGGGAGCTCGGGTTGTGTGCGGGCTGCACGCAGATCATGCGGCGGTACGGGCGGAACGCGGCCATGTACTGCACCGCGTGCCGGGCCGGGCTCAACGGCCGGTAGTCGGCAACTGCAATCGCCACCGTCGAAGTTCGCACAGCAAGCTGCGACGGCGTTCGACGTCATGCCCGGTGAGAGCGATAGCGGAGAATACGAGATTCGAACTCGTGAGGGGTTACCGCCAAGACACTTTCCAACTGTCCGCACGGCTGTTCAGGGCCGTACATCGAGGGCCGCGCAGCAGACTGATCGAGGTGCGTGGACTTCGGCGAACGTCAGCGCCTCGTGGTGCGCCCTACAACGATCAGGACAACGTGGGCTGATGCGATTGCTCAGCCTCACCGTCGGCCCGCGCTCGCGGTCACTCGGCAGTAATCTTTTCCAGGAACCGCTGTCTTCAGAATCGGAGAGGGACTGGTCGATGACGGATACTCGTTCGTCGCAGAAGTGCGTGGTGCCGTGGGACGTCTCGGTGGGGGACTTGCCCACGCAGGTTTTGGCCGCCCGGGCGGGCGGTCGTTTGTTCCTGCTCCCCGACAAGACGATCGATGGTGTGGGGATCTACCGGGATGACGTGGCAGGTCTCTTGAAGACACTGAGGCATCACGGCGTGGACATCGGCTTCGCCTCCGCGCGAGAGGACAGGCGCTACCTCAGCGAATATGGTGCTGCTGACGTGGTTGCGGTGATCGCGCTCGCAGTGGCAGGTAGTCTCACGAGTGATCTGATCAAGAGTGTTTCTTTGGTCCTGTGGCATCGTGCCCGTTCGGCGCTCGGAGCCGACCCCGTGCGAGATGAAGTGGGCTCCGCGAACGTAACCGTCCGCATTGCTGAGATCGTGCGCAACGATCAAGAGACTGTTGTCCGGGGCTTGGAGGTCACCAGCCCGGTTGCAGACATCGAAAGCCTCATCCGAGACGCAATCTCTGACCGTCGGCCGACATGGCTGCCCCCTGAAGCGTCGGACGCCATCGCACCAGAGAGTACGTCTGAGTGAGATTTTCTGGTTGCATCATCCGTACCGGCGTGCCGCTTCCTCCGGCCGCAGGTCCGGCCCGCTCGGCCATGCTGCATCAGGATGGCGTGGTGGCCTTGAAGGAGTCGGCGCGCCTGTACGGGGAGTGTTGCCGCAGTATGGCGCAGACCTGGGGTCTGGGTTTTTCACACATTCCCTCGTGGGAAGCAACAAATGCGTTCATCGAGCGCTATGACCTGCGCTCTATGGAAGCTCATCGAGATTTCCTCACCGACGTCTGGGCGCGAGCAAAAACGCGACTGCTCCGCCAAATCGACCACCGTGCACACCCTTCGTCACTCAGCGCCGCTCCTCGGGAACTGCGCGCGGAGGGGTTCCATCACCGGCAGTACGCTGTGATGTCGAAAGTGCTGCACGCACAGCCCGGTTCGGGCGTGCTTGCCGAACCGTGGCGTGCATTGGAGAGTTCGGCACGGAGGTCTCTCGGGCGGGCGGTCGATGCCTTCAATTTTCTGGAGGACACCGAGCTTGCCGAACCAGCCCATGTGCATGCGCACAAGGTCGCTGCTCTCGCGGGCGGGATCTTCGGTTGCGGTATCAAGTACAGGCAGGGCACCTATTGGGACACGTGCCCGGTTTCGCTCATGCACAGCAGACTGGGAATGTCTGTCGGGTTCACCTCGACGCGAGTCTGCTCCTTGTGCGGGGAAGACCTCGACCTGTGTGAACACTTGCTTGATGTCCTTTACGAGGTGCAGGTACACCGCAGCTCCGAGGGCATCTGCAATGCATGTGGGCGCCTTGGCTGTTCACACAGTGACGGCGAGATGGCACTGTCCTACCCGCGTCCGGTCATGGGCGACGCACAGATCGACGAAGTAAGCCTGGTACCCAGGCCGAGAGACCCGTTGGCCCGTATCACGGAGGTCGAAATCGATCCCCAACTTCTCGCCCGCAGCCTGGGCGCTGAGCCCAGCGGCCGCAGCATCCGATGCTTCCGCTGCCTGCGCCCGTGCGGGGGCTTCAGATCGTCCCATGACAAGTGGGGTATCGACAGCGCGGATGCCGCACCCGGTGGAGGCCGTACGTAGGGCCTGTACGTGTCGAAGGCCGCCCTCGTGCTTGGCGGCCGTCCGTGCAGCCCAAAGACTCGGCGAGCCCACTTCAACACCGCATCTACCAGAGTCCATATCGTGATTCACCGGTCAGTTTGCCAGTCGCGATCGGAGGAAGCCACAAGCGCATGCCATCACGACTACCGGTCGCCAGAAGGCGACCGTCCGGCGAATAGGCGATGGTTCTGATGGGAGACGTGTGGCTCTTCAACGGCTCGCCAATGGGTTTATTACTCGTTGTGTCCCACACCCGTACGGTGGTGTCTTCGCTGCCCGTTGCGAGATATCGGCCCTCCGGCGAAAAAGCAGCCACAGTGATCTGAGCGGCATGGCCCAAGAGAGCGCTACCGGACTCCTTCCGAGTGTCCGCATCCCAAAGTTTCACGGCCGCGTCTTCGTCGCCAGTGGCCATGTACCGGCCATCGGGCGAGAAAGCCAAGGCAGTGACCGGGCTTCGGTGTCCCGATCTTCTGCTGATCTCCTTGCCGAGCGTCGGCTCCCACATTGCTACCCCTACACTTTCCTTTTCGATAGCCAGGGCGATAGCCAACCGGCCGTGAGGAGTGAAGGCAGTCGCCGTGATCGTGTAATCGTGGAGAGCTCTGTCGATGTTAAGGGGCTGTACGGAGTCCGTGACGTCCCACAAGCGGAGAGTCTTGCCCGCCGTAACCATGTGACGTCCGTCGGGGGCGAAGGCCACGGTGTGGATCGCGCCCCTCGCGTTCCGGGCTTTAGCCACCTGAGTACGAGAGCGCACGTCCCAGAGTCTGGTGTTACCAATCGAGTCCCCGGCTGCCAGCAGTGTCCCGTCCGGTGAGAAAGCCATGGATGTGACGGACTTCCCGTATTCTTTGCCGAGCCTCCAGCCAGACGAGTCCCATGGGTCGGCCAACTCCGTCAGGTCCAAGAGCTTCACCTGCCCCTGGTAGTCAGCGGCCAGTATGTTCCCGTCCGGGGAGAATGAAAGGGAATTTCTGCCGACCCATTGTTCGTCACTCAGTGGAGCGATTTCTATGGAGCGCCCCTGATTCAGGGCACTCTGCACAATACGGGCGGTGAGACCGCCCTCCAGTCCGGACGGCTGACCGGCCTTCGGAGCGGTCCGCCTACCCTGGCGATGTCGGCTCTTCCCCGCTGTCTCCAGCTCTTTGAGACGTTTCCACCGCTCACGCCACTCGTGCAGTTGGTCTTCCGGGGGTGATGCCGGACTTCGTCCGTCGAAATTCAACAGCACGCGGATCAGGGTCATGTGCACCTCGTACGTGGGAAGCCTCTTTCCGTTGAGGATCTCGCTGACGCCAGACCCTGACAATGGTCGGCTCCTGGGTGCCCGCGCCGTGATCTGCGCCAGGGTGGGATTGCCATGCTCAATGCGGAGACGTCGCAGGTCATTGGCCCATGCTTGAAGCTCGGCGTGAAACGTGCCGTCGTACTCCATGATCCCCCTTCACGGTCACCATCGGTCACCAGCCTAGAGGACCTGCGCAGAGACCAACGAAGAATCTCGGAAAATCTCGTAGACTGCCGAGAAGCCACGAAACTTTCCGGACGGCTTGTGTCTCCACACCCAGTTCCGGGTCTGTGCGAGTCGGTTCGTTGCCCTGGGAATGGGGTAATTCGGGCTGTGCAATGGGCACATGCCGAAAGAACTCTCTTCATCCAAAGGCCGTCTCATCAGTATCTTCGTGATTCGCCACCACCGGGACACGCAGACGCCAACCGCCCCTCGTATGTCCTCCCTGTTACGGGAAGCGGCCACAGGCATGGTCAAGGTCATCACTCTCGGCCTCGGTCAAGTCGGGGTGCATTGGCTGAATTTGTGGCTGAGTAACCATTGACCTGCAGTCAGGTGCGCGACGTGGATCACGGGGCCGACTGCCTGGCACTCTCGCATTCACGATCGACCGGCCAGTGAGGTCGAGTGGTTACCGCAATCGAGGCAGGGCCTTGCCGTTGACCTGCCATTCGATCGCTCGCACCGCGGCGTGCAACTCATGAGCGAATTCGATGACGTTGTCGCCCCCGAGGAGCGTGATGTGCTCGGAGGCCCCGCCCTGGAGGCGCAGGGCCTCCGCCAGCTCGGTGACCCTCTCGACCTGCGGAACAGGCCGACCGCCATCGGCCGCACAAGTATGCCGGCAGTCTGTCGGAGCGCTGTCGGTGTGCTGTAGGAGGGCGGGTGCAGGCTGGTGAGCATGACTGAGCTTGCCGCACCGTCTGGCGACGGTCGCCTCATCACCGCTCTCGACGACGGAGCCGGGCCGAACCTGCTGGTGGTCCACCCGGGCGGCGGAGACGCGACGACCTGGGACGGCGTCACCCGCCGGCTCACCGATGACTTTCGCGTCGTGAGGGTCCGACGGCGGATCTACGATGCCGAAGCGGACATCGCTCTCCCGCACTCGATGAGCATCGAGGCGGCCGACATCGTCGCCGTCGCGAATCTCCTGGAGCCTCCTGTGCTCCTTGTGGGGCATTCCTCGGGTGCCGTCGCCGCACTGGAGGCGGCCCTGCTGGCGCCGTCGGCGTTCGCCGGACTGGTCCTCTATGAACCGCCGGTGCCGACCAAGGAGTTGGTCGCCGGGACAGCAGGGGTACGTGCCCGCGCCGCGGTCGACGGAGGCGAACTCGTAGAGGCAATGCGGATTCACATGCGGGACATCGTGCGCATGCCCGCGGCAGTGGTGGATGCCATGTTCGCCGACCAGCGCGTGCGCGACGCGTTTGCCGTGTGCGCGGCGGCGCAGATCGCGGAGGATGAAGCGATCGACGCGCTCGGCGTCGGTGTTGATCGCTTCGCGTCGCTCGAAGCGCCGACGACCCTGATCGAGGGCGACCTCAGCCCCTCCCACCTGCGTGAACGCCTGGCCGATCTGGCGGTGGCCCTGCCGAATGCGCGCACCGTCACGCTCACCGGCCAGGGACACATCGCCCACCTCGAAGCTCCTGACACCCTGGCCGACACCATCAGGGACGCGGCGGGACGGGTTTTCTCCCTATGACGCGCATGGCATCAATGAAGGTGTCTCCGGATTTGAGGGTTTGAGGGCTTACGGCCTTGAGGACTTGAGCCGGCCCTCAAGCCAACGCGTGCCGCGTCCGTACGGCCGTCGCCTGCTCGGTCTTCGCGCTCACGACGGCGGGTAGGTCCACCGCAGGTGCGCGAGTTGACGGGCCCTGGCCTCCACGACCGCCATCCGGGCCTCGCGTTCGGCCGGGTCCGTGTGCGCGGCCTGACTGGTCGCCTGGCCGGGCCACTTGCGGTAGAGCAGACCGACGTCCGCGGTGAACCATCCCGGACTCACCGCGTTCAGGGCGAGCAGCAGCCCCGTGTCCTCCGAGGCGGGAAGCGCCATCCACCCGCCCAGCGCCACGACCAGCTCCCGGCGGGCGAAGAGGGTCGCCGGGTGCACCTGGGCGAGGTAGTTGTTGGCCCGCCAGAACTCCAGGACCGCGCCACGTTCGATCACGCCCGGCTCCGGGTCGCCGGGAAAGCCGGCCGTGGTGCCGTCGGGAAGCAGGTCGAGGACCCGGGAGGTGGCCCAGCCGATGGACGGGTCGGCTTCCAGGGCCGCCAGGTCGCGCGCCAGGGCCCCCGGGGCGAGCTGGTCGTCGGCGTCCAGGACCTTGATGTACTCGCCGTCCGTGCGGGCCAGCGCCAGCGTACGGGCCGTACCGGGGCCGCCGGGGCGCCCCCGCTCGAACGTCACGCGCGGATCGTCCGGGACGTAGCGGCCGACGTCGTCGCCCAGCCCGTCCTGCTGGATGAGCCAGTGCCACTCCCAGCCCTCCTGCGGCTCCTGTTCGCACAGGGACTTGTACGCGTCCGGCAGGAAGTGGGCGGACGGGCCGTGGACCGCGGTGATGACGGTGATGCGCGTGCGCACAGCGCTCACCACCTTTCCAGAGAGGTGGTGAAGTGCATTTCCGTGCGGTCGCCCGGCAGGATCACGTCGGACAGCTCCACCACGCGGTCCCGCGTGTCGTACGAGGTCTTGCGCAGCGCGATGACGGGGGTCCCCGGAGGAAGCTCCAGCTCTTCCGCTTCCTCGGGCGTGGGCGGCCGGGCCGTCACACGTTCCTCGACGCGATCCAACTCGACGCCCACCATGAGGAGTTGGCTCTGCGTGCCACCGGGCCACGGCTCGTTGGCCGCGTCCAGCAGATCCGGATTGGACTCCACGAGCCCGCGCACCAGGTGCGAGGTCACGAGACCCAGCGGCGCACGCTCCGAGGCGTTACGCGTCCGGTAGGAGCGCACGAGCAGCGGTGTGCCTTCCGGCACGCGGAACGCCTCGGCGATGTCGCCCTCGGCGACACCGTCGCTGTACGAGGCGTGGAACGCGAGATCGCTGACGCTCAGCCCGGTGGCCTGCTCCGTGGACCCGGTCTTCAACCGTTCGCCGACGGACTTGCGGGCCCTGTCCTTCTCCCACTGGTGCCGCTCGTTCGTCCGCAGGATCTTCGTACGGGCCTCGCGGACGAAGTTGCCTCGGCCGTGCCGCTTCTCGATCAGTCCCTCTTCCTGGAGAAGACGGAGAGCGTCCCGGACGGTCGGCAGGCTGCGGCGGTGGTCCTCAACGAGCTGGGTCTCCGCCGGCAGCTTGTCCCCGGGACGCAGCTCACCTGCCCGGATGGCACGGCGGATCTCGTCCGCGATGCGCTCGTACGCCTTGGCCATGGGGTGCTCACCGTCCGTGTCGATCGTGCAATTCACCATAAGGCTCCTAAAGAGGTCTTGACGAGCGGAGGCGGGACGGGCCGCGGTCGAGAAGCCCCCGCACCCCTCGGTGAGCTCATTCGGGGACGCGACGGGTCGGTGAGCTCATCAGCTCATCAGCTCACCAGGGAGGGAGGTGGCGGGGCCGGCTGCCGTACCAGACGCTACGGTGCTGCGTCTCCCGCCGGACGCCGGAGATCCCCGCGGTCTCGGGCAAGGCCCCGGTGGAAGTGTTCGTGCCGCAGACCCATCTGCCGGGCCACGGGCCACGAGGTGGAGGTCCACTTCGGTGGCGTGACCGTGCGTCTGTCCGGCGCGCTGGTGACCTGCTACTTGTCCTCGCTGCGCCTGCCGTCGATCCGCGACAGATTCACCGACGGCGCCGACCGCCGTCCACACCCTCGCCACCACGGTGGTGAACGAACTGGTCGAGGCCGACGAGTCCTTCGGCGGCTGGAACCTTCACCGATCCCTGACTCCGCGCGGCCATCGTTGACCGCCTCGCCTTCAACGGAACCATCATCGAGACCGGGACCGGCTCCCACCGCCTCGCCAGCGCCCGAGCGGGCGCTGAGGAACCCGCCAAGACCGGCTGACGCCTGTCCCCCACGCCGAGAGGTGGAGTCACCTACTCGCCGGCGCGGGCGACGAGCAGTGGCTGGAAGAAGCCCGTCTCCTCCGGCATCTGCCACTTGAGGTCAACGAATCCGGCCTCGGCTGCGAGGCCGGCCAGCCTGTCCCGGCCGAGTGCCCAGTAGGAAGTACGGCGGACCTTGACGCGCCAGTCTCCGTCTGCCGGAAGGACTTGGAAGTGCTCCAGGTCGTAGTGCTCGCCGTCGTCGTGCCAGTGCCAGAGCTGGAAGGTGACGGTCCGCTCTTCGCCGTCGGCACCGTCGGCGGCGTCAGCGCCATCGGCGTCGTCGGCGTTTCGGTGGACCTGTGGAGGCGTCGACGCCGGGCGGTCGCGCAGCAGATCGTCGTAGTGGCGTGTGCTGACCAGCAGTAGGCCGTCGGGACGCAGAACGCGGCGCATCTCAGCCAGGGCGGCGCGCACATCCTGCTCGGTCAGCAGGTGAGGCAGCGAGTTGTCGGCGCAGACGACCGTATCGAACCGGCCATCAGAGAAGGGGAGGCGTCGCATGTCGGCGGCGGCCGTGCGGACGCTCAGGTTCCGGCGGGCGGCCTCACGGGCGGCGCGGGCGGCGGCGCGGGGGCTGATGTCGGTCCCAGTGACCCGGTGCCCGCGCAGCGCCAAGCCGATGGCCTGCGTGCCGATGCCGCAGGAACAGTCGAGGACCGTCGCGCGATCTTGGCCGATCAGGGTGTCAAGGGCGCGCCCCTGCCGACGGATGCCCGCGTCCCAGTCCGCATAGATCAGGTGGTAGTCGTCGGCCAGTTCGTCGTAGAAGTGCGCCACCGATGTCTCGGTCATGGCCCGAGATTACCGGCCTGCCTCCCCGGAGGGGCCGGTCATCCCCGTGATCAGCGCGAACGCCCTCACTGCCGGCAGCACCGTCATTTCCCGTGACATCTGTGCACAGACACGGTCGCCTGGGCCCGGGGCTGGTCGTGCCGCCGGGGTGGGCGACAGCGCCGGCAACAACCTCATCGCCTCAGCCGCTACGGCCTGACGGCCTCAGCGGCAACAGCCTGACAACCTCAGCGGTAACGGCCTGATGGCCTCAGTAGGATTTCGTACATGGCGATTCCTCGTGCTGGTGACCCCACCGACGCGGAGATGGCGCGCGCCGCGCAGGCAGGCGACGCAGGTGCTCTTGGCGGTCTTCTGGTCCGCCACCGTCCGGCGCTCCTCGCCGTCGCCATCAGTCTGGTCGGCTACGGCCCTGACGCCGAAGACGCCGTACAGGAAGCGAGCATGATCGCCCTGAGCCGGATCGGCAGCTTGCGCGATCCCGCCGCGGTGGCGCCCTGGCTGCGTGCGGTGGTCCGCAACGTCTGCCGTACGCAGAGGCGTTCGCCCGCACACGTACCGCTGGACGACCGCCATGTCGCACTGCTTCGTTCGGCGGAACCGGACCCCTTGGAACGGCTGGAGCGGCACGCCACGCGGGACTGGGTGTGGCAGGCCATGGCTGAACTATCGTCCCCGCTGCGGCTGGTACTCATGCTCCGCTACTTCAGCGGCGTATCGACGTATCAGGACATCGCGGCGACCTGCGGTGTGCCGGTGGGGACCGTTCGCAGCCGGTTGAGCGAAGCCCGTGGCAAGTTGACGCGGGCCTTGCTGGCAACTGCCGACACCGCCCACGACGACGTCCGTAAAGCCAACGAGGAGAGCCGCCGCCAGGCAGAGGAGTTGCTGGCGGCGACACGGCGTGGTGAACCCGGGTCCGCACTGGCCACGTCCTGGCTGCCGACGGTGGCGCTGTCCGGGCCCGGTGGCATTCGCTCCGAGGGGTACGGCCTGCTCGCCCGCGGGCTCGAGCAGGATGTGCGCGACGGGGTCAGCCATCACGTGGCCAACGTCATCGCCAGCGGCGATCTCGCCGTCTGGGAGGTCACGATGCAGAGCCCACCCGATGACCCATTCCACTGTCCGCCCGGTGCGGCATGGGTGATGCACCTGCGCTCCGGCTGGGTACGACAGGGGCGGCTGTTCCACACGCGCCGGGGGCACCCGGAGCACACCTGTGCAGCGTGACGCAGGACACGTCGGAGACTTCGAACTTCCGTTCCGCAGTACGCGTCTGGTGGGGGCGAGCACGCGCGTGGCCGTCGAGTCCGCCGACGCGGCAGCGTTCTCGCCGTCCGGGCCGACCCCTAGTACGGAGAACGACATGCCTTCCTACCCGCGACCCTCCCATGCCCCCGAAGACCTGCCCGGCCTTCTCCGCCCGGCGATCGAGAAGTACCGCGACGACGCCGAGGACCTCCGCCGACTGCCGAGCGAACTCGTCGACGTTCTGCGCGTCAATGGAGCATTTCGTCTCAACACCCCACGCGAACTGGGGGGCTTCGAGCTCCCCGTGGCCACGAGCGTGGCTCTGATCGAGCGGCTTGCCCGGATCGACGGTCCGACGGCCTGGACCGTGTGGAATTTCAACGTCGGCTTCGCCGCGGCGTTCCTCAGCGAGGCGGCCGTGGAACGGGTCTGGAGCAGCGGTCCGGACCCGATGATCGCCCATTCGAGCCAGCCGGGCCACCTCGTGCCGAACGATGACGGGTTCCTGCTCTCCGGCGAGTGGAAGCTCGTCAGCGGAGCCGATTCGGCCCAGTGGATGGCGCTGCTTGCGGTTGTCCTGGACGACGGGCAACCGCGTCTCACCGAGGCCGGGCCCGACGTGCGCTTCTGCCTGGTTCCCCGCGCGTCGGTGGAGGTACGGGACAGCTGGCACTCGACCGGCCTGCGCGGCACGAACAGCAACACCGTGATCGCCGGGGAAGTGCGCGTCGAGCCCGACATGGCCCTCGCCCCCGGCGCGGGGGCCCGGATCGACCGCCCGCTCTTCCGCGTGCCGGTGATCAACCAGCTCACCTCGGGCGGCGCCGCAGTGACGCTCGGCCTGGCCCGGGCGGCGATCGAGGAGATGGCGGAGCTCGCGCGCACCAAGACCGGGCCGGACGGCCTGCCGCTCGCACAGCAGCCCCGAATCCAGGCCGCTCTCGGACGGGCCGGCGCACAGGTCGACGCCGCCCTGGCGTTGCTGATGACCACGCTCGGCGCACTGGACGCCGCGGCAGTGGCGGGCCGCCGAACGACAGAGGCGGAACGAGGCGCGGTACGGGGGGCGTTGCCCCACGCGGGCGAGACCGCACGCGCCGTGCTGACCTCGATGTACGAGTTGGCCGGCTCAGCCGTCGTCTACGAGTCGAACCGGCTGGGCAAGCTCTTCCGCGACGGCCACGCCGCGGCGCAGCACGCCATTCTGTCGGTCACCAACTACGAGGTGGCCGGCCGCACCGTCCTCGGCATCCCCAGCGCGGACCCCTTCCTGTGAGCTGACCCCACAACGGCGCGGCTTCCGCGAATCGCAGCGCTCCCGACGACATGCGGGCCGAAACCGGTGGGACTACGCCGGCCGTCGACCCGAGCCGGGCGGGCCACGATCACGACCATAGGGACCAGAGACCGGAGACCGGAGAGGCTCCGACCCGCAGGCGCGGGCCGGAGCCTCGTTCCGGCTGCTCAGCCGTGGCGGAGGATGCGAGATCCGAACCCGTGAGGGGTTGCCCCCACCACGCTTCCCACATGTTCGTGCGTGGGTCCGGAGGGTTCACGGTCGTCCTGGCCTGCGGTCCAGCAATGGTGGATACGGGACCACCCGACCACCCCCACGCACAGGGATCACGAAGCCCCCTCGGTATCCGGCTCGGGCGCCCGCTGTCGCCGGGCCTGCCATGCGATCGCGGCCAGGTGCGGCAGGGCTTCCGGGGCGGTGCCGGGGAGTGCCGGAAGCGCGCGAGTCCAGGCGCCTGTCCTCAGTAGTCGGTGCACTGTGTGCCGGTCCTGCCCCTTCCTGGACGGAGCGTCCCTCGTGGCGGCGCGGACGAGCGCGAGACAGATCCTGACCATTCGGTCGTCTGCGCGCGGGTCGGTGGCCGGCGTGACCTCGACCCCCGCCAGGTATGCCGCCACGGCGCCGAGAGCAAGCGACCGTTCCGCCGGGGTTCGAAGGGACTCGGCGTGACGCCACGCCAAGCCGGTGTCACCCTCCACGGCGGCGAGCAGGGCGCATGCTGTCGGGGCTCGCAGAAAGCGGCCCCGGCTGACGAACCGGCAGACCACGCCATCGGCCGCTCCCGCGCCGGACTGACCACGAAGATCCATCTGGCGGCGGATGCCCGCTGCAGGCCCCTGGCGTTCGTGCTCGCCGCAGGCCAGGCCGGTGACGCAGCAGCGTTCCCCGCGGTCGTGGCACGCCTGCGCGTCCCTCGACATCGTGGACGGCCTCGCACGAGGCCGGACGTGGTTAGCGGCGGGCAGAGCGTATTCCTCCCGCGCGATCCGCGACCACTTGCGCAAGCGCGGTATCCGGGCGGTGATCCCGATCCCGACGGACCAACGAGGCAACCGGCTTCGCCGGAGAAGCAAGGGTGGCAGGCCGCCAGCAGACAGCGACCGTCTACCAGGCCGGACTCCACATCTCGGGCATCTTCCTCTGGTCCGCCCGGTGATCCAAACGAAGCCACCTAGCGCACCGGGAGTCTTGAACTCCGTAGCATTACTGGCCGATTGACTCAGTACACTCTCAAATAAGAGATACGCTCGCATCCTTAATCGAAGGCGGATGAACTTCCGGAAGCTTAGGCGGAGGCGGGCTTCCTCGGCAATGACGAGACGAATTCCAAGGGTATTTGGAGAAATGAAACCGGAGGAAGGATTTGTTCACGCGGCCCGTCAGGGCGACATAGGGGCCGTTCGTCGTCTGTTGCTGAGCGGGGTATCGGCCGACGCCTCGGACAAACGGCGCACAGCCCTGGATTGGTCTATTTTTTGCAATTACCCGGAGGTTGTTCATGCCTTGCTGGAAGCTGGTGCAGATCCTGAGCAGAGAATAGGAGAATATCGAGAGAATCTCCCTCTGCGCTTTGCTTCGACGCGAGGTACGAGCAAGATCGTGGATCTCCTGCTGAATGCCGGTGCGCAACCGGATGGTCGGCTTGATGATCAGCAGGGCACGCCACTTTCCATGGCTGCCGGCCAAGGACACCTAGAGATTGTGGAGGCCCTGTTGAACCGTGGGGCAAGTCTCAACGGACTCGGGGGCCCGCAGAGCGATCCGCTGGGGAGTGCGGCTTGGAGCGGGCAAGTGGACGTGGTGCGTTTCTTGCTGGGCCGGGGTGCCACCCCAACACCCGAGAGCTTCGAGTCGGTCCGTCGAGGACAGGAAACAGCCGAGAAGCGAGCCAAGCTTGCTGGGTGCAGTGTTCTCCAGCTCAAGCAAACCCTAGCCCCTTATCGTGTCATTGCGGAACTAATGGAGCAAAGTGCATGAATGCTTACTTCGGCCGGCATTTCAAAAAGCGGTTCATGTAAAATCTGTCATTTCTCTGGGTTTTTACCTGCACCCCGAGGTGTGGCGAGTCGACATCGATATGGATGAAAACTGGCCAAAATACTGATCGTGCTTACGCGTTCACTCCTCTCTGGTTACATTTCTCACGCATATGCGTGCACAGAGTGAAAGGGATAGAGGAAGCATTCTGCTGATTCTCGGCGTCCCCGACACAGTCGTGGACGCGATCATGGACTGGGAGCCTAGCCAGTCGGCCCGTACGCGTCGCCGCTACCAGTACTTGACGAAGCGCGTCCTCAAAGGACACGACCGCCAAGGTCGGCGGCCTGCTCTGGGCCCGGCCTGATCAGGAGCCTCCCGAGGGCTGATCTGGTCAACTGCAGCTCCCGTAGCGACATCGGCCCGGACGGTACGGCTGTCCGGGCCGATGTCGTGGTCATCGTGAGGACCATGTCGCCACATCAGGCTCTGGCCCTGGTCTCGACGTGCCGCAACTCGGACAGTTCCTCTCGCCCTTTCGTGATGACGGCCAGCGTGGTCTGTGGATCGGCGCCTGGGGGTAGCGGGGTGTCGGCGATGAGGTCTCGGAGGGTGTAGGGAGCGTTGAGCCAGTTCAGCAGGGCGCGCCAATGCACCGCTTGGTCATTGCTGAGATGGGGATCCCAGGGGGCGGAGTCGTACTACATGTCGTCCACCCCGAGCAGTCCCGCGCGGCGTACGAGGCAGGGGTAGCAGAGGCCGCAGTTGTCGTAGCGGGAGCCATGGGTGCGCTGCGGCGGAGGGACGCCGCAGCTCAGGGTGGCGGCGAGGTTGGCAGGGGTGAGGCCGGCATCGAGCGCGGCGTGGCAGACCTGGCGCTTGGTGAGGCGGGCGAGTGGGTTCTGGAGCTCTACGACGGGGCCGTCAGCGACGGCCGCGATCAGCCGGTTCAGCAGATGCAGGGTCCAGGGGTGGACCGAGCGTGTGGAGCAGGCAGCGGCACGGGCGGGGGACAGTGGCGGGTTGATAGAGAGCTGGCCGTTCTCGGGGATATGGGCGACGGGGGTGCCCTCGGCCGCCGCTGCGCGGACAGCGCCGACCGCGTAGAGGAAGCCACGAGAGCGAGTGGTGCGCTCGAAATCCCCTTGCTTCTTGCCCTGGAAGCGGACGTTCTGGCTCAGGATAATGCGGCGGACCGGGCGGTTGCGGCGCCGGTAGATGCTGGCGTACACGGAGCCCTGAAGGCGTGGGAAGTTCTGTTCGCCGAAGGTGACGAGCAGCAGACTTTCGGACGTGTGAGCCGTGGCGCGTTGAGCTGCCCAACTCAGTGAGTCCAGGCCCCCGGAGAACAGGGCGACCTCTCCGGCGCGGGAGGCCGTATCGAAGGTGAGCGACACATCGGTGGCTGGGCGGGAGCCACGGAATTCCACCTGCCAGTGGTCGCCGGTCAGGGTTTGCAGCAGCGAGCTGAGGAGTGGACGCGCGGCCTGCCAGCGCTCGTGCGCGGCGACCGGCACGGAGAGCCGGATGTGGCGAGTCCAGCGATCGAAGGTCGCGTCACGCCGCGCGTGCTTGTCTGCTGCGAAGACCGCACGGCCGATCCGTTGCAGGTCGTCCGCCCAGGGTGGGGGAGGGGCAAGTAGGGCCAGCCTCTGCGGTGCGCGGTGCTCCGACTCCCAGTAGTTGCCGTCGCCCAGAGGCTGCCATCCGGTGGGTGGTTCCGCCTCGTCGGACTCGCGCCAGAAGAAGCGGCGATAGGCGGCCGTCATGCGGATTCCCCCTCGTCGCCTTCTTGGTATCCCGGTATGTTCTCGACAACCAGGCCCAGCACCTTGCCCACTGTGCCCGGGACCAGGCTTCGGGCGATCTCCGGCAGGGACCCGACCGGATCCTCGATGTCCGACTCCACAGACTTGGCCTTCTCGACGAGTTCAGCCGCCTCTTCGCAGGGGTTCGGCACCAGTGAGAGAACCTTGTCGGCGACCCAGTCGGCGATGTGATCGCCGGGGTCGAGAACAGGCAGGACCGGGGCGACGAGCTTGACCTTCTCGGCAATGACAGATCGCAGGAACTCGCTCACGATGTCGGCGAAGAACCACTGGTAGAGCAGGCACAGCAGATCCCCGGCGAGACCACCACCCGCGGGTGCTCCTCCGCCCGATTCCGCCTGCTGCCGTTCCAGCAGCCGCTCGGCGGTGTCTGCCGCGGCCCGTCGTATCGCAGCATCGGTCAGCGTGCCGCCTCGCCCTCCCACCTCGTTCGTGAAACGGGCCAGAAATGCCTCTGGGTCCTCCACGAAGTCGGGCCCCTCGTCGACCAGCGTGGCCATCACGTCGGCAAGGCGGTAGCCGGCCTCCGTGGCTGCGTCCACGAGACCGAAGGCCGACTGGTCTTCGCGCATGGTCCGACGCAGTACATCGAGGTGGTCATCGAAGATCTCATCGAGTCGTTGCTCGGCCTGTGGTCTACTGCCGTTCCATCTGGACATTCGGCTTCTGACGCGGGTCCACTGCGCAGCCATGCCACCAGATCGGCCTCCCGGCCCCATGTGTGCTGAATCCGTGCCCGCCGCCCCATCCACTGGGGCGGCCCGCTACCGCTCCCGGCCGCCTGTACGCGCCATCAATGCCTCGGTGCCGCGGGGAAAATAGGTCAGCTCTCTGCCTGGCCCGCCCCGCCGTCGTTGGTGGTCTTGTGCCACAAGGCGAGGGTGGCGGCAGCGTGCAACACGAGCGCGGCGTCCTGCTTGGATACCTGCTGCATGAGACCGTGCAGCGCCCTGTTGCGCAGGTTCAGGCTCAACGGGTCCGACAGCAGCAGCGTCAGGTAGGCTCGCTCGGCATCGGGTGTACGCCCCTTGAGTCCGGCGAGCAATTCGCCGAGGCCGACGAAGGTTCCCAGGCCATTTCGCGCGGCGGCCGGTTCCGTGTAGACGACCAAGCCCAGTTCCATCGACGCTGACCGAAGCGCCGTTTCCAGGCGCGGAACGGCGCACAGGAGTGCCTCTTCGTACCGGCCTGCGGCAAAGTGGCCGAAGGCGCGCACCAGGCCGTCGGAGAGCAGTTCGTCGAATATGCCCTCGGTCAGGAAGCCAGCGATCGCTTCCGGCGTCGTCCGGGGGTCGGCCACGATCCGGCCAAGGGCCTCGGCTGCGAACACGCCCCAGGACGTGATACCGCGCGTGTCGTGGTCGATGACAGCCTGGGCGAAGCGAGCGTCGTCTCCGGAGAGGATCTTGACGGGCAGTCCCTGGCCGTTGAGCTTGACAAGCGTGGTCAGATAGTAAATCGGCGATTCGCGCATCGCGGCACGCACCTGCTCGGCGACTGCATCGCGATCGGCCTGGACAGGGCAGTAGCTGCCGAACCTGGCAAGCCATGCGCGGGGATCGTCTCCCGCGAGGAACTGGCCAATGAACGCCTCGACGTGCTCGGACGGAAGGTTTACCTCTGCGGAGAACTCGACGAGGCCCTGGTCGCCGCGGCTAATCTCCTGCAAGCGCACCAGCAGACGCTGCGTGTCCTCGCGTAGACCCACGGAGCGCGCCACCGCCAGAGCCTGCTCAAGGTGGCGAATCGCGACCAGCGGAGCGGCGGCGTCTTCCGCCGCCGCCTCCCACAACCCCACGATGTCGGTGGCGACGGTCCGGCGCGCCTCGGGATCTGCCCCCGCCAACTGCAGGCGCAACTGCATGACCGCATTGAGGCTGAAGGGATCCGCACTGAACGCAGTACCGGCGACGCCTAGGAGGTCGGCCATCTCCACGGGACGTTGCTTGGCCGGCAGCGCGGCCAACCGGGTCAGTAGGCGCAGGCAAGGTCCCGGCATCGGCTCGGGATTCGCCAGAACTTGCTTCGCCGCCGAGACGAGTTCTCCAACGGTCTCCACGGCATGCTCCTTCATCCCCGCCTCGGCGGTGATGTCAAGCGCCCGGGTTAGACAGTCTGCTCGATACACTTCCGCGATACTCGGGTAGGCCCACAGTGCACGCAGGGCCTGCTGTGAGGCCTGGGCGTACACGTACGGCTTTGCACCGAACCGTCGCAACCACAGCAGATCCGCGAGCCGCGCGACCACCAGCGGGTATGCGGCAAGAAGATCAAGGGCGTCCGCCCAGGACGAGAGCGTCTCCTCCGTCGCCTCACCCACCGGCTCAGGATGGCAGCTTCCACCAATCTCGAACATCGGAGCGTAGATTCGCGAACCAGGATCCTTGAGATGCGGTCGTAGCGTTGGGTGGTACTGCAACGCTCGAACGACGGAGGCGGCGTGCGCCTGAGGTTCGGGGCCGAGTAGCGCGATCATGCGCGCAGCCGTCTTGTACTGGTCCAGGCCCTCGTCAAGGGCCTCCTTCAGTGCGGCTATCGTCCCGTCGTGCCACTCGTGCGCCAGCGCCATGCCCCATGCCCTCGCCGTAGCTGCCCCTCACAAGGCTTTGACGGATCGTACGCCGCCTCCCGCGGTCACCCGGGCGATTTTGGGACGCCGTCCACCTTGCCACTGCGGTCGTGGCTGGTGCCGAAGTCCTGCTCAGCTCGAAACACGCGCGACTTCCGAGCGGGACAACCGCAGCGCGGAGTGTGGATCGACGAGCCATACCCGTTTGGCGGAGAGGAGCTCTCCTAAACCAGCAGGCGCGAACCGCCGACCTATCGAAGCCAGGAGCGCTGCTCAGTAAGAGCAGCGCTCATGCCTGCGGAGGCCGAAGGTGTGAGCCACTCGTCCACGGACGATCGCTCTTGCCGGTCCCTGACGGCGCGCGACGGGCTCGCCTGGGAGGTCGCCGGGGGGGACCGATGACGCGGGAGAGGACCGCGGCAGGCATTCCTGAGACCGCGCCGTCGCAGAAACGTGGGGGGGGCGCCCCCCCCCCCCCGGGGGGGGCCCCGCCGCGGGGGGGGGGGGGCGGGGGCGGGGGGGCGCCGGGGAGAACAGGCGCGCGGGTTTGTGGCCC
>NZ_JAIUKE010000208.1 GCF_020176795.1 Streptomyces sp. 8L
GGCCGGGGGGCTGCCGCGCTGTTCGGTTCTGCTGATGACACGGACACGGATGGGTCCTCTCCGCGAGATGCGCCGACAAGATCCCGGCGCGCGCTCCGGCGGCGGAGCCCCGCCTGGGTGCGCCGGCCGCGGGTGGGGTGAGGGGTGTCGGAACGGTCCGTGGTCGGCGCTGCGCTCCGGGTGAAGGATCATCATCTTGGACCTGTGTCATGAAGCGGTCAAGGAGCCGTGCGGCATTCGTTGCACCTTCGAATCCAGCATTCGATTCCCGGCAGTCGCCCGGCTCTTCCTAAGCGCTTGCTCACCTTCGGGGTAGGGTGAACGTCCTGCCCTGAGGCAGCTCGGCACAGGAACGGAAGGGGCGCACCATGCGTACGGCCAAAACGGTCGGCGGCGACGGCGAGAGCGGCGGCGCCGCGTGGGCCGAGGTCTCGCCGGAGGCCGCGAGGAGGCTGCTGGTCGCGGCCGTCGAGGCGTTCGCCGAGCGCGGGTACCACGCCACCACCACGCGGGACATCGCGGGCCGGGCGGGGATGAGCCCCGCCGCCCTCTACATCCACTACAAGACCAAGGAAGAACTGCTGCACCGGATCAGCCTGCTCGGGCACGACCGTGCCCTGGCCGTCCTGCGCAGCGCCGAGTCGGGCGGCGGCACGTCCGCCGAGCGGCTGGCCGAGGTCGTACGCGCCTTCGTGCGCTGGCACGCCGAGCAGCACACCACCGCGCGGGTGGTGCAGTACGAACTCGACGCGCTGGGACCCGAACACCGCCCCGAGATCATCGCACTGCGCCGGCAGAGCGACGCCGTGGTCCGCAGAATCCTGGAGGACGGCGTACGGGACGGCGAGTTCGACGTCTCCGACGTCGGCGGCACCACCCTCGCCGTGCTCTCGCTCTGCGTCGACGTGGCGCGCTGGTTCAACGACGAGGGGAGCAGGACGCCCGAGGAGGTCGGCGACCTGTACGCCGGGCTCGTCCTGCGGATGGTGCGCGCGAGACTCTGACCGGCCCCCGCAGGCCGCCCCCGCGCACCCGCTCAGCGCGCGGCCACGGGCGCCCTCTCGGGGTCCGGGCCATACTGCCGTGCGACCCACGCGTACCACTCGTCCAGGCCCTCGCCCGTCGTCGCGGAGACCGGCAGGACCCGCACCCCCGGACTGATCGAGCGGGCGTACCCCGCGCACCGGTCGACGTCGAAGTCGACGTAGGGCAGCAGGTCCGTCTTGTTGATGAGGACGAGGTCCGCGGCGGCGAACATGTACGGGTACTTCAGCGGCTTGTCCGTGCCCTCCGTGACCGAGATGATCACGACCTTGCTCCGCTCGCCCAGGTCGAAGAGCGCCGGGCACACCAGATTCCCCACGTTCTCCACCAGCACCAGCGAACCGGGTGCGGGCGAGAGCGCGGTGAGCGCGCCGCGCACCATCTCCGCGTCCAGGTGGCAGCCCGCGCCCGTGTTCACCTGCACCACCGCGCACCCGGCCCGTTTGATCCGGTCCGCGTCGAGCATCGTCTCCTGGTCGCCCTCGACGACCGCGACCTCCCGGCGGCCCGCGAGATCCCGGACGGTCCGCTCCAGCAGGGTCGTCTTCCCCGCGCCGGGGGAGCTCATCAGGTTGACGGCGACGACGCCGCGCTCGGCCAGCCAGGCCCGGTTCTCCTCCGCGAGCAGCTCGTTCTTGGCGAGGACCCGCTGCTCCAGCGTGACGGTGGCGTCCCCGTCGTCCCCGGCGCGGCCGTGTTCGTGCCCGTGCCCGCCGTCCTGGCCGTGCTCGTGGTCATGGCCGTGCCCCGGGCCGTGCGCATGGTCATGGAGGCTGCCCGGGCCGTGCCCATGCGCGTGCCCGCCGTCCTGGCCGTGCCCGCCCTCATGACCGTACGGCCGGTTCGGCGCCGGGCCGTCCGCCTCGCCCGGCACACCGATCCGCACCCCCGCCGCGCCGCCGGCCCCGTCATCGCACCCGCAGGTTCCGCACATCCGGTTCAGCCCACTTTCATCGAAACGATCTGGAGCTCCCGCCCCGACACGATCCGGACGTCGGCGCTGCCGCACGGACACAGCAGGACGAGGCCGTCGAGGGGGATGTCGGTGTCGCACGCGCGGCAGTGCCCCGCACCGCCGGGCTGGTCGATCTCCAGCCGCGCGCCCTCGGCCACCGTGCCTGCGGTGACCAGGTCGAAGCAGAATCGCATGGAGTCGGGCACCACCGCGGTGAGCGCGCCGACGCGTACGGTCACCGCCTGGACCCGGCGGCCCCCGGCCTTCTCGCAGACCGCGTCCACGACACTCTGTGTGATCGCCAGTTCGTGCATCGCCGCGCCGCCGTCCCTTCATGCTGCCGCTTCGCGAGGTGTTCCTCGGCCGTCCGTGTGCCGTCCGTGCGGCCGTGTGCCGACCCCGCGCGAGGCGCCGGCCGGCTCACCCCGCCCGAACCACCCGGAAGGACCAACCGGGTCCCGACGGCTCGCACGACGGAATAAGCACTGATAGGAGCGCTTTCGGAGCACTTCGCTCCGGGTGCCGTTCCCTCGCGCCCGCAGGTCCCGCGCCGTCGCCCTGCGTTGCCGGACCGCTCCGGGGGCTTCCAGATGGTAGCAATGTGACCGATGCCACACGCGTGGCGCGACATCCAGAAATCGGTGACGCTCCGGATACAGCCTCAGCCCCCGGAAGGCGGCAACGCTATGCCGACAGAAGCCGCGGTCAAAGCGGAAGAAACCCTGATCCACGTCCTGTGGATCAATGCCGGTCTCAGCTGCGACGGCGACTCCGTGGCGCTCACGGCCGCCACCCAGCCGAGCATCGAGGAGATCGCGCTCGGCGCCCTGCCGGGCCTGCCCCAGGTGGCCGTGCACTGGCCCCTCATCGACTTCGAGTGCGGCCCGAACGGCGGCGCCGACGACTTCCTCGAGTGGTTCTTCAAGGCGGACCGCGGGGAGCTCGAACCGTTCGTCCTGGTCGTGGAGGGCTCCATCCCCAACGAGCGGCTGCACGACGAGGGGTACTGGTGCGGCTTCGGCAACAAGCCGGGCACCGACCAGCCGATGACCACCAGCGAGTGGATCGACCGGCTCGCCCCGAAGGCCACCGCGGTCGTCGCGGTCGGCACGTGCGCCACGTACGGCGGCATCCACGCCATGGCGGGCAACCCGACCGGTGCCATGGGCGTGCCGGACTACCTGGGCTGGGACTGGAAGTCCAAGGCCGGTATCCCCATCGTGAACGTGCCCGGCTGCCCGATCCAGCCCGACAACCTGGCCGAGACGCTGACGTACCTGCTCTACATGGCCACCGACCAGGCCCCGATGATCCCGCTCGACGACGCGCTGCGCCCGACGTGGCTGTTCGGGCAGACCGTGCACGAGGGGTGCGACCGGGCCGGCTACTACGAGCAGTCCGACTTCGCGACCGAGTACGGCTCGCCGAAGTGCATCGTCAAGCTCGGCTGCTGGGGCCCCGCCGTCAAGTGCAACGTGCCCAAGCGCGGCTGGATGAACGGCATCGGCGGCTGCCCCAACGTCGGCGGCATCTGCATCGGCTGCACCATGCCGGGCTTCCCCGACAAGTTCATGCCGTTCATGGACGAGCCCCCCGGCGGGAAGCTCTCCACCAGCACCTCCAAGCCGTACGGCGCGACGATGCGCAGGCTGCGTCGGCTGACCACGCACACGCTCGACCACGAGCCCAAGTGGCGCAGGCCCAGCACCGAGTTGACCAGCGGTGCCACCCGCACCTGGTGAACCCCCGGGGCCCGGCGAGCGATCCGACCCCGCCCGCGGGGCCCGGTGGCCCGAGTTCCCGCTCCGTACCGCGTGACCCCGTACCCCACTCGTCGGCCGGCGCTGTCCAGCCGGTGACTCCCCGACACACTGACAGAAGGCGGCGCAATGACGGCGACGAGCCAGGGCAAGACCGATTTGGTGGAGATGGCATGGGACCCCATCACCCGCATCGTGGGCAGCCTGGGGATCTACACGAAGATCGACTTCAAGCAGAAGACCGTCGCCGAGTGCCACAGCACCAGCTCGATCTTCCGCGGCTACTCGGTCTTCATGAAGGGCAAGGACCCGCGCGACGCCCACTTCATCACCAGCCGCATCTGCGGCATCTGCGGTGACAACCACGCCACATGCTCCTGCTACGCGCAGAACATGGCGTACGGGGTGAAGCCGCCGCACCTCGGCGAGTGGATCGTGAACCTCGGCGAGGCAGCGGAGTACATGTTCGACCACAACATCTTCCAGGAGAACCTGGTCGGGGTCGACTACTGCGAGAAGATGGTCGCCGAGACCAACCCCGGTGTGCTGGAGCGGGCGAACCGCACCGACGCGCCGCACGCCGAGGCGCACGGCTACAAGACCATCGGCGACATCATGCGCTCGCTGAACCCCTTCACCGGCGAGTTCTACCGCGAGGCCCTCCAGGTCAGCCGCATGACGCGGGAGATGTTCTGCCTGATGGAGGGCAGGCACGTGCACCCCTCCACGCTCTACCCGGGCGGCGTCGGCACGGTCGCCACGGTCCAGCTGATGACGGACTACATCACCCGCCTCCAGCGCTACGTCGAGTTCATGAAGAAGGTCGTGCCCATGCACGACGACCTCTTCGACTTCTTCTACGAGGCCCTGCCCGGCTACGAGCAGGTCGGCAACCGCCGCATCCTGCTGGGCTGCTGGGGCTCCTTCCAGGACCCGGAGCACTGCAACTTCCAGTACCGGGACATGACCGAGTGGGGACGGAAGATGTACGTCACCCCCGGTGTGGTCGTGGACGGGAAGCTCGTCACCACCGACCTGGTGAAGATCAACCTCGGCATCCGCATCCTCCTCGGCTCGTCGTACTACGGCGACTGGGAGGACCAGGAGATGTTCGTCACCCACGACCCGCTGGGCAACCCGGTCGACCGCAGGCACCCGTGGAACCAGCACACCAACCCGCAGCCGCAGAAGCGGGACCTGGACGACAAGTACAGCTGGGTCATGTCGCCGCGCTGGTTCGACGGCAAGGACTACCTGGCGCTCGACACCGGCGGCGGCCCCCTGGCGCGGCTGTGGACCACCGCGCTGGCCGGCCTCGTCGACATCGGCTACGTCCAGGCCACCGGGAAGAGTGTGAAGATCAACCTCCCCAAGACGGCGCTCAAGGGCCCCGTCGAGCTGGAGTGGCACGTCCCGAAGTGGAGCAACACCATCGAGCGCAACCGCGCCCGCACCTACTTCCAGGCGTACGCGGCGGCCTGCGCCCTGCACTTCGCGGAGAAGGCCCTCGCCGAGATCCGCGCCGGCCGCACCAAGACGTGGGAGAAGTTCGAGGTCCCGGAGGAGGGCGTCGGCTGCGGCTTCACCGAGGCGGTGCGCGGTGTGCTCTCCCACCACATGGTGATCAGGGACGGGAAGATTGCCAACTACCACCCGTACCCGCCCACTCCCTGGAACGCGAGCCCCCGCGACACCTTCGGCACCCCCGGGCCCTACGAGGACGCGGTGCAGGGTCAGCCGATCTTCGAGGAGAACGACCGGGAGAACTTCAAGGGCATCGACATCATGCGCACCGTGCGCAGCTTCGACCCCTGTCTCCCGTGCGGTGTGCACATGTACCTCGGCGAGGGCAAGAAGCTCGAACTGCTGCACTCCCCGACCCAGTCGGCGGGCAGTGAGTGAACGTGACCGAACGCGACAGCGCACCCCCGGCCGACGGCCGGGAGCCGGCAGAACCGCAGGACTGGCGGGCGACGGGCGAGCGCGTCGAGTCGCTGATCGCGGCGAGCGCCGCGAACGGCGCCGTCGCGAGGGAGCGCAGCGAGGAACTCGTGCGCCTCGTCACCGGCTTCTACGGCGCGGGACTCGAACGGCTCCTCGACCTCTTCCACGACCACGGCCGGCTGGACGACGACATCCTCGCCGCGCTGGCCGGGGACGAGCTGGTCGCCAGCCTGCTGCTGGTGCACGGCCTGCACCCGTACAGCGTCGAGACCCGCGTCGAGCAGGCCCTCGACGGCGTACGGCCCTACCTCGGCACCCACGGCGGTGACGTCGAACTCCTCGGCGTCACCGGCGAGGGCGCCGTCCGGCTCCGGCTGCTCGGCAGCTGCGACGGGTGCCCGTCCTCCTCCGCCACACTCGAACTCGCCGTGCGCGGCGCCGTGGAGGCCGCCGCGCCGGAGATCACCGCCATCGAGGTGGAGGCCCCGGCCACGGCCGGCGAGGGCGCGGCGGCGAGCGGAACCGTCGTCCCCGTCGAGGCGCTGTTCACCCGCGTGCACGAGGCGGGACCCGCGCCCGAGGGCGGCGGCTCCTGGGAGGCCGTGGCGGAACTGGCCGCGCTGGAGTCCGGCGCCGTGTGCCGGGTCACCGTCGGCCGGCTCGCGGTGCTCGCGTGCCGCATCGGCACCGACGTGTACGCGTTCCGCGACGCCTGCGGCCGCTGCGACGCCTCCCTCAAGGGCGCCTCGCTGGCCCGGCGGCTCGGCGGCGGCCCCGGCGAGGGTGTGCTGCGCTGCCCCGCCTGCGGCGCACACTACGACGTACGGCGGGCCGGTGCCTGCCTCGACGAGGACGGGCTCCATCTGGACCCGCTGCCGGTGCTCACCGACGGTGCGTCCGTCTCGCTCGCGGTGCCCGCCGCGGTGGCGACATGAGCGCGCCGGGCTCCCAGGCGTCCCCGGCCGCGGCGCTGCTGCGGCTTGCCAGGAGCCGCAGGCAGCCGGCCGAGACGGAGCGCTGCGAGATGTGCGCCGCCCCCATCGGCGACGAGCACGCCCATGTGGTGAACCTGGAGAGCCGGGGGCTGATGTGCAGTTGCCGGCCCTGCTACCTGCTGTTCACGGATGAGACGGCACACCTGCGCTACCGCGCCGTCCCGGAACGCTACCTGCGCTTCGACGGTGTGACCCTGGACGCACGCACCTGGGACGAGCTCCAGATCCCCGTCGGACTCGCCTTCCTGTTCCGCAACTCGGCGCTCGGCCGCACGGTCGCCTTCTACCCGGGCCCCGCGGGCGCCACCGAGTCGGAGCTGCCGCTCGACGCGTGGGAGGCCGTGGTCGAACGCCATCCCGAACTCGCCGTCCTGCGGCCCGATGTGGAGGCCCTGCTGGTGCGCCGCACCGAGTCCGGCGAGTCCAGCTGCCACCTGGTTCCCGTCGACGCCTGCTACGAACTCGTCGGCCGGCTGCGGGAGGTGTGGCGCGGCTTCGACGGCGGGCGCGAGGCCCGCGCCGCGATGGAGGCCTTCTTCGCACACGTCGGCGAGCGCGCCAGGCCCTACGCGAAGGACGGGGTGTCGTGACCGTACCCGAGCCCGCCGCACTGGACTTCACGGTCCTCGACATCGCCGCGGAACCCTACAGCGCCGCACCCCGGCTCACCGCGCGGCTGCGGATCGAGGACGGCAGCGGCGAGCGCGTCCACGCGATGGTGCTGCGCTGCCAGGTCCGCATCGAGCCCCAGCGCCGCCCGTACGACACGGCCGAACGCGAGGGCCTGCTCGGCCTGTTCGGGGACCACGACCGGTGGGGCGACACACTGCGGCCCTTCCTGTGGATGCAGTGCGACACCACCGTGCAGGGCTTCACCGGCGCCACCGAGGTCGACCTCCCCCTGCCGTGCACCTACGACTTCGACGTGGTGGGCTCCCGCTATCTGCACGCCCTCGGCGACGGGACCGTACCGCTCAGCCTGCTGTTCTCCGGCACGGTCTTCACCAAGGGCGGCGCAGGAACGGGCTTCGGCGTACGGCAGGTGCCGTGGGACTGCGAGGCCCGGTACGCCATGCCGGTTGCGGTCTGGCGCCAGGTGATCGCCGCCCACTATCCGCACACGGGCTGGATCAGGCTCGACGCCGACACGCTCGCCCGGCTCGCGGACCTCCGCGCCCGGCGCGGGTTCATCGGCTGGGACGAGACGGTGGGCACACTGCTCGACGAGATCGGCGAGGTGGTCCTGTGAGCACCGCGAGCCTCGACCCCGTACGCGCGATCGCGGACGCGGTCCTCTACGAGGGCTACCTCCTGTACCCCTACCGGGCCAGCTCCCACAAGAACCGGTCCCGCTGGCAGTTCGGCGTCCTCGGCCCGCCGAGCGCGGCACCCGCCAGCTTCGGCGAGGAGCCCGGCATGTCGACGCAGGTCCTCCTCGCCCCGCACGGGGCGGCGGACCGGGCGGCCGTCACCGTCCATCTGCGCTTCCTCCAGCTCCAGGTGCGCGAGGTGCAGCGGCTGGAGAGCGACGGCACCCACACCCCGGTCGACGCGCTCACCGTCGCCGGTGCCTCCGTGCTCAGCTGGGACGAGGCCGTCGAACACGAACTCGTCCTGCCGCAGGTGGGGTTGACCGGAACCCTCGACGAACTGCGCGAGGTTGCGGGCGGCGAGGAGAGCGAGCCGCTGACCGACGCCGACGGGACGCCGGTCGGCCGCATCGTACGGCGCAGGGCCCCGCTCACCGTCCGTGTCCGCTCCCACGCCGAGCCGTACGCCGACGGCGCGGGGGACGGCGGCGCGGGGGGCGGCGGACACACCCGCCTCACGGTGTCGGTCGCCAACGAGCACACCGGCCACGCCGCCGACAAGGAAGCCGCGATCCGCGCCTCCCTCATCGGCACCCACCTGCTGCTGCGCGCGGACGGCGCGGACTTCGTCTCCCTGCTCGACCCGCCGGCCGAGGCGGCGGCTGCCGCGGCCACCTGCCGGCAGCACCGCTGCTGGCCGGTCCTCGCGGGCCCGCCGGGCAGCGCGGACACCGTGCTCGGCGCGCCGATCATCCTCTACGACCACCCCGAGATCGCGGAAGCCAGCCCCGGCGCCCTCTTCGACTCCACCGAGATCGACGAGATCCTCACCCTCCGCGTCATGACCATGACCGAGGAGGAGAAGGCCGAGGCGAGGGCCACCGACCCGCGCGCCCGGGAGATCATCGACCGCTGCGACGCCATGTCCCCGGCGGAACTCCAGCGTCTGCACGGCCTGTTGCGCGATCCGCACGCGCCCGAGCCCGGCGCGGGCGACGTACGGGACCTGCCGGAGGCCGACTTCTCCACCGGCGGCGCGCCCTGGTGGGACCCGGCGGCCGACGCCGCCGTGCGGCCCGGGGCCGACGCGGTCGTCATCGACGGCGTCAGCGTCGCCAGGGGCAGCCTCGTCCGGGTCCACCCGGCCCGGCGCGCGGACGCCCAGGACCTGTTCTTCGCGGGACAGGTCGCACGGGTGACCGCCGTGCTGTCGGACGTGGACGGCTCCGTGCACGTCGCGCTCGTGCTCGTGGACGACCCGGCGGCCGAACTGCACGACGAGGCGGGCCGCTACTTCTACTTCGCGCCCGACGAGCTGGAACCGCTGCCCGCGGAACCGCTGCCCGCCGGGACCGAGACCGACACCGGGACCGACAGCGGGCCCGGCACCCCACAGCACCGAGAGGAGAGCCGATCGTGAAGACCCTGGGCTTGATCACCGCGGGCGTCGCCGCCGCGGCGGCGGCGGTCGCCGTCGTCACCGGAGTGCAGTCCATCCCCGACATCCGCAGGTACCTCAGGATGCGCTCGATGTGAACGCGCGCGGTGAAGGCGAGGAACGCCCGGTGCCCGCGGACGGGCCGTACGCCCACGCGTCCGGGACTCCGGGCGACCGCGTGCTCGTCGCGGGCATCGGCAACCTCTTCCTCGGCGACGACGGGTTCGGCCCCGAGGTGGTGCGCCGCCTCGCGGACCGCGCGGACCTGCCGCCCCGGGTGCGCCTCGTCGACTACGGCATCCGCGGCATGCACCTCGCGTACGACCTGCTCGACGGCTACGACGCGCTGGTGCTGGTCGACGCGTGCCCCGGCGAGGGGCCGCCGGGCAGCGTGGCCGTGCTCGAAGTCGGCGCCGACGACCTCGGCGAGGGTGAATTCGACGCACACGGGATGAATCCGGTAGCGGTTCTGGCAAATCTGGGCCAACTGGGCGGTACGCTGCCGCTCACCTTCGTCGTCGGCTGCGTCCCGGCCGATCTGGACGAGGGCATCGGGCTCAGCGGCCCGGTCGCCGCCGCCGTCCCCGAGGCCATGGACGCGGTGTACGCGCTGGTGCGGCGGCTCGGGGCGGAGGACCCGGCCGCCGCGACCGTCCCGCCGGCCACCACACCACCGGCCACCACCGCCGTACCAGCGGCGGCCACCGAGCCCCGGAGGACCTGAATCGTGTGTCTTGGCATCCCCGGCCGAGTCGTGGAGATCGTGGACGGGTACGCCGGGCAACTGGCCCTGGTCGATGTGGAAGGGGCGCGCCGGCGCATCAACATCGGCATGCTCGACGCGCCTCCCGAGTGCGGTGCCTGGGTGCTGCTGCACATGGGCTTCGCGCTGGAGGTCATCGACGAGACGAAGGCGTCCGAGGCGCTGTCCGGCCTGGAGATGATGGGCCGAGGCGCTCAGGACGGGCCGGAGAGCGGGCCCGGAACCGGCGCCGGAACCGCGCCCGCAGCAGGCCCGGAGCTCCGCCCCGCCGACGGCGCCGGGCCGTTGTCCCCGCGCGGGCCGGTCCCCGCCGCCGGGCTGGAAGGCGGCACGGGGGCCGTGGCCGTGCTGGAGGCCCCGCCCGTGGCGGCGACCGTGCCGGAGGCCACCGTCCAGGAGCCCGTCGCGTGTGAACCGGCGCCCGGCGACGAGGCCTCCCGCGACGAGGCTCCCGGCGACGAGGTCTCCGGCCCGTCTGCGGGCGCTCGCGTCCGGCGCCGGTTCGAGGTGCGGGGCGTCGTGCAGGGCGTGGGCTTCCGGCCCTTCGTGTACGTCACCGCCGAGACGCTCGCCCTGACCGGCTCGGTGGCGAACACCGCCGCCGGTGTGGTGGCGGACGTCGAGGGAGAGGCGGCGGCCGTGGCGGAGTTCGGGCGCCGTCTGCGTACCGGCGCGCCACCGCTCGCCATCGTGGAGGGCGTCACCGAGACCGTACAACCGCCGTGCGGCGGGAGCGGGTTCACCATCGAGGAGTCGGGGACCGGGGGCCGCGCCCGAACGCTCGTCCCGCCCGACGTCGCGACCTGCGCGGACTGTCTCGCCGAACTGGCCGACCCGGCCGACCGCCGCTACCGCCACCCGTTCGTCACCTGCACCCACTGCGGCCCCCGCTACACCATCGTCACCGGTGTGCCCTACGACCGGTCGGCCACGACGATGGCCGGCTTCGCGATGTGCGCCGACTGCAAGGCCGAGTACGAGGACCCGCGCGACCGGCGCTTCCACGCCCAGCCCATCGCCTGCCACGCCTGCGGCCCCCGGCTCGAACTGGTCCGCGCGGGCGATGCCGCGGCCCCGGCTGGCCGTGTCCCCGCCGGCCGTGTTCCCGCCCTACGGGACGGCGACGCGTTGCGGGCCGCCAGGCGGCTGCTGGCCGAGGGGAAGGTCGTCGCGGTCAAGGGGCTCGGCGGCTACCACCTCGCGTGCGACGCGCGCGACGCGGACGCGGTCGCCCTGCTGCGCCGCCGCAAGCGGCGCGGCGGCAAGCCGTTCGCGGTGATGGCCAAGGACCTCGGCACCGCACGGCGATTGGCCGTCGTGGACGAGGACGAGGCGCGGCTGCTCACCGGACCCCGCCGGCCGATCGTGCTCCTGGCGCGCCGCACCGGCACGGCGGCGCGGCTGCCCGACGGCGTCGCCCCCGGCGCGCCGGACCTCGGTGTGATGCTGCCGTACACGCCGCTGCACACCCTGCTGTTCGGGCTTGAAGGGGACGAGGAAGGCCCGGACGTGCTCGTGATGACATCGGGCAACCTGTCGGGCGAGCCGATCGTCACCGACGACGCGCACGCGCTGACCGCGCTGGCGCCGCTGGCCGACGCCTGGCTGCGGCACGACCGGCCGATCCGGGTGCCGTGCGACGACTCCGTCAGCCGGTTCGTCGCGGGCGCGGAACTGCCGGTGCGCAGGGCGCGCGGATACGCGCCGCTGCCGCTCGCGCTGCCCTTCGACGTGCCGCCGCTCCTCGCCGTCGGCGCCGACCTCAAGAACACCTGCGCGCTGGGGGAGGGCCGCTACGCGTGGGTGAGCCAGCACATCGGCGACATGGACGACCTCGCCACCCTGGACGCGCTCACCCGCACCGAGGCACACCTCGAAGTCCTCACCGGCACCGCTCCGGGCCGGCTGGTGGCCGATCTGCACCCCGGCTACCGCTCCGGCGGCTGGGCGCGCGGTCACGCCAGGGGCGGCTCGCCGGCCACCGCCCAGCACCACCACGCCCACATCGCCTCGGTGATGGGCGAGCACGGGCTCGGCCGGGACGCCGAGGTCATCGGCTTCGCCTTCGACGGCACGGGCTACGGCACCGACGGCGCGGTGTGGGGCGGCGAGGTACTGGTCGGCGGCTACCGGTCGGTGGTGCGGGCGGCCCATCTCGCCTACGTGCCGCTCGCGGGCGGCGACGCCAGTGTGCGGCGGCCGTACCGGATGGCGCTCGCGCACCTGCGCGCCGCCGGCCTCGGCTGGGACGAGGCGCTGCCCCCCGTGGCGGCCTGCCCGGAGCGCGAACGGGACGTGCTGCGCCACCAGTTGGAGACGGGGTTCGGCTGCGTACCCACGTCCAGCATGGGCCGCCTCTTCGACGCTGTCGCGTCGCTGGCCGGTGTCCGGCAGGAGATCGCGTACGAGGCGGAGGCGGCCATCGCGCTGGAGGGGCTGGCCCGGGCGGCGGAACCCGCCGGGGCGGGGGCGTACGCGTTCGGTGTCCGGCCCGCGCCGGACGGCGGGCCGGATGTCGCGGACCCGGCACCCGTGATCCGCGCGGTGGCCTCGGACGTACGGGCGGGAGCGCGGCCCGAGACGGTCGCCGCCCGCTTCCACGCGGCTGTCGCGGGACTCGTCGTGCGCCTCGCGGACGGCCTGCGGGAGCGGACCGGCGTCGGGACGGTGGCGCTCGGCGGCGGTGTGTTCACCAACGCCGTCCTCCTCGCAGCCTGCCAACACGGCCTTTCCGAGCGGGGGTTCACCGTCCTGCGGCCCCGGCTGCTGCCACCGGGCGACGGGGGGCTCGCGCTCGGCCAGCTCCTGATCGCCGCGTCGTCCTGACGCGGGCCCCCTGTCTCCACAGAGCGAGCCACCGAACGAGCCACCGAACGAGCCGCGCAACGCGTCGCGGTACGCGTCACAGAGAAGGAAGCAAGGACCATGTGTCTGGCAGTTCCAGGGCGGGTGCTCAGCACCGCCGAGGCCGACGGCACCTTGATGGCCGAGGTGGATTTCGGCGGGGTGCGCAAGGAAGTGTGCCTCCAGTACATCCCCGACGTGACGGTGGGCGAGTACGTCATCGTGCACGTCGGGTTCGCCATCCAGCGGCTCGACGAGGAGTCCGCGCTGCGGACGCTCGCCGACTTCGACCGGCTGGGAATCCTCGAGGAGGAGTTCGGCGACGGGTTCGAACTCGCCGAGCGGCAGGCCGGCACCGGCCCAGCGCCCGCGGGAGGCCCGGCAGCGCCGGCCGCGGAGGCCGTGCCCGCAGCCGGCCGGACGCAGATCCCCAGGAGGGCCGCACGATGAAGTACCTCGAAGAGTTCAGCGATCCCGCGCTGGCGCGCAAGCTGCTCGACCAGATCCACGCCGCCACCACCCGCCCCTGGGCGATGATGGAGGTCTGCGGCGGCCAGACCCACTCGATCATCCGGCACGGCATCGACCAACTCCTGCCCGAGGGAGTGGAGATGATCCACGGGCCCGGCTGTCCGGTGTGCGTGACACCGCTGGAGACCATCGACCGGGCGCTTGAGATCGCCGCCCGCCCCGGCGTGATCTTCTGCTCCTTCGGCGACATGCTGCGAGTGCCGGGCAGCGGCCGGGACCTGTTCTCCGTCAAGAGCGCGGGCGGCGACGTCCGCGTCGTGTACTCCCCGCTCGACGCGCTGAAGCTGGCCAGGCAGCACCCGGACCGCGAAGTCGTCTTCTTCGGCATCGGGTTCGAGACGACGGCGCCCGCCAACGCGATGGCCGTGCACCAGGCGGCGCGCCTCGGCGTACGGAACTTCTCCCTGCTGGTGTCGCACGTCCTCGTGCCGCCCGCCATCGCCGCCGTCATGGAGTCCTCCACCTGCCGGGTGCAGGCGTTCCTCGCGGCGGGCCACGTGTGCAGTGTGATGGGGACGGCGGAGTACCCGCCGCTCGCCGAGAAGTACCGGGTGCCGATCGTGGTGACCGGCTTCGAGCCGCTGGACATCCTCGAAGGGGTGCGGCGGACGGTCGTCCAGCTCGAAGCGGGCCGCCACGAGGTGGAGAACGCCTACGAGCGCGCCGTACGCGACGAGGGCAACGCCCCCGCGATCCGGATGCTGCGGGACGTCTTCGAGGTGACCGACAGGACCTGGCGCGGCATCGGCGCGATCCCGCGCAGCGGCTGGCGACTCGCCCCGAAGTACGCCGCGTTCGACGCCGAACGGCGCTTCGACGTGATGGACATCCAGACCGCGGAGTCGGCGCTGTGCCGCTCGGGCGAAGTCCTCCAGGGGCTGATCAAGCCCCACGAGTGCCCGGCGTTCGGCACCGAGTGCACACCGCGCAACCCGCTCGGCGCGACGATGGTGTCGTCCGAGGGCGCCTGCGCCGCGTACCACACGTACCGCCGACTGGAGCTGGTGGACGCCAAGTGACCGAGACAACCCGTACACCCCGCGGCGCGGCGCCCGCCGCCCGTACCGCCCCCGCCCTGCCCGATCTCGACTTCGAGGGCTGGACGTGCCCCGCACCGCTGCGCGACACACCGTCGGTCGTCATGGGCCACGGCGGCGGCGGCGCCATGTCCGGCGAACTCGTCGACCACCTCTTCCTGCCCGCGTACGGTACGGCCGCCGCGTCCGAGCTCGGCGACTCGGCGGTCCTCGACGTCGGCGACGGCACCCGGCTCGCGTTCTCCACCGACTCCTATGTCGTGCGGCCGATGTTCTTCCCCGGCGGGTCGATCGGCGACCTCGCCGTGAACGGGACCGTCAACGACCTCGCCATGTCCGGGGCTTCGCCGCTGTTCCTGTCGACGGCGTACATCCTCCAGGAGGGCACCCCGCTGGCCGGGCTCGACCGGATCGCCCAAGCGGTCGGCGCGGCGGCGCGGGCCGCCGGGGTGCGGCTCGTGACCGGGGACACCAAGGTCGTCGACAGCGCGAGCGGCGACGGTGTGTACATCAACACCTCCGGCATCGGTGTGATCCCGGACGGTGTCGACATCGGCCCGCGGCGCGCGAGGCCGGGCGACGCCGTCCTTGTCAGCGGTGACATCGGGGTGCACGGCGTGGCGGTGCTGAGCTGCCGGGAGGGCCTGGAGTTCGGCACCGCCGTGGAGAGCGACACCGCGCCCCTGCACGGCCTGGTCGCCGACATGATCGCGACCGGCGCCGACCTGCACGTGCTGCGCGACCCCACCCGCGGCGGCGTCTCCGCGTCGCTCAACGAGATCGCCCGCGCCTCCGGCGTGGGGATCGAGCTGGTGGAGGGGGACCTGCCGGTGCCGGAGGCCGTGCGCGACGCGTGCAGCCTGCTCGGCCTCGACCCGCTCCAGGTCGCCAACGAGGGCAAGCTGGTGGCGATCGTCCCCGCCCAGGCCGCCGACCAGGTGCTCCAGGCGCTGCGCGCGCACCCGCTCGGCCGCTCCGCGTGCCGGATCGGCACCTGCGTACCCGACCACTCCGGCATGGTCGTGGCCAGGACCGGCCTCGGCGGCACCCGGGTGGTGTCCCTGCCGATCGGCGAGCAACTGCCGAGGATCTGCTGAGATGAGCGCCGAGGGAGCCCTGCTGTTCGCCCGGTACGCCTATCCGCCGAACGAACTCGGCTACTGCGGCCCCGCCGACGCCTCGGCCCTGCTGCGGGCCGGTGCGCCGGACGGCACCGGGAACCGCGCGTCGGACGGCATCGAGAGCCGCGCCCGGGAGTTCGAGGGGGCCTGGTGCTACCTGGAGTTCCTCGCGGAGAGCGCGGGCCTCGCCGACCCGCTCGATCCGCGTGTGGTCGAGGCGTACTGGATCGGCAACGACCTGCTGGAACGGGCCGACCCCGGGGCCCTGCTCGATCGGATGCGGGACCGCTTCCGCGGCCAGCTCGGCGGCACCTGGCGCCGGGCAGGGGACACGGCGCGCGCCCACCACAGCTTCCAGGTGTTCGACGTGTACCCGTGGGCCGGACTGCTGGGCGGCGCGGGAAGCCCGACCGCGCTGAACGTGCTCGACCAGTGCCGCATCCGTACGGGAACGGTGGTGCGCGTCCAGGGCGAGAGCGCCGTCGTGCGGTCGCGCCCGCTGGTGTGGGACGCGGAGCGCGGCGCGATGGCCATCGGGGCGGAGCGCCGGGAGACGGTGCGCTGGTCGACCGGCGGCAGGTCGCTCATCGAGGGCGTGGCGCCGGGCGACCTGGTCGCACTGCACTGGGACTGGGTGTGCGACGTGATCACCGGGGACCAGCGTGCCTGGATCGAGACGCTGGAGGAGCGCCGCCGTTCCCTTCTCGCCAAGCCGATGGCGCAAGCGTGACGGGGGAGCCGTAGTCCTCCGCAGGGCGCGGTGCGGGAGCGAGCGCCGGCGGCCCGTGCCGCGCCCCGCGGACAGCGCCCGGCGCCCGCCCCGCTCCCCGGGCGCTCAGAAGTAGTAGCGGGAGATCGACTCCGCCACGCAGACCGGCTTGTCGCCGCCCTCGCGCTCGACCGTGACGCGGACCGTCACCTGGGCCGCGTCGCCGCCGACATCCTTCACGTCCGTCAGCGTGCCGGTGGCCCGCAGCCGCGATCCGACCGGCACGGGGGAGGGGAAGCGCACCTTGTCGGTCCCGTAGTTGACCGCCATTTTCACGTTCTCCACGCTCACCACCTGCGGCAGCAGCAGCGGCAGCAGCGACAGGGTCAGATAGCCGTGCGCGATCGTCGTGCCGAAGGGGCCGGCCGCCGCCTTCTCCGGGTCCACGTGGACCCACTGGTGGTCGCCGGTGGCGTCGGCGAACAGGTCGATCCGCTTCTGGTCGATCTCCACCCACTCGCTGTACCCGAGCTGCTCGCCGATCCCGCCGCGCAGTTCCTCGATGGAGGTGAAGGTCCTCGCCTCGGTCATTCCCCGGCTCCCTGTCGTCGTGGCGATCATCGCTGAGCGCTGGGCGTACTCCGCCCCGCAGCGCGCTGTCCAAGCGCTTGCTCAGAATGGTCGGCGCCCCGCTCTCCTGTCAACGACAGCGTTCGCGCCCGGGTCCGGCCGTCCGTCCCCGTACGACACGGGCGCCGGCCGTAGGCTCCGGCGTGTGCCCCAGATTCCGGAGACCGTTCACGAACTCACCATCGGTCAGCTCTCGGCGCGCAGCGGCGCCGCCGTGTCGGCCCTGCGCTTCTACGAGGAACGCGGCCTGATCCACAGCCGCAGGACCGGCGGCAACCAGCGCCGCTACACCCGCGACACACTGCGGCGCGTGGCCTTCGTACGTGCGGCGCAACGTGTCGGCATCCCGCTGGCCACCATCCGGGAGGCACTCGGCGGACTGCCCGAGGGGCGAACGCCCACCAGAGAGGACTGGGCCCGGCTGTCCCGGACGTGGCGCAGCGAACTCGACGAGCGGATCAGGCAGCTCGGACGGCTGCGCGACCATCTCACCGACTGCATCGGGTGCGGCTGCCTCTCGATGGACACCTGCGTGCTGTCGAACCCGGACGACGTGATCGGCGAACGCATCACCGGATCGCGGCTCCTGCCGGGGCGCTGAGCGAGCGCGGAGAGGCGGAGGCGTAGAGGCGCGTGAGGGTGGCGGCGCCGGGAGGTGATCGCTACCCCGATGCCCCGCCGGACCGGTGGCCCTCCGCCGCCGGTGACACCCTCCCGTCGGCGTCGGCGTCGGCGTCGGCGTCGGCGTCGGCGTCCGCCCGCGCGTCCGCGTCGGCATCGATGGCGGTCGCGCCGGTGCCGGAGCGGCGCCCCGCGGTCGCGGGCGACGTCGGGGGTTCGCCCGCGGCGAGGTGCTCAAGGACCTCCGTGAGCTCCTGGCAGACATGCCGTACCGCTCTGCGGGTGTTGCGCTGTTCGGTGATGACGGAGGACAGGAGCAGCGCGGTCAGGGCTGCCGCGCCGTTGAAGGCCTGGAGCTTGACCATCACCTCGGCGTCGGACAGATGGCGGAACGGGCCTCGGGGCCCGGTCGCCTCGTACGTGGTCAGTACGGACGCGAACAGCGCGCACAGCATGCTCCCGGCCAGCTGGAAACGGAGTGCGGCCCAGATCAGCAGCGGAAAGAGGAGGAACAGCAGGCTGATCGGGCTGAACGCGGTCACCGGCACGACGACGCAGGCCGCCAGGGCCAGATACACCGCCTCCTTCCAGCGCCGCACCCGGAACCGCCCGGAGGCCCCCGCGAGCACGAGCAGCAGCGGAGCGACGATCAGGACGCCCATCGCGTCGCCCGCCCACCAGGCCAGCCACACGGGCCAGAACTGGCTGAGCCGCAGGTCACCGGTCCACGCCTGAATTCCGACTCCGGCCGTCGAACTGATCAGCATGGCGCCGAGGCCCCCGAGGAAGACCAGGGCGAGCCCGTCGCGCACGCGGGACAAGTCGAGCCGCAGGCCGGCACGGCGCAGCAGCGCCACCGCGCACAGCGGTGCCACGGTGCTGCTCGCCACGGTGACGGGCGTCGTCATGGCGGGAGGGGTGAGAGTGACGATGACGAGGAAGGCACCGAGGGCGATCCCGGGCCAGACCCGCACGCCGTACACCAGCAGTGCGGCGACGGCGACGCCGGTGGGCGGCCAGATCGGTGTCACCACCACACCGTCCACGTCGATCCGGCCCAGCAGACCCAGTCGTCCGGCCGCGAAGTAGCAGGCGGCCACGGTCAGAATCCGCAGGGCCACCTCCACGGACGGCCGGAACCGCTGGGTATCCACCACACCAGCCATCTGACACCGCGTGGGCCGCGTCGGCCAGGTGGGCACCCCTCTTCGTGTCCGGCGTGCCCTGCCCCGGCCTCGGGTCCCGGCCTCGGGCCTCAGCCTTCCGGCTCCCGGTCTCGGGCCTCGGGCGGGTGCGCCCGCCGCGAGCCGCCGTCGTAGCCGACGACGAGGACTGCGGCGTCGTCCTCGTGACCCACGGCCGTCGCCCTGTCCATCACGTCCGCCGCGAGGGCGTCGACATCGCCGCCCGCGACGGCCGCGTCCGCGGCGAGGTCCCGCACCTGGCGCAGCCCGTCGTCCAGGAGCAGCGCAGGCCCCTCCACCACGCCGTCGGTCAGCAGGACGAAGACGCCGCCGATGGTGAGCCGGTGCCGCGTGACGGGGTAGTCCGCTCCGGAGAGCACGCCGAGCGGAGGGCCGCCTTCCGTCTCATCGACGCCGGAGTCGCCGTCAGTGGTGGCCCAGACATGGGGAACGTGACCGGCCCGCGCGCAGTCCAGGGTGCCGGTGGCCGGATCGAGCAGCGCGAAGGTGCATGTCGCGAAGAGGTCGGCGCCGAGCGAGACCAGCAGATCGTTGGTGCGGCCGAGCAGCTCCCCCGGCGCCGCGGTGACGGAGGCCAGCGCGCGCAGTCCCACCCGGACCTGTCCCATGAACGCGGCGGCGGCGATGTTGTGTCCCTGCACGTCTCCCACGGACATGCCGATACGGCCGTCGGGCAGGGTGAAGACGTCGTACCAGTCGCCGCCGACGTTGAGCCCCTGGGTGGCGGGCCTGTAGCCCACGGCCAGCCGGACTCCAGGGGTGCGGGGAAGCTCCCGGGGCAGCATGCCGCGCTGAAGGGCCACCGCCAGCTCGACACGGGAGCGCTGTGTCTCGGCCAGCCTCCGCGCCCTGGCGGTCAGCGACTCAAGCCTGGAGAGCAGCTCCTCGCCGTCATCGGCCGTCCCGCCGCGATACATCGATCACCTCATTCGTCATCATAAGCGGCATTCCTCTGGGGGCCGGGGAGGCCCGCTCGGTCCCTCGGAGCACCGGCGGGCGGCTCCTCGTAGGTGCGGCGGGCGGTGCCGGCGCGGAGCCCGTACCGGACGCGGCGCATGACCCGCACCGGCTCGGGCATACTGATCCGATCATGGAGTTCCGCGGTGTCTGCCCGGCCCCGGCCGTCGGGCCCGATGTCCGTGGTGAGGGATGGAGCGGCGCATGAACAGCCCCCGGGAGCGCAGGGACCGGATCGTGACCTCGAAGGCGCACTCCGCGCGCGTGTACGACTACATCCTGGGCGGCAAGGACCACTACCCCGTCGACGCCGAGGCGGGGGACGCCATGTCCCGGCACTGGCCCGCGCTGCCCGTACACATGCTGGAGAACCGGCGGTTCATGCACCGCGCCGGACGCCATCTCGCGAAGGAGCGGGGCATCCGGCAGTTCCTCGATGTCGGGACCGGCCTGCCCACCTCACCGAATCTGCATGAAGTGGTGCAGGAGGTGGCGCCCGAGTCGCACGTGGTCTACGTCGACAACGACCCCATCGTCCTCGCCCACGCGCGCGCTCTGCTGCGGAGCTCGCCCGAGGGCGCCACCGCCTATGTCGACGCCGACATGCACGAACCCGACGCCATCCTGGACAGCCCGCAGTTCCGCGAACTCATCGACCTCGGCCGGCCGGTGGGCCTGATGATCATCGGGATTCTCCACTTCATCCTGCCGCCGGAGGACCGGCGCCTGGTGCAGCGGCTGCTCGAACCGCTGCCGTCGGGCAGCTATCTGGCGATGACCATCGGCACCGCGGACTTCGCCCCCGACGAGGTGGGCCGGGTGGCCGAGGAGTACGACCGGCAGGGCATGCCCATGGCGCTGCGCGACCGCTCCACCGCCCTGTCCTTCTTCGACGGCCTGGAACTGGTCGAACCCGGCGTCACCCAGGTCCACCGCTGGTGGCCGGGGCCCGAACAGGACGGCATCGACGACCGGGCCATCGCGATGTACGGCGCGGTCGCGCGCAAGCCCTGAAGCCGGCACCGCGCGGGCCCGTACGCAGGCCGGCCGGTGCGGGCGCGGCCGGCAGCGGCGCCTGTGCCTCGCCCCGGGGCGGCATCGACGGGGGCCGCCGTCCCGGCATGTGCCACGTACCCCTGAGGCGCCTCAAGTTCCCCCGGCCGGGCGGCTGTTCGCGGGAGCTGGGCCGTTGACCGTGGGGCGCCGCGGCCCCGGCCCGGGGCACGGCGGCGGGACGCGGAGACCTCCGTGCCTGGTGGGGGAGTCTGGGGGGCCTCCACCACACCGGAGGTCTTCGTGCGCGTCGTGGAACCCGGTGTATCGGCGAGCCGTGTGCTGCCGTGCCGCTGTGCTGTGGGTCGCGCTGTGCCGTGGGGTGTTCGCCGGGGGGCGTGCGGGGCGGG
>NZ_JAIUKE010000209.1:0-9042 GCF_020176795.1 Streptomyces sp. 8L
CCGGCGACCCGCGCCCCCCCCACAGGCGCCCGCGCGGGCCGCCCCGCGAGGCCCTCCCCGCGCATCCCGCCCGCCCCGTCGACCAGCAGCAGGCCGAGCCGGTCCGGGCGCGCACCCGCCGCGAGCGACGCCGCGAGGGCCCGCAGCAGCTCCGTACGGCCGCTGCCCGAAGGGCCCTCGATCAGCAGATGCGGCCCCTCCCCGCCCAGATCGGCGGCGCCCGGGCCGCGCGGACCCGCGCCGAGCACCGCCACACACGCCTCCCGCGGCCCGTCGGCCGCCTGCGCCCACCGTGCCAGCAGCGACGCGGGCGTCGCACGGGCCAGCCCCAGCTCGTCCAGCAGCCGCGCCGTGCGCGGCAGCGCCGTGGCGGGGCCGGGGGCCCCCCCCCGGCCCCGCCCCCCCCCCCGGGGGGCCCCCCCCCCCCCGCCCCCCCCCCCGCCCCCGCCCCCCCGCGCCCCGCCCCCCGCCCCCCCCGCCCCCGGGGGCCCCCCGGGGGCCCCCCCGGTTTGAGCCCCCCGCGCGTAAGCCGGGCCGGCCCCCCCCCCCGCCCCCGCCGGGGGCGGGGGGGGGCGCCCCCCCCGCGGCCCCCCCCCCCCGCGGGGGGGGCCCGCGCCGTCGCGGGCCGGGGGCCCGCCGCCGGGACCGTCGTACGCAGCGGTGCGAGCGCCCGGCCGAAGCGCTCCGCCCAGGCGGCGGACACCGCGTCCACCACGGCGACCGTGCCCCTGCCCTCGCCGACCCGCCGACCGGGCGCCGTACGCAGCAGGCGCAGCGCGCCCGCGACGTCACCGCTCAGCAGCGCGACCGCACCGCACTCGCGAAACGGCAGCGACGCCAGGCACGCCATGTCGTACGTCGCCGTGACCGACGACACGGCGGAGGCCGCCGGAGCCTCCGCGAGGCACAGCACATGGACCCCGGCCGAGGGGCCCGCGTGGGCGAGGCGCGCCGTCGTCTCGCGCAGCGCGGCCGAACCGGGGTCGCCGTCCACGACGAGCAGGGTGCGCGGCCCGGTGTGCCGCCGCGCGGCCTCCTCGACCGCGGCGGACTCCGCCGACGCCCAGCCCGCGCCGAGCGGGCCCTCGTCCAGCCGGCGGCTCAGCTCGGCGGTCCGCGCCACCGCCTGCTCCCGGTCGAACGCGAGGAGCAGCCGGCAGTCCTGGCCGTGCCCGGGGCGGGTGTGCGGCAGCCAGCCGAGCCAGCCCCAGTCCCTGCGGCGCTCCTCGACGGGCAGCGCGCGGTCCGTCGTGACGAGCACGATCTCCAGCTCCGACGGGGCGTGCAGCGCGGCGAGCTGCGCCACCACCGAGCGGGCGAGCCCGATGAGGCGGGCGCGGGGCCCGGCGAGGCCGAGCGAGCCGACGTCCTTCAGGCCGGCCGTCACCGGCACCGGCGGCCCGGGCCTGTCCGCCGTGCCGAGCCGCACCACGAGCGCCTCCCGGTGGTCCGGGCCGCGCTCCCACAGGCGCCGCCCGGGACCGAGCGCGGTGAGCAGCAGCTCGGCCGCGTCCGGCCACGTCCCGTCGGCAGGCGCCCGCCCCGCGGCGGGCTCGCCGGCCCGCTGCACCGGCACCCCGATATGCGTTTCGCCACGCGTGGCGCCCCGGCGGCGCGCCCACGCGCCGAGCCCGCGCCGCCTGCCCGGGTGGGCCTGCGCCTCGTCGTCCTCGTCCGCCGCGCTCCTGTCGTGCGCGAGAGCGCCGTCGCCGCCGCGCGGCCCGTAACCGGCCGGGTCCTGGCTGCCGCCGGGCCCGTAGCCTGCCGGGTCCCGCCCGTCGTGGGGCTCGTGACCAGACGCGTCCCGTCCGTCGCGGGGCCTTTGGCCCGCCCTGTCCCGGCCGCCGCCCGGCCCGTACTCCGAAGGGTCCTGGCCGCGCTGCTCCGGGACGTACGGCTCGGGGCGGCCCGCGGGCTCGGCGCCCCGCGCGTGCGGGACGGCGCCGTACGCGCCGGGCCGCGCGCCCGGGCCCGTACCACCGGCGAAGTCTCCCGGCGCCGGAGCTCCGGCCCGGCGGTCGGGCGGGGGCGCGTACGGGCCGCCGTCCGGCGCGCCCCGAAGCGGCCCGCCGGGCTGCTCCCACGCGGCGTCCGCGGTCCCGCCCGCGGGTCCCGTAGCCGGGGCCAGCCGCAGATGGCCCTCGCCGTCCGGGGTGGTGGCCGCGGCCGGCTCCCGGGTGCCGGGCGCGAGCATCAGCGTCGACTCGCCGATGCGCAGCGCGACCCCCCGGGGCAGCGGAAGGGGCACGGCGCCGACCGGCGCGCCCTCCAGCGTCGTGCCGTTCGTCGAGCCGAGGTCCGCCACCGCGACCGTGCCGTCAGGGGCGAGCGTCACCGCGCAGTGCAGCCGCGACACGTCCGGGTCGTCCAGCGGCACATCCGCGTCGGCCGAGCGGCCGATCACGACGCGGCCGCCGTGCAGCAGGTGCACCCCGCCCGCGTCGGGCCCCGCGACCACCCTGAGCTGCGCGGCCGCCTCCTGCACCGGTGCCTCGTCGTCCGCGGACGCGCCGAGCGTCAGCACGGCCCCGTCGACCAGCGGCGGCGCGCCGAGCACCGCGCGCTGCGCGTCCAGCCGCTCGCGGCCCGCGTACAGCACGGTCGTGCCCGGCGTGTCGGGGCCGAGGGCGGCCGCCGCGAGGCCGGACGCCACCGCCGCGAGCGCCGCGCCGGCCGGAGCCGTGACCAGTACGTCGCAGCTCGCGCGCCCCGGCGCGAGGACGGTCAGCCGGATCTGCATCGCCGTCAGGGGTCCCTTCTGCGCGGGGAGTCCGGCGGGTGTCACGCCCGTCCGGTAGGTGAAGGCATCCTCGCACCTACCGCTGACAACACGCCCGTGCCCCGGCCTCAAGTGATCTTGATTGGTCGGCTGTGCGTGCATAAATGCCTGCTTGGGACCGGGTGCCGCGCGCACGGGACCGCGCACCGGCAACCATCCGTGCAATGCTCGCGTCCTTTCCCGGACACGGCTCCGCCGCCGCGACCGCCCGGGGTCACCGGCGAGCACACTCCGTGACACATCCGGCGGCATTAAAGTGGGCCGGAGTCCCCAGGACACGGGACCATGCAGTGATCGCTATCAGCAGGGAGCACATGACGTGCGGCCGGTAGGCAGCAAGTACCTGCTCGAGGAACCGCTCGGACGCGGCGCCACGGGCACCGTGTGGCGGGCTTCGCAGCGGGAGACCGCCGGGGCCGAGGCCGCCGTGCCCGGCCAGCCCGGCGAGACGGTGGCCATCAAGGTGCTCAAGGAGGAGCTCGCCAACGACGCCGACGTCGTGATGCGCTTCCTCAGGGAGCGCTCCGTCCTGCTGAGACTCACCCACCCCAACATCGTGCGCACGCGCGACCTCGTCGTCGAGGGCGACCTGCTGGCCCTCGTGATGGACCTGGTCGAGGGCCCCGACCTGCACCGCTACCTCCGGGAGAACGGCCCGTTCACACCGGTCGGCACGGCGCTGCTGACCGCGCAGATCGCCGACGCGCTCGCCGCGAGCCACTCCCAGGGCGTCGTCCACCGGGACCTCAAGCCCGCCAACGTCCTCCTGAAGAACGACGGCGAGCGGCTGCACCCGATGCTCACCGACTTCGGCATCGCACGCCTCGCGGACTCGCCCGGGCTCACGCGGACCGCCGAGTTCGTCGGCACGCCCGCGTATGTCGCGCCCGAGTCCGCCGAGGGCCGGCCGCAGACGTCCGCCGTCGACATCTACGGCGCGGGCATCCTGCTGTACGAGCTGCTCACCGGGCGTCCGCCGTTCGCCGGCGCCACCTCGCTCGAAGTGCTCCAGAAGCACCTCACCGAGGAGCCCCGCAGGCCGACCACCGTGCCCGAGCCGCTCTGGACGGTCGTGGAGCGCTGCCTGCGCAAGGACCCCGACGAGCGGCCGAGCGCCGTCAACCTGGCGACCGCGCTGCGCACGGTGGCCTCCGGCATCGGCGTCCACTCGACGCCCGCCCAGGTCGACGCGGCGCTCGGGGTCGCCGCGCTGCTCATGCCCGACCCGGCCCCCACCGCCGTGCCCGAGACGCCGGGGGCGGCCGATCCGACCCAGGTCCTGCCGGCCGGCGGCAGCGCAGACCCGACGCAGGTGCTGCCCTCGGGCGGCGCCCCCGGTGTCGCGGGCGTCGCCGGGGTACCGGGCGCCCCCGGCGCCTACGACCCGGCCGCGGCGACCAATGTCATGCCCACCTCGGGTTCCGAGGGCGCGACCAATGTGATGCCCACCACGGGCCCCGACGGGCAGGACGGGCCGCAGGGACCGCATCCCTGGCAGAACCAGCTCCAGGCCGCGCGGGACCGCAACGAGCAGACCCAGGTCCAGCCCGTCGACCCGAACCTGGACCCGCTGCGCCACCGCCCGCACCGCCGCCAGCCGCAGCAGGGCCAGGGCGGACGTCCGCCGTACGGCGCCGCGCCCGCCCCGTATCCGCAGCAGTACGGGCAGCAGCCGCAGCGGCAGGCACCCGCGCCCCAGCAGTACCGGCCGCAGCCGCCGCCCCAGCAGTACGCCGCGCCTCCGCAGCAGTACGCGCCGCCCCCGCGGCCCCCCCCCGCCGCGCGCGAGCCGAGGGCGCCCCGGCAGCGCAGCGCCAACCCGATGCACATCCCCGGCCTCGGCTGCCTGAAGGGCTGCCTGGTCGTGCTCGTGGTGCTGTTCGTCGCGGGCTGGCTGGTGTGGGACCTGACGCCGCTCCAGAGCTGGATCGCGGACGGCAAGAGCTACTGGAGCGCGATCGGCGACGGCATCTCGAAGGTCAGCGGCTGGATCTCGGACCTGGGCGGCGGAGGCTCCGGCTCCGGCCAGTGACGCGCCGCGGTGGGCGGGCGCGCCCCCCGGGCCGCCCGCGCCGCCCGCGCCCGGCGCCCGGCCCCCCCGGGGCCGGGGGGGGGGGGGGGCCCCCCCCCCCGGGCCCCCCCCCCCCCCCCCCCCCCCCCCGCCCCGGGGGGGGCCCCCCGGGCCTTTTTTCGGTCGCGTCGTGCCCCCTTTCCAGCCGTATCGCGGCGACTCTGTAGCTATGTCGACTTCTGAGGGGTGATTTCGTCCCCGGAAGTGAAGGTTGCCGCCGTCCTGGGCACGGAACACCCCGAAAGCCGCGTACTTTGATGGTCGACCGAGGGGCAACGCCCGCCGCTGAGGGAGCAGTCTTGGCACGGAATATCGGCAGCCGGTACACCGCAACCCAGATCCTGGGCCGCGGCAGCGCCGGCACGGTGTGGCTCGGCGAGGGACCCGAGGGTCCCGTCGCCGTCAAACTGCTGCGCGACGACCTCGCGGCAGACCAGGAGCTGGTCGGACGCTTCGTCCAGGAGCGCACCGCCCTGCTCGGGCTCGACCATCCGCACGTGGTCGCGGTGCGCGACCTCGTCGTCGACGGCAACGACCTGGCACTCGTCATGCGCCTCGTCCGCGGCACCGACCTGCGCACCCGCCTCGACCGGGAGCGCCGCCTCGCGCCCGAGGCGGCCGTCGCGATCGTCGCCGACATCGCCGAGGGCCTCGCCGCCGCGCACGCCAAGGGCGTCGTCCACCGCGACGTCAAGCCGGAGAACATCCTGCTCGACATGGAGGGCCCGGCCGGCCCCGGCGGCGCGCACCCGGCGCTCATCACCGACTTCGGCGTCGCCAAGCTCATCGACACCCCGAGCCGCACCAAGACCACCCGCATCATCGGCACGCCCGACTACCTGGCGCCGGAGATCGTGGAGGGCCTGCCGCCGCGCGCCGCCGTCGACATCTACGCGCTCGCCACCGTCCTGTACGAGGTGCTCGCCGGCTTCACGCCCTTCGGTGGCGGCCACCCCGGCGCCGTCCTGCGCCGGCACGTCACCGAGACCGTCGTACCGCTGCCCGGCATCCCCGAGGAGCTGTGGCAGCTCCTCGTCCAGTGCCTCGCCAAGGCCCCCGCGTCCCGGCTGCGCGCCTCCGAGCTCGCCGCGCGGCTGCACGAGGTGCTGCCGCTGACCGCCGGAATCCCCCCGCTGGACGTGGACGAGCCGGGCACCGGGCCCGCGGAGGAGCCCCCCGAGCCCCCGGCGGCCCCGCGGGACGGCCCGGGCGACGACGGCGAACCCCGCAGGCGCGGCGCCGTGCCCCTGGTGCCTGGCTCGTCCCCCGACTCCAACCGGGACACCCACACCAGCATGCGGGTGCCCGCCCCCGACGAGCTCGCGGGCGGCGCGCGCGGCACGGCCCGCGCCCCGCGCGCGCCCGGCACGCCGCGCCCCGGCTCCGCCCGTCACCACAAGTCGGCCGTACGCAAGCGGCGGATCACGCTCGGTGTCGGCGCCGGTGTCCTCGTGGTCGCGCTCGGTGTCGGCGGCTGGCTCGCGACCGGGGGCGACGGCAGTCCCCAGGACTCGAAGCAGACCACCCAGCCCGCGCCCTGACCGGCCTCGCGCCGGCCGTACCGGCCGCCGTGTGCCGGGCCCCGGCGCACGGCCGGGAAGGGGCGGAGCGGCCAGCGGTTACGCTTGGACGCGTGGCAGTCGTGGATGTATCCGAAGAGTTGAAGTCCCTCTCATCGACCATGGAGTCGATCGAGGCCGTTCTGGACCTCGACAAGAAGAGGGCAGACATCGCTGTTCTTGAGGAGCAGGCCGCGGCGCCGTCCCTGTGGGACGACCCCGAGGCGGCGCAGAAGATCACCAGCCGGCTCTCCCATCTGCAGTCCGAGGTCCGCAGGACGGAGGCGCTGCGGGGGCGGATCGACGACCTCGAAGTGCTCTTCGAGCTCGCGGCCGACGAGGGCGACGCCGACGCGCGCGCCGAGGCCGAGGCGGAGCTCCAGTCCGTGCGCAAGGCGCTGGACGAGATGGAGGTCCGCACGCTGCTCTCCGGCGAGTACGACGAGCGCGAGGCCCTCGTCAATGTGCGCGCCGAGGCGGGGGGCGGCGACGCCGCCGACTTCGCCGAGCAGCTCCAGCGCATGTACCTGCGCTGGGCTGAGCGCCACGGCTACAGCACCGAGGTCTACGAGACCTCGTACGCGGAGGAGGCCGGCATCAAGTCGTCCACCTTCGTCGTGAAGAGCCCCTACGCCTACGGCACGCTCTCCGTGGAGCAGGGCACCCACCGCCTGGTGCGCATCTCGCCCTTCGACAACCAGGGCCGCCGCCAGACGTCGTTCGCCGGCGTCGAGGTGCTGCCCGTCGTCGAGCAGAGCGACCACGTCGAGATCGACGAGACCGAGCTGCGCGTCGACGTGTACCGCGCGTCGGGCCCCGGCGGCCAGGGCGTCAACACCACGGACTCCGCGGTCCGTATCACGCACATCCCGACCGGGATCGTCGTCTCCTGCCAGAACGAGCGCTCGCAGATCCAGAACAAGGCGAGCGCGATGAACGTCCTCCAGGCGAAGCTGCTCGAACGCCGCCGCCAGGAGGAGCAGGCGAAGATGGACGCGCTCAAGGGCGACGGCGGCAACTCCTGGGGAAACCAGATGCGTTCGTACGTCCTGCACCCGTACCAGATGGTCAAGGACCTGCGTACGGGCTACGAGGTGGGCAACCCGCAGGGCGTGCTCGACGGCGAGATCGACGGCTTCCTGGAAGCCGGAATCCGCTGGCGCAAGCAGCAGGAGAAGTAACTCTCCCGCTTTATCGACACGTGGGGAAAGCCGGATCAGGGAACTGTCGCAGGGGAAGCGGCAGTTCCCTTTCATGTCACAGTTATGTCTGGACGTCCCGGACAAGAGGCGCCTTAGCGGTCATCGTTCGCGCAACGCCCTTGACGCGTATATGGAAAGTCGTAAGGCTTGCGCCTGGCATGCGTATTTCTGGGACGCGTGTGGCCCGGGGATGTGCGAGAGCAGCGCACCCCCGCCGGCCGCCGCCCCGGACGCTGCGCCCATGACGACTGAATTACTTGGGGGTACCAGGCAGATGACCAAGAAGACGCGTGTCCGCGTGGCACGCATCGCCGCCGGCGCGGTGATCGTGGCCGGTGCGTCGCTGACGGCCGCGGGGGCCGCGCAGGCCGTCACCAACTCGAACGTCTCGGCGAATGACGTCCCGGGCGGCGACGGAGGGTCGACGACCGGCGGTCTCCTCGGCGGGGTCTCCGCCGGAGACGACAACGGCGGTACGTCCGACAACGGCGGCACCGGCGACAACGGCGGTACCGGTGACAATGGCGGCTCCGACGACGGCGGCACCGCGTCCGACGGTGGTGGCACCGGCGACAACGGCGGCTCCGGTGACAACGGTGGTGACGACTCCACCGGCGGTCTCCTCGGCGGTCTCCTCGGTGGTTCGTCCGACAACGGTGGCACCGGTGACAACGGTGGCTCCGGTGACAACGGTGGTTCGTCCGACAACGGCGGCACCGGTGACAACGGCGGCTCTGGCGACAACGGTGGTTCGTCCGACAACGGCGGCACCGGTGACAACGGCGGCTCTGGCGACAACGGTGGTTCGTCCGACAACGGCGGTACGGGCGACAACGGCGGCTCCGGTGACAACGGTGGTTCGTCCGACAACGGCGGCACCGGCGACAACGGCGGCACCGCCTCGACCGGCGGCAGCGGCTCCTCCACCGGCGGCAGCGGTACGGGCGGCTCCAGCGCGACCGGCGGCTCCGGCACCAGCGGTTCCTCCACGGGCGGCAGCGGTACGGGCGGCTCCAGCGCGACCGGCGGCTCCGGTTCCACCGGTTCCACGGGTGACGTCAGCACCTGCACCGTCGACCTCGACAACGTGAACTGCGCCGACAACACCAACCCGGACAGCGTCGGCAACCAGCCGGCCGAGCAGAGCGCCGGCAAGTCGCAGCTCGCGGAGACCGGAGCCGGGGACACGTCGTTCCTCATCCTGGGCGCCGCGACCATGATCGCCGGTGGCGTCGGGTTCCGTTTCCTGCCGCGTCTGGCGAGCCGGAACACCGCGGCCTGATCTTCACAGGGCCCGGCCCGTCCGGCGGGACCAGCACAGAGAGAAGGGGGGGGGGGGGGGGGGCCCGGGGGGCGGGGCGGGGGGCGGGGGGGGGGGGGGTGGGGGGTGGGGGGGGGGGGGTGGGGGGGGGGGGCGGGGGCGGGGCGGGG
>NZ_JAIUKE010000209.1:9050-21140 GCF_020176795.1 Streptomyces sp. 8L
CCCGGGCGGGCCGCCCCCCCCCCCGCGGCGGCGCGCCCCCCCCCCGCCCCGGCGCCCCCCCCCCCCCCCCCCCCCCCCCCCCCCCCCCCCCCCCCCCCCCCCCCCCCCCCCCCTTCTCTCTGTGCGTCTGTTCTCTGTGCGTCTGTCTGTGTGTACGTCCGCCGCGCGCGGGGCCCCTTCGCGCGGCCGTGCCGCCGGCCCTCGACCCGTACCCCGTGGTCCGTACGGTCCCCGGCCAGGTCAGGCCGGCTGGTTCACCGCCACCAGGGCCACCGCGGCCACCAGCAGCACCAGGACCGTGAGAACGGCGGCCAGGCTCAGCCCGCCGAACGGCCCGCTCTGCTGGAGGCGCTCCCGGTTGGCCCGGCACACGCGGCACCTGCCCTCGCTCACGGGTCCCGCGCAGTTGGCGCACACCAGTCTGTCGTAGGTCATGCGCTCTCCTCCTCACCGCGCGGCGGAGCCGCCCGTGGTGTCCCTCTCCGCGCAACGCTCGGGGAAACGCATCCGTTCCCCACCTCCACTCTGCCAGCTTCCGGCCGTGTCGGCGCGCCCGATGGGAGTCTCGCGTCATTCCCCCCGGTTCGTGGAGGTGCGGTTCCTGGCGCCATCCCCGACAATTCGCCCAAGAGGGTACGCGGACTGCGCGCGTGCGGCGGGTTCGCGTAAGGTCGCGCTCACCTACTCCCGGCCGACCGTGGTGCATCGTGATCCGATTCGACAACGTCTCCAAGAGCTACCCGAAACAGAACCGCCCCGCCTTGCGTGACGTCTCCCTGGAGATCGAGAAGGGGGAGTTCGTCTTCCTGGTCGGTTCCTCCGGCTCCGGCAAGTCGACCTTCCTGCGCCTCGTCCTGAGGGAGGAGCGGGCGAGCCATGGCATGGTGCACGTCCTGGGCAAGGACCTCGCGCGTCTGTCGAACTGGAAGGTGCCGCAGATGCGCCGCCAGCTCGGCACCGTCTTCCAGGACTTCCGCCTGCTGCCCAACAAGACCGTCGCCGAGAACGTGGCGTTCGCGCAGGAGGTCATCGGCCGCTCCCGCGGCGAGACCCGCAAGTCGGTTCCGCAGGTGCTGGATCTCGTGGGGCTCGGGGGCAAGGAGGACCGTATGCCGGGCGAGTTGTCGGGTGGTGAGCAGCAGCGCGTCGCCATCGCGCGCGCGTTCGTCAACCGGCCGATGCTGCTGATCGCGGACGAGCCGACCGGCAACCTCGACCCGCAGACGTCCGTCGGCATCATGAAGCTGCTCGACCGGATCAACCGCACCGGAACCACCGTGGTGATGGCCACCCACGACCAGAACATCGTCGACCAGATGCGCAAGCGGGTCATCGAGCTGGAGAAGGGCCGGCTGGTCCGCGACCAGGTCCGCGGCGTCTACGGCTACCAGCACTGACGCACCGCGCTGATGTGGCGCGGCGGGTCGGCCCCGCGCCGCGCGAAGCACCCAGGCATCACAGCTGAAAGGACGCCATGCGCGCCCAGTTCGTCCTGTCGGAGATCGGCGTCGGTCTCCGCCGCAACCTCACGATGACCTTCGCCGTCGTCGTCTCCGTCGCCCTGTCGCTGGCCCTCTTCGGCGGTGCGCTGCTCATGCGCGAGCAGGTCGGCACGATGAAGGACTACTGGTACGACAAGGTCAACGTCTCCATCTTCCTGTGCAACAAGTCGGACGCGGCGAGTGATCCGGCGTGCACGAAGGGCGCCATCACCGACCAGGAGAAGGCGTCGATAAAGTCCGACCTGGACAAGATGGGGATCGTCCAGCACGTCTACCAGGAGAACGCCGACCAGGCGTACAAGCACTACCAGCAGCAGTACGGCAACACCGCGTTCGCCTCGTCCATCACGCCCGACCAGATGGAGGAGTCGTTCCGGGTCAAGCTGAAGGACCCGGAGAAGTACAAGGTCATCGCGACCGCGTTCTCCGGCCGGGACGGCGTGCAGTCGGTGCAGGACCAGCGCTCCATCCTGGAGAACCTCTTCTCCCTGATGAACGGCATGAACATCGCCGCCCTCTGCGTGATGGCCCTGATGCTGATCATCGCCCTGATGCTGATCGTCAACACCGTCAGGGTCTCGGCGTTCAGCAGACGGCGGGAGACCGGCATCATGCGGCTGGTGGGGGCGTCGAGCTTCTACATCCAGATGCCGTTCATCATGGAGGCCGCGTTCGCCGGGCTGATCGGCGGCGTGGTCGCCTGCGGCATGCTGCTGCTCGGCCGCTACTTCCTCATCGACGGCGGCCTCGACCTCCAACAGAAGATGCAGCTGGTGAAGTTCATCGGCTGGGACGCGGTGCTCTCCAAGCTGCCCCTCGTCCTCGCGATCGGCCTGCTGATGCCGGCGGTCGCCGCGTTCGCGGCGTTGCGCAAGTATCTGAGGGTGTGACAAGTACCCCCTGTGGTTCTTGGGCCAAGGCCCGTTCGTCCGCCGGGCGTTGTCCTAGACTGTGGCGCCATGCCGGGTTCCGCCGTACCGCGTCTCGGGCCCCGCGGCTTCGGCCGGGGGGCTGCTCTGACGTTGGTCTTCGCAGGCCTGCTCGCCACGGCGGCCGCCACCGACTCGCTGCCGCGCGCGGGCGGGGGAGGCGGCCGCACGCCCTCGTCCCGTACGGCGTCGGCGCCCGCCGCGGCGACACTCGACGGCGACACGGTGGCCGAGGCCGCGGCGCGGGCCATCGCCCGCGGCCGGTCGGGCACGGACGCCGCACAGCAGGTCGTCAGCCGCAGCGGCGACCGGTGGAGCGCCGTCTACGACAAGAACGAGTACGAGGAGTTCGAACAGTCCCTCGACGGCGCGTACACGGGCGTGGGGGTCGGCACGCGGCGCACGGCGGACGGGCTCGTGCAGATCACCCGCGTCCAGCGCGGCGGCCCCGCGGAGCGGGCCGGCATCCGGCCGGGCGACGTGCTGCGGGCCGTGGACGACCACGGCATCGCGGGCCTCCCCGTCACCCGCGTCATGGGACTGCTGCGCGGCGACCCGCAGGGGGACGGCCCTGCCGCACGCCCCGGCAGTACGGTCGTACTCGGCCTGGAGCGTGACGGCCGCCGCGAGACCCGCACCCTGCGCAGGGCCAGGCTCGCGGTCGCGTCCGTGTCGGTCGGCGTCCTCGCGGGCGGCGTGCGGCGCATCGCCGTCGACTCGTTCACCAGAGGCACGGGCGAGCGGGTGCGGCAGGCGGTGCGCGACGCGCCGCCGGGCGCCGGGATCGTGCTCGACCTGCGCGGCAACGGCGGCGGCCTGGTCTCGGAGGCCGTCACGGCGGCGTCCGCGTTCCTGAACGGCGGCCTCGTCGGCACGTACGACGTGAAGGGGCACCAGCACGCGCTGTACGCGCGGCCCGGCGGGAATACACGGCGGCCTGTGGTCGTCCTGGTGGACGGCGGCACGATGAGCGCGGCGGAACTGCTGACGGGGGCGCTCCAGGACCGCGGCAGGGCCGTCGTGGTGGGCTCGCGGACCTTCGGCAAGGGCTCCGTGCAGATGCCGACGAAGCTCCCGGACGGATCGGTGGCCGAGCTGACCGTGGGCCACTACAGGACGCCGGCGGGCCGCGCCGTGGACGGCCGCGGCATCACCCCGGACCTGGTGGCGGGGAACGACGCGGAACGCCGCGCGGAGACCGTGCTGACGGGTCTCGGACACGGCGCCTGACCCCGCGCCGCGCGGGGGTGCGCGGTACGGGACTCTCGGGGCGCGCGGGAGCGGTACCGCGGTCCGCGGTACGTAAAAGAGGTTGTGCCGGAGTGCGAAAATGGCGGGACTATGGCTAAGGAAACCGGGCGCAAGATGATTGCGCAGAACAAGAAGGCGCGGCACGACTACCTGATTCTCGACACGTACGAGTCGGGTCTCGTCCTGACGGGGACCGAGGTGAAGTCGCTGCGCCTGGGGAGGGCGTCGCTGGTCGACGGCTTCGTGCAGATCGACGGCCACGAGGCCTGGCTGCACAACGTCCACGTGCCGGAGTACAGCCAGGGCACCTGGACGAACCACTCCGCGCGGCGCAAGCGCAAGCTGCTCATGCACCGCGCCGAGATCGACAAGCTGGACTCCAAGGTCCAGGAGTCGGGGCTCACGATCGTGCCGCTCGCCCTGTACTTCAAGGACGGCCGGGCCAAGATCGAGATCGCGCTGGCCAAGGGCAAGCGGGAGTACGACAAGCGGCAGACGCTGCGGGAGAAGCAGGACCGCAGGGAGACGGAGCGCGCCGTCTCCGCCGTGCGCCGCCGCCAGCGGGGCTGACAGGACCGGGCAGCCCCCGGAGTGCCCACCCCGCGCGGGCGGACGGACCGGGGCGCGGTCGGCCGCCGGGGTCTCCCGTACCGGGGAATACGCTGGCACGGCGCGGCGTTGATCCCGTACGATGGTGCGGACACCTCGCAACTGGGTGTGCGTTGCCGTGTACGGCTTGAGCAGTGTTTTAAGTACTGCTCGATCAGTGCACATTTTGAAAAATCAACATGGGGATGATCGGTTTCGACAGCGGCTGTCGAAGCAGGGGAAGCGAGCCGAGGAAGCGGCAATGATCTCGTAAACCATATGTCGCAAACAATAATCGCCAATTCCAAGCGCGATTCCTCCGCCTTCGCCCTTGCTGCCTAATTAGCAGCTAGCGAAGACTCCGCGGAGTGTCAGCCCGGGGCTGTTCCCGACCCGGTTCCTGGCATCAGCTAGGGGACTAAACCTGTACGCCCGGTCACGGGGTGTACAGGGAAATCAAACAGTGACTGAGCCCGTCGGAGACTTGTCCACGTGATCTCCGGGGCCGAGAAAATCGTAGTGGACTGCGCTCGGAGAAGCCCTGATTCCGCACCGTTGGACGCGGGTTCGATTCCCGCCATCTCCACAGACAGAAGCAAAGGCGTCAGGCCCGCGACAGGCGGGTCTGGCGCCTTTGTCGTTGTACGGCGTGCGAGGTTACGGCATACGGCGTCCTGGCCTCAGCCCGCCCTGCCCTCGCGAGGCGTCGCGGCAAGCAGGCGTCCCGACAGGCGAGGGGCGCAGGCGGCGAACCGTACCCACGGGGTACGCGCGCGTCGTCGGTCTGCGTAGGCCGAGGGGTCCGATCGATGGTGTCGAGCGATGAATTTTCCCGCGATGTCGGACACCGCTCCACCACTCACTGTCATGCTCCAGCCACGAGAGGCGGCCGAGGCGGCCGGTAAAACGCCATGCCAGAGCCGGTCGCGGAAAAGAAAGCGGAGTGGTCTGAACCATTCTTCGGCCTTTTTCTGATCACCGGAATTCCCCTACACGGTCACGGGGGAAGCCCGCAAACGGAAGTACGTGCCGCTGTTTCGTGCGCTACGTTCATGGCCCGGGTGCGGAGGGGGAAGGGCGCTCGGCCGGGTGGGGGCCCGGCCTGCGGCATTCCGGTGTTCCTTTCGCGTACCCCGAAACATTGAGTGGGGGACGTGCACAACAGTGGAAGAACGGCGAGAAGACGCTCGGGCGGTACAGGTCCACGAGGCGGTCGGCAGCACCGCGAGAATCGAGGGTTCCGGGCGGGACGATGCAAAGTCTCCCGGCGGAAGGGCCCCGTCCGAGGAAGGGGAAAAGGGCGCCGCCGAAGGCGGGCAGCCGCCCGGGCGGTCCGGCGCGGACCCCGTCTTCGTGGACGCGAGCGGCCGGAGAAGCAAGAAGGTCCGGCGTATCGGATGGGGGGTCGCGGTGCTCTGCGCCGCGTACGCGGTCACGCTGGCCGTGGCACTCGTCGGTGGCGGCTCCGCCGCACCACTGCTGGACATCCCGGGCGTCGCGGGCCTCGCGCAGCGGGGAAAGCCCGCGCGGACGGTACGGCCGGCCCCGGGCCCCTCCGCGAGCGGGCCGTCCGGCCGCCGGCAGACCGGCCCCGGTACCGTCCCCTCGTTGACGGACGGCGGCGGCGACGCCGTCTCGGACGCCGATCCGCGCGCGGCCAGGGCCGCCGCCGAGCGTCCCGGTACGGCGGGCCCCGCGCCCTCGGCCACCACGCGGCCCGGCGGGCGGGCCGCCGCCACCTCCGGCGAGGGCGGCGGTGCGGCCACCGGAGGCTCCGGCATCCCGCGGTCGGGCGGCGGGGGTGGCACGACGGGTGCGACAGGCGCGTCAGGTGCGACGGGCGCGACGGGCGCCGTCACCGGGGGGCCACCGTCCGGCGGCACCTCCACCGCGTCGGGCGGTACGGGGACGGCGGCGGGCGTGAGCGGTACCACCGGCACCGGCGGCGCGACAGCCGGAACCGGCGGCGACGGCGGCCCCACCGGCACCCCGGGCGATCCCGGTGGCACCACCACCGGCGCCTCGGGGGACCCGGCGGGCAGTACCGCCTCGGCCAGTACCGGCACGACCGGCGACCAGAGCCCGCAGAGCGACCAGGGCGCGCAGAGCGCGCCGGACGCGGGCTCGCGTGCGGGCCAGAGCCCGGCCGGCGAGAACTCCGCGGGCCCCGCGGGAGGGGCCCCGGCCGGGGAGCTCCCGGGCCGGGCTGCGCCCTCGGAGGGCGTGGTCCGCGCATGAGCCGGTCCGATCGTCCCGTCCGCGGACGCGGCGCGGCGCGCGGGGCAGGACCGCGCCGCGTGTCCCTGCGCCACCTGCTGCCCGTCGCCCTGCTCGCGGTGCTCGGCGGCATGCTCGTCGTGCGCGGCTATGTGTACAGCTCGTTCGTGCCCGACCACCGGGTCAGGCCCCCGGCGCCCGCTGACCGGGTGCCGGAGCGCGTCCTCGACGGCGGGCCCGTCGTCGACGCGCGGGACGCGTCGAAGCCCGCCACGTCGCTGGACATCCCCGACCGCACCATCGTGCTGACCTTCGACGACGGCCCCGACCCGGTGTGGACGCCCAAGATCCTCGACATCCTGCACCGGTACGGCGCGAAGGCGACGTTCTTCGTCACGGGCACCAACACCGCCCGCAACCCGGCGCTCGTCAAGCGCATCGTGGCGGAGGGCGACGAGGTCGGCGTCCACACCTTCGACCACCCCGACCTCTCCTATCTCGGCGCGTCCGCGATCGACCGGGAGATCTCCCGCACCCAGCTGGCGATCGAGGGCGCGGCGGGCGTCAGAACGGCGCTGTTCCGGCCCCCGTACTCGTCGTTCGCCGACGCGCTCGACAACACGTCCTGGCCGGTCACCCGGTATGTGGGGAGCCTCGGCTACATCAGTGTGTTCGACAGTCTCGACAGCGAGGACTGGCAGCGGCCGGGCGTCGGCCGGATCATCCGCAACGCCACACCGAAGGACCCGCGCGGCGCCGTCGTGCTGATGCACGACTTCGGCGGCGACCGCACCGAGACCGTGCGTGCGCTCGGCCGCTACCTCCGGACAATGCGGGGTCGGGGCTACCGCTTCGAGACGGTCACCGGGGCCCTGGGCGCACCCAGCGCGCACACGCCCGTACACGGCGGCGAGCTGCTGAAGGGCAGGGCGTTCGTCGCCGCCGTCACACTCTCGGACCGGGTGACGGCGGGCCTCGTCGGCGCTGTCGCGTGCGTCGGCGCCCTCGTCGTCGGCCGGTTCGCGCTGATGCTGGTCCTGGCCTTCGTCCACACGCGCCGCTCCCGGGCCCGCGAGAGGGGCGAGGGGGCGCTGCCGCCCTTCACGCGGCCGGTGACCGTGCTCGTCCCCGCGTACAACGAGAGCAAGTGCATCGCCGGCACGGTGCGTTCGCTGGCGCGCGGCGACCATCCGGTCGAGGTCGTCGTCATCGACGACGGCTCCACGGACGGCACCGCCGACATCGTCCAGGCGCTGGGGCTGCCGGGCGTCCGCGTGGTCAGGCAGCGCAACGCGGGCAAGCCCGCCGCCCTCAACAACGGTATCCGGCAGGCCCGCCACGACATCATCGTGATGATGGACGGCGACACCGTCTTCGAGGAGCGCACGGTGCGCGAGCTGGTGGCGCCGTTCGCCGACCCGCGCGTCGGCGCCGTCTCGGGCAACGCCAAGGTGGGCAACCGCGACTCGCTGATCGGCGCCTGGCAGCACATCGAGTACGTGATGGGCTTCAACCTCGACCGCCGCATGTACGACCTGCTGCGCTGCATGCCCACCATCCCGGGCGCGTGCGGCGCGTTCCGTGCCGAGGCGCTGCGGGAGGCAGGCGGGATGAGCGGCGACACGCTCGCCGAGGACACCGACATCACCATGGCCGTCCACCGCCTCGGCTGGCGGGTGGCGTACGCGCCGGACGCGCGCGCCTGGACCGAAGCGCCCGAGAGCGTGGGGCAGTTGTGGTCGCAGCGCTACCGCTGGTGCTACGGCACGATGCAGGCGATGTGGAAACACCGCGGGGCGGTTCTCGACCGCGGCCCGTCCGGCCGATTCGGCCGCGTGGGGCTCCCGTTCGTCGCCGCGTTCATGGTGGTGGCGCCGCTGCTCGCGCCGCTCGTCGACCTGTTCCTCCTCTACGGGCTCGTCTTCGGGCCCACCGGGCGGACCGTGGCGAGCTGGCTTGCCCTGCTCGGTCTCCAACTGGGCTGTGCTGCCTACGCGTTCCGGCTCGACAAGGAGCCGATGCGGCACCTGGTGTCGCTGCCGTTGCAGCAGATCCTCTACCGGGCGCTGATGTACGCGGTCCTCGTCCAGTCGTGGGTCACCGCGCTCACGGGCGGCCGGCTGCGCTGGCAGAAGCTGCGCCGTTCGGGCGTCGTGGAGTCCGCGCCCGCCGTGCCTGCCGGAACCGCGCCTCGCGACCGTACGGCCTCATCCGACGAGCGGAGGCCCGTCGGATGAGGCCGTACGGACGAACGGAGGCCCCCCGCGGGGGGCCGCCCCATACCGTCGTGCCGGAGGCGCGGCGCGGCGGCGGGCGGGATCGCTGTCTGGACCTGCTGCGCGCCGTCGCGCTGGTCCGTGTGGTCGTCTTCCACATCTTCGGCTGGGCCTGGCTCACCGTGGCCTTCCCCTCCATGGGCGTGATGTTCGCGCTCGCCGGGTCGCTCATGGCGCGCTCGCTGGGGCGGCGCGGCGGCGCGGCGGTGGTCCGGGGCCGGCTGCGCCGGCTGCTGCCGCCGATGTGGCTCTTCGGCCTGGTGGTCGTGCCGCTGCTGGTGTACGCGGGCTGGCACCCCTCGCGCACCGGCGGCGGGGCCGCCGGCGCCGTGTCCGTACTCGACTGGGTTGTTCCGCTCGGCGCGCCCCCCTACCCCGATCCGGCTCCTCGCCCCTGGAGCGGGCTCGACACGTCGTGGGCCGACCAGGCGGCGGGTCCGCTCTGGTACCTCCGGGCGTACCTGTGGTTCGTGCTGGCGTCGCCGCTGCTGCTGCGGCTGTTCCGCCGGGCGCCGTGGGCGGCGCTCGCGCTGCCGCTCGCCCTGTGCGCGGTGTGCGGCACGGGCCTCGTCGCGATCCCCGGCGAGGCGGGGCAGGCCGTGACGGACTTCGCGACGTACGGTGCCTGCTGGGTGCTCGGATTCGCCCACCGCGACGGCCTGTTCGCGCGGGTGCCGCGTTATCTCACGGTCTCCTGCGCGTCGTTCGTCATGGCGGCCGGGCTGTGGTGGGCCTCGGGACACCTCACGCCCGAGGGCTGGAACCTGGACGAGATCCCGCTCGGACAGGCGCTGTGGTCCCTCGGGTTCGTGGCCGTGCTGCTCCAGTACGCGCCCGCGTGGCACCGGCTCCCGGGCCGGCTCGCCGCGTTCGACCCGGTGGTCACGCTGGCCAACAACCGGGCCGTGACGGTCTACCTCTCGCACAACCCGCTCATCATGGCCACGACCCCGGTCATCGACCTGGCGTGGAACCTCCCGGGGAGCGACCGGTTCGGCGGCGCGCTGGACGCCTCGTACCCGGTGCTCACGCTGGTGCTGGTATGGCCGCTGATCGCGCTCGTGATCGTGGCCACGGGGTGGTGCGAGGATCTCGCGGCGCGCCGCGGACCCCGGCTGTGGCCCGACGGCAGGCGCGAACGCCGGGCGGCGGTCGCCCCGGCACCGCCGCCGTCCCCGGTCGGGGAGGCGCCGGCCGCCCCACGCCCCGGCTGACCTCCCGCTCGCCGCGCGCCCCGGCCCGGTCGGCACAATGGACGACCGGGGACAGCCACACGCGCATCCGGGAACGCGCGACCCGGTGATCCCGGTTCCCCCCGGTGAATCCGGTGAATCCGGTGAATCCGGTGAATCCGATGAGCCGGTTCCCCCGGCGCATCCGCGACACGACGAACGCAGAGGTACGACATGGCCGAGCAGGGCGCGCCCCTGACGGGGTTCACCGTGGGGGTCACCGCCGCCCGGCGGGCCGAGGAGCAGGCCGCGCTGATCCGGCGGCGCGGCGGCGGCGTCGTCCTCGCGCCCGCCCTGCGCACGGTCCCGCTCGCCGACGACACCGAGCTGCGCGCCGCGACCCGGGGCCTCCTCGCCGTCCCGCCCGACACCGTCGTCGCCACCACGGCCGTCGGCTTCCGCGGCTGGCTGGAGGCCGCGGCCGGCTGGGACGAGGGGGACGCGCTGGTGGAACGCCTGCGCGGCGCCCGGCTGTACGCGCGCGGACCCAAGGTCACCGGCGCCGTGCGCGCCGCCGGCCTGCGCGAGGAGTGGGCGCCCGCGTCCGAGTCGATGGCCGAGGTGCTGGAACGCCTCCTCGGCGAGGGCGTCGCGGGGCGGCGCGTCGCCGTCCAGCTGCACGGCGAGCCGCTGGACGCCTTCCGCGAGGCCCTCGCGGCCGGGGGCGCCGATGTCGTCGCCGTACCCGTCTACCGATGGCTGCCGCCGCTCGACCAGGCTCCGCTCGACGCCCTCGTCGACCGGATCGCCGCCCGGGGCCTCGACGCGGTCACCTTCACCAGCGCGCCCGCCGCCGCGTCCCTGTTGGCCAGGGCGGAGGAGCGCGGCGCCGCGCGGGAGGTCCTCGACGCGTTCGGCCGGGACGTGCTCGCCGCCTGCGTCGGCTCCGTGACGGCCGCGCCGCTGCGCGAGCGGGGCGTGCCGACGCGGGAGCCGGAACGGTTCCGGCTCGGCCCCCTCGTCCAGCTGCTCTGCGACGAGCTGCCCGCCCGCGCGGCCGGCCGCTGAGCGGCCCCGGCCCGCCGGCGCGTACCCGGCTCCGTACCCGCGCCCGAGGCGGGTGCCGGGGATCACAGAAGATTTCCCCGGCCCGTTGAGCACGGACCGGTCCGCTTCCGTAGTGAAGGGGGTAGGCAGCCACATCAGGTCTCGACCAGGAGGTTCGGGTGCGCGAGGATGCCGCCGTGGCCGATGACCGCCCCGGACAGGACCGGCGCAGTGGCGAGGACGCGCCCACCGGCCTCTCCGCGCCGGACGAGGAACTCGTGCGCGCCCTGTACCGGGAGCACGCGGGGCCGCTGCTCGCCTATGTCCTGCGCCTGGTCGCGGGCGACCGGCAGCGCGCCGAGGACGTGGTGCAGGAGACGCTCATCAGGGCCTGGAAGAACGCCGGCCGGATCGACCGTACGGCGGGCTCCGTCCGGCCCTGGCTGGTGACGGTGGCGCGCCGTATCGTCATCGACGGCCACCGGAACAGGCAGGCGCGGCCGCAGGAGGTCGATCCCTCGCCGCTCGAGGTCATGCCCGCGGAGGACGAGATCGAGAAGGCGCTCTGGCTGATGACGCTCTCGGACGCGCTCCAGGACCTGACGCCCGCGCACCGCGAGGTACTGGTCGAGACGTACTTCAAGGGACGCACGGTCAACGAGGCGGCCGAGGTGCTCGGCATACCCAGTGGGACGGTGCGCTCGCGGGTGTTCTACGCGCTGCGCTCCATGAAGCTCGCGCTGGAGGAGAGGGGGGTCTCGGCATGACGGCGCACGACGGGCCCGGCACGGACGAAGAGGGCACGATGCACGACGCGGTCGGCGCCTACGCCCTCGGCGTCCTGGACGACGCCGACGCCACCGCCTTCGAGGAACACCTGGCGGGCTGCGAGCTGTGCGCGGCCCGGCTGGACGAGTTCTCCGGGATGGAGCCCCTGCTGGCCCTGCTCGCGGACGGGCCCGGCGCACGCTCCGCGCCGGAGGCGCCCGACGGCCGGGCGCCCGGCCGCGGGCCCCCCCCCCGCGGCCGCGCCCCCCCCCCGCCGGGGGCGCCCCGACAGCCGCCGTCCCGCGTGACGACGCCGAGTACACCGGGCTCGACGCCGCCC
>NZ_JAIUKE010000210.1 GCF_020176795.1 Streptomyces sp. 8L
CCCCCGGCGTGCTCCCCCGCACGCCCGCCAGGGCGCGCACACCACTTCCCCCGGGCCCGCGCACGCACGGTAGTGTCGGCTGCACAAAGGACTTTCGGGACAGCCGGGGGACTGACATGGCAGAGGCCGGTGTGCGGGTGGCGGCGATCGCCAGCCTGACCCCCCTCGCGGAGCTGGAGCGCGAACCCTTCCTCGTGGACACCCGCAGCCAGCACGCCATGTGCGCGCGCTGGGCCGCGGCACGGGGCTTCGCCGTCACCCGGCAGCTCCTGCTCTACGGTGTGCGGCCGGACCACCCGGGGCTGTGGGTGGACATCGAGGCCGGAGTCGTCGACCTGTTCGTCGCCCCCAACGAACGGGTCCTCGCCCGCGCGTTCACCTCGGCGGAGGCGTTCGCCGCCGCGTGCGCGAGCCGGGGCGTGCTCCTGGAGACGGCGCGGCTCGACGAACCGTCGTACAACGCGGGGATGAAGGCGGGCGTCCACCGCAGGCTCTCCATGCCCACCGCCGGCTACGACGGCCGCTGACCAGCGGGGCCCTCCCGGGCCCTGCCGCTGGTCCGGGCCGGCGCCCGGGCCCGCTGTGTCACCCTGGGGCGGTGCCCGCCCGACCAGCCGCGGGCCGGGACGGAGGAACGGGCCGTGGTGCAGCGAGGCCGATGGCGGACGGCGGGCAGGGCCCTGCTCCGCGTACTCACCGTGTGGGCGGTGTCCACGCTCACCATGCTCGCGCTCGCCGGCCTCCTGCCCGACTTCCGCCTCCAGGCCCCCGACGGCGACAGCGCCACCAGGACGGCTCTGACGGCCGCCTGGGGCGCGGGCGCCTTCGGCCTGCTGAGCGCGCTGGTGTGGCCGCTGCTGGTGCGTGCGTTCCTGCTGGTGCCCGCACTGCTGCTCGGCCTGCTCGTGTTCTTCCTGAACGGGTCGCTGCTGCTGGTCGCCCTGCGGCTGATCCCCGACGGGCGCGGCGACGTCGGTCCCGAGACCGCCGTCGTGGTGGCCGCGGTGATGTCCGCCGTCGCGTCGGCGACCTCCACGGCGCTCGCCGCCGGCGACGAGAGCGCCCACCCGCGCCGCCTCTCCCGCGCCGCGGGGCGCCGGCGCCGCAGGAACGGCGAGGACGGCGGCGCGGGCGGCCCCTCCGGCACGGTCTTCGTCCAGCTCGACGGCGTCGGCCACCAGGTCCTCGTGGAGGCCCTCGCGGCCGGCCTGCTGCCGCACATCGCGGAGCGGCTCGGCGACGAAGGCACCCACCGGCTCACCCGGTGGCGCACAGACTGGTCGAGCCAGACCGGCGCGAGCCAGCTGGCGATCCTGCACGGCACCAACCACGACGTCCCCGCCTTCCGCTGGTACGAGAAGGACTCGGGCCGCACCATCGTCAGCAACCGGCCGGCCAGCGCCGCGGAACTCCAGCGCCGCGCCGTCGGGCGGACCGGCGACGGCGGCCTGCTGACGCTGGACGGCGCGAGCCGCGGCAACCTCTTCAGCGGCGGCGCGGACCAGCTGGCACTCGTGCTGTCGATGGCGGCGCGGCGCGGCAGGTCCAACCGCTCCCGCGCGGGGTACTTCGCGTACTTCAGGGACCCGGCGAACGCGGTCCGCACGGCGGTCTCCTTCGCCGTGGAAGTCGCCCGGGAGATCGCCCAGTCCACCCGCGCCAGGCTGCGCCACGAGAGCCCCAGAGTCGGCCGCGGCGGGCTCTATCCGCTGATCCGCGCCTTCGCGACCGTCGTCGAACGCGACGTGGTGGTCGCCGCCGTGATGGCCGACATCCTCTCCGGCCGCTCGGCGGTCTACGCCGATTTCGTCGCGTACGACGAGGTGGCACACCACTCCGGGCCGCGCAGCCACGACGCGCTGCGGGTCCTCGCGCGGCTCGACCGGTGCGTCGGCGCGATAGCGCGGGCCACCACGTACGCGCCCCGCGCCTACCACCTCGTCCTGCTCTCCGACCACGGCCAGAGTCCCGGCGAGACCTTCGAGGGCGCCTACGGGCTGACGCTGCGTGACCTCGTCAGGGCGGGCTGCGGGCTGCCCGTACCGCGCAGGGCGGAGCGCACCAGGAGCGGCGCCGAGGCGCGCTTCGCCGCCCGGCACGCGGTGCGCGCGGTGCTGCACAGGCCGGTCCACGAGGGCACGACGGAGGAGGGCGCCGCCACCGGCCCGGGGCCCGTGGTCCTGGCCTCCGGCAATCTGGGGCTCGTCTCCTTCCCCGACGTACCGGGGCGCATGACCCGCGAACAGATCGACCGCCGCCACCCGGCGCTGCTGCGCACCCTGGCCCACCACCCGGGGATCGGCTTCCTCCTCGTCGCGCGCGAACAGGGCGGATCGCTGGTGCTCGGGCGGGACGGCGCCGAGGTGCCCGTCGCCGCGCTCGTGGACGGTGCGGGGCCGCTCGCCGGCTTCCCGCCGGGCGCCGCCGCGGCGATCCGCCGTACCGACGGCTTCCCGCACGTGGCCGACATCATGGTCAACTCGATGTACGAGCCCGGGACCGGCCGGGTGCACGCCTTCGAGGAGCAGATCGGGTCGCACGGCGGGCTCGGCGGCGAGCAGTCCCACGCCTTCCTCATGTCGCCGCACGCGCTGTCCCCTGCGGTACCCGGGGGCACCGGCGACGGCGAGAGCGCCGCGGCAGGGGCGCCGGCCGGTGGGGAGGGCGCGGAACTCGTCGGCGCCGAGGAGGTGCACCGGGTACTGCGGCGCTGGCTGCGGGAGTGTGCGGGCCCGCAGGTGCCGCTGCCCGCCGTCCTCCCGGTCGCCTCCGCCATCCCCGGCCAGCGCACCGGCGGTGGCGGGGGAGCGGCGGACGACGGACACGCACCGGCCCCGGAGAGGCCCGGGGATCGCACGGCAGCCGTCGACGCGGACGCCGAGGACGAGACGCGTACGGCGTGAGGGCCCGGGCATCCGGGGCGGTCGCCCGAGGAGAGAACGGCGGCGTCCCGGGGAAGTAATCAGCGGGGAGGGCGTGGGCACGGCGGCCCGCGCCCTCTCCCGTTCTACGGACGGGGCGGCTCGCGTCCTACTCCGGTCGCGTACGGACGTGACGGCCCGCGCTCCCCGCCCGTCGCACGGACGGGGCGGCCCGCGCCGGACCCTGCCCACCCGGTCGCGGGTCCGTGCCGCGCCGACCCTGTTTTGTACGGTGAGCTGTCAAATAGAGTCGTCCCGTCCCCCTCCGTGTGTTTCGGAGTTCGCGGCGCGGGAGAGGGATCACCAGCGTCTCCAGGCCACCACCAGCGGCCGTCTCACCCACCGCACCCGTCCGTCATTCAGGAGTCGTTCCTCATGCACGACGACCGCAGCCTGGTCGAAGCACGCCTGACGCGCGTCCTCAGGGAGCGCATCAGGCCCGCAGTCCACCCCGATTCGATACCCCTCACCGTCGAGATCTGGGCCGCGCCCGGCGAACCCGTGCCGGTGGCCGAAGGCCTCGCGGCGCCGACCGAGCCCATCACACCCGGCACACCGTGGGGCGCCCCCTGGGGCACGAGCTGGTTCAAGGTCAGCGGCACGGTGCCCGCCGCCTGGGCGGGCCGCACCGTCGAGGCCGTGCTCGACCTCGGGTTCACGAAGAACAACCCCGGCTTCCAGTGCGAGGGGCTCGTCTACCGGCCGGACGGCTCGCCGGTGAAGGGCCTGCACCCGCGCAACTCCTACATCCGTGTGGGCAGTCCCGTCCGGGGCGGCGAGGAGGTCCTCTGGCACATCGAGGCCGCCTCCAACCCGGATCTCGAAGACGGTGCCACCCATCCCTTCCAGCCGACCGTCCTCGGCGACAAGCTGACCGCGGGGGACCGCCCGGGATATGTGCTCGGCAGGATGGACCTCGCCGTCCTGGACGAGACCGTCTGGAACCTCGTCCTGGACCTGGAGGTGCTGGGCGAGCTGATGGCGGAACTGCCCGTGGACGGCGCCCGCCGCTGGGAGATCCTGCGGGCCGTGGACCGTGCGCTGGACGCGCTCGACCTCCAGGACGTGAACGGCACCGCGGCCGCCGCCCGGGCCGAACTGGCGGGCGTGCTCGCCGCCCCCGCCGTCCCCGCCGCGCACCGGATCAGCGCGGTCGGGCACGCGCACATCGACTCGGCGTGGCTGTGGCCGCTGCGCGAGACCGTGCGCAAGGTGGCCCGTACGGCGTCGAACATGACGGCTCTGCTGGAGGAGGCGCCGGAGTTCGTCTTCGCCATGTCCCAGGCGCAGCAGTACGCGTGGATCAAGGAGCACCGGCCCGAGGTCTACGCCCGGGTCAAGAAGGCGGTGGCCGAGGGGCGGTTCGTGCCGGCGGGCGGCATGTGGGTGGAGTCCGACACCAACATGCCGGGGTCGGAGGCGATGGCCCGGCAGTTCGTGCACGGGAAGCGGTTCTTCCTGGACGAGTTCGGGGTGGAGAACGACGAGGCGTGGCTGCCCGACACGTTCGGCTTCGCGGCCGGTCTGCCGCAGATCATCAAGGCCGCCGGCTCCAAGTGGCTGCTCACGCAGAAGATCTCGTGGAGCAGGACCAACACGTTTCCGCACCACACCTTCGACTGGGAGGGCATCGACGGAACGCGGATCTTCACGCACTTCCCGCCCGTCGACACCTACAACTGTGCGATGGAGGGCCGCCAGATCGCGCACGCGGCCCGCAACTTCAAGGAGAAGGGCGCCGCGAACGTCTCCCTCGCGCCGACCGGCTTCGGGGACGGCGGTGGCGGTACGACGCGCGAGATGGTGGCCAAGGCCGCCCGGCTGCGCGATCTCGAAGGCTCGGCGAAGGTGAAGTGGGAGAAGCCCGCGGACTTCTTCGCGAAGGCCGAGGCGGAGTACCCGAATCCGCCGGTGTGGGTGGGTGAGCTGTACCTGGAGCTGCACCGGGCGACGCTGACCAGCCAGGCGGGCACGAAGCAGGGCAACCGCAGGAGCGAGCACCTGCTGCGGGAGGCCGAGCTGTGGGCCGCGACGGCCGCGGTACGGGCGGGATTCCCTTACCCGTACGAGGAGTTGGACCGGATCTGGAAGACGGTGCTGCTGCACCAGTTCCACGACATCCTGCCCGGCTCCTCCATCGCCTGGGTGCACCGCGAGGCCCGCGCCACGTACCGGCAGGTCGCCGAGGAGCTGAACGGCATCATCGACGCGGCGCAGCGCGCCCTCGCGGGCGACCCGTCAGGCGGCACCGAGCTGGTGTTCAACGCCGCGCCGCATCCGCGTGGCGGAGTCGCCGCGGGTGCCGCGGCCCCGGCCCCGGCGGACGCGAAGACCGCGCCGGCCCCGCGCGAGGGCGGCGGCTTCGTGCTCGACAACGGCCTGCTGCGGGTGGAGATCGACGCGCGCGGCCTGGTCGTGTCCGTGTACGACGTCGAGGCGGAGCGGGAGTCCGTCGCGCCGGGGCAGGCCGCCAACCTGCTCCAGCTGCACCCCGACTTCCCCAACCAGTGGGACGCCTGGGACGTCGACCGGTTCTACCGCAACACCGGCACGGACCTGACCGCTGTCGACGAACTCACCGCCGACGGCGTGGCGGTGCGGATCGTGCGCGGCTTCGGCGGCTCGCGGGCCACCCAGCGGCTCTCCCTGCCCGCCGGGACCAAGCGGCTCGACATCGAGACGGAGGTCGACTGGCACGAGACGGAGAAGTTCCTCAAGCTGGCCTTCCCGCTCGATGTGAAGGCCGAACGGTACGCGTCGGAGACGCAGTTCGGGCATGTCTACCGGCCGACGCACACCAACACCAGCTGGGAGTGGGCGAAGTTCGAGGCCTGCAACCACCGCTTCGTGCACCTGGAGGAGCCGGGCTGGGGCGTCGCGCTCGTCAACGACTCGACGTACGGCCACGATGTGACCCGTACCGTACGCGCGGACGACGGCGGCACGACCACCACCGTACGTGCGTCCCTGCTGCGCGCACCGCGCTTCCCCGACCCGGAGACCGACCAGGGCGTGCACCGCTTCCACCACGCGCTGGTGCCGGGCGCCGCCATCACCGACGCCGTCCGCGAGGGCTACCGCGTCAACCTGCCCGAACGCCGCCGCACCGGAACGGGTGAAGTCACCCCGCTCGTCGCCGTCGACAACGACGCCGTGGTGGTGAGCGCGGTGAAGTTGGCCGACGACCGCAGCGGTGACCTCGTCGTACGCCTCTACGAGGCGAACGGCGGCCGGGCGCGCGCCACCGTCTCCGTGCCCGGCTGCCCCGTCGCTCAGGTCGTGCGTACGGACCTGCTGGAGCGCCCGCTCGCGGACGCCGAGCGGCCCCCGGTCACGGACGCCGGGGCCGGGCTCGCACTGCGCCCCTTCGAACTGGTGACGCTGCGGCTGACCCGCGGGTGAACCAGGCCCGGAACACACGCGGTTGACCCCTTCGTCAACGTGCCGTCCCGCCCCCGCCGAGTGCCGGGGCGGGGCCCCACGTCGCTTTCGTCCCTTCCGTCCCGAGCCGCTACGCTCTGCTCACCCGATCGACGCGGCGCCGGGCCAACCGCCTGGGAGCGGCCGCGAGAACAGTGGCGGCGCCGAGGCCGGCGGCAGCGGCGCCCGGGTCGGGCCACGAACGTGAGGAGAACGGCCATGAAGATCGGTATCGGACTGCCCAACCAGGTACGCGACGTGCGACCCGAGATCCTCCCGGAATGGGCGCGCAGGGCCGAGCGAGCGGGCTTCTCCGCACTGGGCACGGTCGGCCGCATCTCCTACCCGAGTGTGATGGACACGGTCGCCCTCGCCGCCGCCGCGGGCGCCACGAGCACCGTCGGGCTCATCTCGACGGTCATGATCGCCCCGACCTGGCCCGCCACCCTCCTCGCCAAGGAAGTCGCCTCCATCGACGCCGTCTCCGGCGGGCGGCTCACCCTGGGCCTGGGTCTCGGCCTCAGGGCCGACGACTTCACCGTCGAGGGGCTCGGCCCGACCGGCCTGGGCAAGCGATTCGACCAGGACATCGAGACCTACGAGCGGCTGTGGGACGGCGGCAAGGTCGAAGGCAGCGAGAACCCGGCCGTGCCGGCGTCCACCCGGCGTGTGCCCATGCTGTTCGGCGGCATGGTCCAGGCGTCGTTCGACCGGGCCGCGAGGCACGGCGAGGGATACCTCGCCGCGTCCGTGTCCGCCGAGAGGGCCGGCCTGATGTTCGAGAACGCGCGCAAGACCTGGCGCGCGGCCGGCCGCTCCGGCGAGCCGCGCCTCGTCGCGATCGCGTACTTCGTCTTCGCGGACGTCGACAAGGGCAGGGCAAGCGTGCACGACTACTACAGCCTCGGCGGTGCGCGGATGGCGGACTCGATCGCCGCGGGCGTCAGCGGGGGAGCGGACGCGGTCCGCGCGACCAGGGCGGCCTTCGAGGACATCGGCGCCGACGAGCTGATCTTCAACCCGACGACGGACGACATCGACGAGATCGGGCGGCTCGCCGACACGGTGCTCTGAGCGCGGCTCGGCCCGGCGCGGACCGCGAGCGACCGTACGGCGATCCCGCCTCGGGGCGGGACCGGGCCCCGCCCCGAGGCGGTCCGTCAGCCGCCCGTTGCCCCGCCGGGGGCCGGGCCTCTGGGATCGTCGGAGGCGGCCTGGCGCGCGACGAGGGACAGGAAGTCCCGCTCGTTTCCCGCGATACCGGCGGCGCCCAGCGCCGCGTCCGCCTCGGCCAGCGGGAGCGCGAGCAGCGGTCCCGCGTACGGCAGTTCGTGCCGGTCGCCGAGAACGGCCCGTACGGCGGCCAGCAGGCGCAGATACGCGCGCGCCGCCGTCCGCTCCCCGGCCGCCGCGCCGGCCACCGCCGTCGCTCCCGCGGTCATGTCGCTCATCTCGGGCCCCCTGGTGACGTGAGGATCTGTCGGACCCTCAAGTCTTCACCACGGGTCTGACAACGCCCCGGAGCCGAACGCCGGGCACCGTCCGGACGGCCGTGCCGCACTCCGCGCCGCCGTCAAGGGCCGTGAGCCGATCACCCGTCCACGAGCACGTAGCGGGAGGGCCGGGTCACTCCTGCTCGAGAGGCCCCGGTCGCTCCTCCACAAGAGGGCCCCGGTCACTCCTCCACAAGAGGGCCCCGGTCACTCCTGCACGAGCATGCCGTCCCGCAGCCGGCCGAGGATGCGGTTCAGCAGCCGCGACACGTGCATCTGGGAGACGCCGAGCTCCGCTCCGATCTGCGACTGCGTCATCTCGCCGCCGAAGCGCATCTGCACGATCCGGCGCTCCCGGTCGTCGAGCTTCTCCAGCAGCGGGGCCAGGGCGTGCAGGTTCTCGACCTTCTCCATGTCCGGGTCGTCCTCGCCGATGACATCCGCGAACGTGCGTCCCACGCCCCCGGTCCCGCTGTCGTCGCCGGTGGGCAGGTCGAGCGATCCCGCCGTGTACCCGTTGGTCGCGACCAGACCCTCCACGACCTCGTCCTCGGGCAGGTCGAGCAGCTCCGCCAGCTCGCCGACCGTCGGCTCGCGATCGAGCCGGGTGCCCAGCAGCTCCTTGGCCTTGGCCAGTTCGACCCGCAGCTCCTGGAGCCTGCGCGGCACGTGCACGGCCCAGCTGGTGTCGCGGAAGAACCGCTTGATCTCACCGACGATGTAGGGCACCGCGAAGGAGGTGAACTCGACTTCGCGCGACAGGTCGAACCGGTCGATGGCCTTGATGAGGCCGATCGTGCCGACCTGGAGGATGTCCTCCATCTCGCCGCTGCCGCGGTTGCGGAACCGTCCGGCGGCGAAGCGGACCAGCGACTGGTTCATCTCGATCAGGGTGTTGCGTGCGTACTGGTACTCGTGAGTGCCCTCTTCGAGGACCTGGAGCCGGTCGAAGAAGAGCTTGGAGAGCTCCCGCGCGTTCCGTGGGGCGACCTTGGCCGGGTCGGGTATGAGCGGCAGCCCGGCCGCGGTCCTGGTTTCCTCGCCGGACGCCAGGGGAGTGCTGGTGGCCATGTACCTCACCTCTCAGCAGTGGATCGTCCAGGGGCCCTTCTGCCCAGGGCCCGACAGGTCATGTCACCGCGGCCGGAATCTCTCGATCCGGCACCTGGGGACGGCGCAACGGCACACTCGAAGGACGCCCCGCGTGGGGGAGGGCACACCTGAAGGACCCCTGCGACAAGGACGCCCGCGTCAGACGCTCGCGCCCGCGTGGGACCGCAGGCGCGGCGCGAATGTCGTGTGGAAGACGCCGGCCGCCGCCCCCACGGCCGCCGCCGCGTCGCCCAGGGTCGAGTACGCCACTCGCACCCGGCGGACCCTGCGCGCCATCGGGAAGCGGTTGACCGCAGAGGAGATCTCCGACAGGTACAGCTCCGCCACCTCGGGCGGCACCGCGGGGCCGCCCACGATCAACAGGTCCGTGTCGTAGAGGTCCGTCATGCCGACCGCGCCCCTGGCCACCACCTGTGCCACCTCCCGGATGGCGGCGGCGGCGCGCGGGTCACCGCCCGCGGCCGCCGCGCACACCGCGGCGTGCGCGCCCTCGGCCGGCACCGTGAGCCCCGCGGCTGCCGCCTTCGCGACCACCGCGGACATCGGCGCGCACTCGGGGATCATCTGCGGGCCGCCCTCCGGGGTCAGCCGCCCCAGCGCGTACGCAGTGAGCTCGCCGAACTCGCCCGCGTTGCCCGAAGACCCCCGGAACACATCGCCGTTGAGGAACGCGCCGCTGCCCGCGCCCGCCCCCAGATACAGGTAGACGAAGTCGCCGGAGCTCTCGGCGGCGCCGAGCCACCGCTCGCCCACGGCCGCCGCCGTGGCGTCCTTCTCCAGCAGCACCGGCATGCCGAGCGCCTCGCCCAGCCGTGCCCGCAGCGGCACTTCGCCCCAGCCCTCGAACAGCGGCGGGTCAAGCAGCAGGCCCGCGCCCACGTCCAGCGGGCCCGGCGCCGCGACGCCCGCGCCCAGCAGGTTGTCCGCGAGCGGCCCCACCGCCCTGCTCGCCTCGGCGGCCATCCGCGCCATCCGCTCCACGCACCACGCCGGATCGCTCGGCGCGGTGAGCGGCAGCTGGCGCCGGTCGCGCACGGTCCCGCACAGGTCGACCAGCACCTGCGTGATCATCTCGGGGTCGACGTGGATGCCGATCGCGCACGCCGCGTCGGGACGCAGCCGCAGCGGCACCCGCGGCTTGCCCTTGCCCGCCGAGCGGCGCTCGTCCTCGGTGAGGAACCCGGTGGTGAGCAGGTTGCGCGTGATCCGGGACACCGCCTGCGGGGTGAGCCCCGTCCGGTCCGCTATCTCCACCCGGCTGAGCGTGCCCGCGACCCTGATGGACTCGATGACCAGCTTCTCGTTGAACGAGCCGAGTGCGAGCTGGTCGAAGGCCCGGTGGGCGCTCCTGGACGGGGGCGGCTCCGCCGCGCCGTCGGGTGACCGCTGCCAGCGGAACGGCTCGTCGGCCCGCGCCCCCGCATGCACCCGTGCCGCCTCCGTCAACGAGTCGAGCGCCCCGCGCGCCCGGTGCGGCTGGTGCCGCAGCTCCAACTGTGCCATCACGGACACCGTCGAGGACCAGCCCATCGCCTGGTGTGCCACATGGCGTATCGCGCCCTGCGGCAGCCGTACGGTGCCCGCGTCCTCACCCCACAGTATGACCCGGACGTGCCGGTCGCCCAACGCGCCCGGGGGGAAGGCGGGTTGTCCCGGCGCGGTGGCGAGCGGCGCGTGCGCCGCCCGGAGTTGCGCCTGACGGAGCCCCACGGTCAACGCCGCGTGGCGGAGTTGGCGCTCCTCTCCGGTCGCCGCCACCGTCCGGTGCCGCTCGGGTCGCTCGGGCTCCGCGACGACCACACCGGCGCTGCCGTCCGCGCCGGTCCACGCCGCGAGCAACTCCGGCCGGTGGCAGGCGAGCGGTGGGTCCGTCGGCAGCAGAACGGGCCCCTCACCGCTGGCGGGCCCCGCTGCCCAGCGCTGCCACACCCTGCCCAGCGCGGTGTGTGAGAGCCCCAGATGGTCCGCGAGCGACCGGGCCGACCAGTGGCGCAGTGGCGGGGGCGGCCCCGCGAGGGTCACCGCGACCACGTCCGCCTCGTCGATACGCGGCGGTCTTCCGCTGCGCGGCCGGTGTTCGAGGCCGGCCAGGCCGAGTTCGGCGTAGCGCTGCCGCCATGCCGTCACCGTCGGCCGGGACACACCGAGTTCGCGCGCGCTGCGGGACACCGAGAGGCCGGCGGCGGCGTCCCGCACGATCCTGACCCGGACCGTGCGGTCCTCCCGGCCCTCGGCCCACGCGCCGAGCTCGGCGAGCTCGCGTTCGGTCAATGTGAAGTCGCTCGGCTGTCGCATGACTCCGTCACACATCCGTTGTCAAAGTACTTTCCGGCCGGGTGCGGTCGCCCGTCCCCGGCTCCGTCTGTGCCTGTCCTTGCCTGTCCGTGCCGGTCCTTTCATCCCCACACCGTACGACGACCAGTGAGAACGCGCTTTCTGTGCTCCCATCTCTACACCAGCGACCCCGCAAGGCGACAGTTGCTGTGGGGATTTACCTGTTGGAAGCATTGACGTAAGGCAATCCATTGGATTTACATACTCACGCCGGTCCTGGTGGTGGCCGGAGACGCCCGCATCTCCTCGAAAGGGCTTTCATGACATGACGACCCTCGACCAGCCGGCCGCACGGCCGGACGCGGCGGGTACGCCGCCGGGGAAGGAACGCCGCCGCCTCCCGCGACCGCGGCGCCGGCGGGACAAGGTCCTGTTCTGGTTCCTGATACCGGGCATCGTGGTGCTGCTGCTGTTCCAGTACATCCCGCTGCTCGGCAACGTGATCGCGTTCCAGGACTACCAGCCGTTCATCGGCATCATGCACAGCCGGTGGAGCGGCCTGGACAACTTCGACGTCATCTTCAACGGTGACCAGCAGTTCGTCCACGCGCTGCTCAACACCCTCGAACTGACGCTGATCCAGGTCGTGTTCGTCTTCCCCGCGCCCATCCTGCTGGCCCTCGCGCTGAACAGCCTGGTCAGCGAGCGGATCAAGAAGTGGGTGCAGAACGTCCTGTACCTGCCGCACTTCCTGTCCTGGGTCGTGGTGGTCTCCCTCTTCCAGCAGATGCTGGGCAACGACGGTCTGCTCAACCTCTTCCTGCGCGCCCACGAGATGGGCACCTGGAACATCATCGGCAACCCGGACCTGTTCAAGACCCTGCTGACCTCCCAGGTGATCTGGAAGGACACGGGCTGGGGCACCATCCTCTTCCTCGCCGCGCTCTCCCGCGTCGACAACGACCTCTACGAGGCCGCAGCCGCGGACGGGGCCAGCAGGCTGCGGCAGACCTGGCACGTCACCCTGCCCGCCCTGCGCGGTCTGGTGATCCTGCTGCTCATCCTCCGCCTCGGCGACGCGCTGAGCGTCGGCTTCGAACAGATCCTGCTGCAACAGAACGGTGTGGGCCTGGACAGCAGCCAGGTGCTCGACACCTACGTCTACAACAACGGCCTCATCGGCGGCCAGTGGGGCGTCAGCGCGGCGGTGGGCCTGGTCAAGGGCATCGTCGGGGTCGCGCTCGTGCTGGGTGCGAACAAGGTCGCCCATATCTTCGGCGAAGAAGGTGTCTACCGGTCATGACCACGCTGTCGCCCACGCATCCGGTACGCCGCAGGCCCCGGCGCTCCTACAGCGCCATCCCCGGCGAGACGCCCGGCTCGCCGCCGTGGCGCGCGTTCAAGTCGCTCATCCTGCTGATCTGCGTCGTCCTGGTCCTGCTGCCCTTCCTCGCGATCATCTCCACCTCACTCGCCGACCCCAACCAGGTGAACAAGTCGGGCGGTTACGTCCTGTGGCCCGACCACGCCACCTTCGCCTCGTACAGCGCCCTGCTCTCCGGCGGCCTGGTGTCGAAGGCGATGCTCGTCAGCGTCGGTGTGACGGTGGTCGGGACCGCGCTCAGCCTGGTGTGTTCGATCTCGCTGGCCTACGGGCTCAGCCGCCCCGGCTCGTTCGGACACAAGCCCGTCCTCCTGATGCTGCTGATGACGATGCTGTTCGCGCCCGGTGTCATCCCCAGCTACCTGATGATCAAACAGCTGCATCTGATCAACAGCTACTGGTCGTTGATCCTGCCCACCATGATCAACGCGTTCAACGTGATCGTCCTGCGGTCCTTCTTCATGAACATCCCGCACGAACTCGTCGACGCGGCCCGCATCGACGGCGCGTCCGAGATGTCCATCCTCACCAGGATCGTGCTGCCGCTGTCGAAGGCGTCCGTCGCCGTCATCGGCCTCTTCTACGCCGTGACGTACTGGAACGCGTTCTTCAACGCGCTCCTCTACATCAACGACGCCTCCAAATGGCCGATGCAGATGGTCCTGCGGACCTACGTCGTCAACAACTCGGCGCTCAGCGCAGGGCAGGTCAACACGGCGGCGGGCGCGCCGATCCCGCCGACGCAGTCCCTGCAGGCCGCGATCCTGGTGCTGTCCATCGTGCCCATCGTGATCATCTACCCCTTCCTGCAACGGCACATGAACAAGGGCGTGATGGTCGGGGCGGTCAAGGGATGACCCCGATCAGGGCGCAGCGGGCCGCGGGCCCCCGCCACGCATGTCCGGTACGTCACGAGAGGCACGAGAGGAGACTGCCGTGAACCCGAGCCTCAGCCGCCGGGGCTTCCTCGCCTCAGCGACCGGCGTGGCCGCCGGCCTCACCCTGGCGGGCTGCGGGGACGGCGGCCCGAGCGTCCCCCAGTCGGCCAACGCCAAGGTGCGGCTGCCCACGTACATCCCGTACAAGGGTGTGCCCACCTCGATGCCGAGCTCGAAGGAGGGCATCACACCGGGGTACCTGCACTACCCGGCCGAGCCGGTGAAGGCGCTGCCCGACGGGCCGCCCGCCAAGGGCCCGGCCATCGACATCATGACGCTGATCTTCAACCCGGTGCCGCCGCCGGCCAGTCGCAACGCCATGTGGGACCGGCTCAACAAGAGCGTCGGCACCGACCTGAACTTCCAGATCACACCGGTCGGCGACTACCCCAACAAGTTCGCCGTCACCATCGCGGGCGGGGACCTGCCCGACGCCATGCTGATGCTGCTCCAGAGCGCGGTGGAGCGCCCGCAGATGCTCAACGCCCTGTTCCAGGACCTCTCCGAGCACCTCTCGGGCGACAACATCCGCGACTACCCGTACCTCGCGAACATCCCCACCAAGTCCTGGGCGCCCACGGTCGCCAACGGCGGCATCTACGCGCTGCCCATGCCGCGCATGCTCTCCGGCGGCCCCACCTACACACGGCTCGACCTGTTCAAGGCGAAGGGCCTCGACCCCAACCCGACGAGCTGGAAGGAGCTCAAGCAGCTCTGCAAGGACATCACCGACCCCAAGAAGAACCAGTACGCGTTCGGTGACCCCATCACCACGTTCAACACGGTGATGCAGATGCTCGGCGGCCCCAACCAGTGGCGCGAGGAGAACGGCACGTTCACCTGGTGGCTGGAGACCGAGGAGGCCAAGCGGTCCCTGGACGCGGTGCACCAGCTGACGAAGGCCGGCTACCTGCACCCCGACGCCTACAGCGTGGTCGGCAAGTTCAAGGACTGGTTCGGCGGCGGGCAGATCGCGATGAACCCCGACGCCCCCGCCGCCTGGAACGACTACTACACGACGTACGGTCCCGCGACCAAGGGCTTCGAGATCGGCTACATGATGGCGCCCGGCTGGGACGGCGGCCCCGGCACCCAGTGGGAGGGCGCCGCCAACTACGCCGTGCTCATCATCAAGAAGGCCCCCAAGGAGCGCATCAAGCAGATCCTGCGCGCCATGAACGCGCTCGCCGCGCCGTTCGGCACGGACCAGTACCTGCTGCGCAAGTACGGAGTGGCGGGCCCCGACCACACCCTGAAGGGCTCCGACCCGATCCTGACCCCGCAGGGCCAGTCCGAGGTCAACCTGCCGACGATCTTCGCCACCGACGCGCCGCAGGTCCTGTACTACCCGGCCAAGCCGGAGATCGTACCGACCCAGTACGCGTTCCAGAAGAAGGCGATCCCCATCCTGGTGCCCAACCCGGCCGAGCCGCTGTACTCGCCGACCGACGGGCAGAAGTCCGGCCTGCTCGCCACCGTCATGGACGACCAGCGCAAGGGCATCATGCAGGGGCGGACGCCGCTTCGCGAGTGGGACGGCATCATCAAGAACTGGCGCAAGGAAGCGGGCAACCAGATCCGCGCCGAGTACGAACAAGCCTGGGAGGACGCCCACTCATGACCCGGACCCCCGCCGCGGACCGCGCCCACTGGGAGCGGACGGCAGACCGGCTGCTGCTCTCCGTACGCCCGTACGCGACCGAGCACCACGCGCTCGTGAACCTGCCCGGCGTGCCGAGCGCCAGCGGCGTGTGGAGCGACGGACTCGAAGGGTTCGCCCGCACGTTCCTGCTGGCCGGATTCCGGCTGCGCGGGGCCGACGGCGCGGACCCGCACGGGATCGCCGAGTGGTACGCGGCGGGGCTCGCCGCAGGCACCGACCCGGCGAGCCCGGAACGCTGGCCCACCTTCGCCGAGTGCAACCAGGCCAAGGTGGAGGCCGCCTCGATCGCGCTCGCCCTGCACGAGACGCGGCCCTGGATCTGGGACCGGCTCACCGACCCGGTCAGGCAGCGCGTGCTGGACTGGCTCGGCCTGATGGTCGGCACCGACATGCCGGGCAACAACTGGGTCTGGTTCCAGGGTGTGACCGAGGCGTTCGCCCGTACCACGGGCGGCAGTTGGCGCCAGGAGGACCTGGACCGCACCATCGCGCTCACCGACGAGTGGTACGCGGGGGAGGGGTGGTACTCCGACGGGCTCACCGGTGGGCGGCACCGCAACTTCGACCACTACAACGGCTGGGCCATGCACCTGTACCCGCTGTGGTTCTGCCGCATCCTCGGCGACGCGGCGCCCGCCGGGCTGCTGGACCGCTACCGCGACCGGCTGCGCCGCTTCCTCGCCGACCAGCGGCTGCTGATCGGCGGCAACGGATCGCCGCTGATCCAGGGCCGCTCACTGACCTACCGGTTCGCGGCGCTCGCCCCGGTGTGGGCCGGTGCGCTCTTCGACGCCACCCCGCTGCCGCCCGGCGAGACACGGGCGCTGGCGAGCCGTGCGCTCGACCACTTCACGGACCACGGCGCGATCGACGAGCGGGGGCTGCTCACCCTGGGCTGGCACCGGCCCTTCCGCGGTGTGCTCCAGGTCTACTCCGGCCCCGCCTCCCCCTACTGGGCGAGCAAGGGCATGATCGGCCTCGCACTGCCGCCGGCCCACCCCGTGTGGACCGCCGACGAGACCCCGCTCGCCGTGGAGCGCGAGGACGCCGTCCGGACCCTGACCGGGCCCGGCTGGCTGCTGTCCACGACCGCCTCCGACGGCGTCGTACGCGTCGTCAACCACGGCGGCGACCACGCCGACCCGGCCCGGCCGTTCAGCGACGACCCCTGCTACGCGCGGTTCGCCTACGCGACGCACGCGGCGCCCGAGACGCCCGCCGACCCGACGGTCGCCCGCCCGGCCGGCGACGTGCCGGGACCCGTCGACAACTCCGTCACCCTGCTCGACGCCGCGGGCCGCCCGTCCCACCGCCGCCCGCTCGTCCGGCTCTCGGTCGACGGGGCGAGCGCGGTCTCGCGCAGCCGTGCGCACTGGCCCGCCGACGGAACCTGGGACCCCTTCGGCGGTCCGCCCACCGACCATGCCGAAGGCCCCTGGATCACCGTCGGGTCCGCTCTGCGCGGGTCGGTGGAGGTACGGGTGGTACGCGTCGACCCGGCGCCCGGCGACCCGGCCGTCCCCGAGTGGCCGCTGCGGGTGGGCGGTTGGGCGCTCGCCGTCGACCCGGCCGCGGCCGGGCCCGAGGAGGGCACCCCGGTCCCGGACGGCGCGTCCGCCACCGCGCGCGTCGCCGGCCGGGACGGCCTCGTGTCCCTGCTGACCGGCGTGCGCGGGCTGCCGAACGCCGGCGTGGTGTCCGGCCGGGACGCCAACGCGCTCGGCGCGGCCTCCGCCACCCCTGTCCTGGGCAGCGAGGGCCCCGTCGCCTACGGCACCGTCTACGCCGCCCTCGTCCACCTCGGCGGTGGCGACCCGGCCCCGGACGCGCTGCCGGCCGTCACCACCCGCGCGGAAGGGGCCGCCCTCGTCGCCGAGGTGGCCTGGCCCGGCGGCGCCCGCGACACCGTCCGCCTGCCCGACCCGGCCGAGGCCGGTACCGACGCCGACGTACCCCGAAGGAATCCGCACCGTGCATGACGACCGCCGGATCATCGAAGCCCGCATCAGCAAACTCCTCGACCGCACCGTCCGCCCTGCCCTGTACAGCGCGGCGCGCCCGCTCACACTGGACGCCTGGCATGTCGACGGCGAGCCCGTCCCGGTCGCCGACGCACTCGCCGCGTCCTACGAACCGTTCGCGCTCGGCTCCACCTGGGGCGGCCCCTGGTCCACGACCTGGCTGAGGGCGACCGCCGAGATCCCCGCCGAGTGGACGGGCCGCCGCGTCGAGGCCGTCTTCGACCTCGGCTTCGACCTGACGAAGGGGCCCGGCGGCCAGGCGGAAGGGCTCGTGCACGACGGGTTCGGCTCCCCGCTCCAGGGCCTGCACCCCTACAGCCGCAGTGTGCTGCTGGCGAGCGCGGCCACCGGCGGCGAGAGCGTCAGCCTCCTGGTGGAACTGGCCGCCAACCCGCCCATCACCGGCAGCGCGGGCATCAACACCCACTACGGGTCGCGCGAGACGGCGGGCGAGACACACCTCTACCAGGTGCGGCAGGCCGAGATCGCCGTCCGCGAGGAGGACGTCTGGCAACTCGTCCACGACATCGAGGTGCTGGACGAGCTGATGCGCGGGCTCCCCGAGGGCTCCTCGCGCCGCCACGAGATCCTGCACGCCCTGCGCCGCGCCGCCGACGCCGTCGACCCCGCCGACGTCACGGGTACCGCGGGCGCGGCACGCGACCGGCTCGCCGGCGTACTGGCCCGGCCCGCGCACGCCTCCGCGCACACCATCACCGCCGTCGGCCACGCCCACATCGACTCCGCGTGGCTGTGGCCCGTGCGCGAGACCGTGCGCAAGTGCGCCCGCACCTTCACCAACATGACGACCCTCGCGCAGGAGTACCCGGAGCTCGTCTTCGCCTGCTCCTCCGCGCAGCAGTACGCGTGGATGAAGGAGCAGCGCCCGGAGATCTTCGCCCGCATGCAGAAGGCCGCGGCCGCGGGCAACTGGGTGCCGGTCGGCGGCATGTGGGTCGAGGCGGACGGCAACCTGCCGGGCGGCGAGGCGCTCGCCCGCCAACTGGTGTACGGGCGGCGGTTCTTCGCCGAGGAGTTCGGCATCGAGCAGGACGGGGTGTGGCTGCCCGACTCGTTCGGCTACACCGCCGCCTACCCGCAGCTCGCCAAGCTGGCCGGCGCGAAGTGGTTCCTCACCCAGAAGCTGTCCTGGAACGAGACGAACAAGCTGCCCCACCACACCTTCGACTGGGAGGGGATCGACGGCACCCGGATCTTCACCCACTTCCCGCCCGTCGACACCTACAACGCGGAACTCACCGCCCGCGAACTCGCCCACGCCGAGGAGAACTTCAAGGACAAGGGCGTCGCGACCCGCTCGCTCGCGCCGTTCGGCTTCGGCGACGGCGGCGGCGGCCCCACCCGCTCCATGCTGGAGAGGGCGCGCAGGCTGCGCGACCTCGAAGGCTCCCCGAAGGTCGAGGTCGCCCGCCCCGCCGAGTTCTTCGCCGCGGCCCGCGCCGAGTACCAGGACGCGCCGGTGTGGCGCGGCGAGCTGTACCTGGAGAACCACCGCGGCACCTACACCAGCCAGGCCCGCACCAAGCGCGGCAACCGCCGCAGCGAGGCGCTGCTGCGCGAGGCCGAGCTGTGGGCGGCCACCGCCGCCGTGCGGGCGGGCGCGCCCTACCCGTACGAGCGAATCGAATCGGTGTGGCGCCGGGTCCTGCTCAACCAGTTCCACGACATCCTCCCCGGCTCCTCCATCGCCTGGGTGCACCAGCAGGCCGAGCAGGTGTACGGAGAGGTGCGCGCCGAGCTCGAAGACGTGATCGCGGACGCCGCGCGCCACCTCGCGGGCGCCCCCGCCCTGCTCAACGCCGGTCCCTACGCGCGCCGCGAGGTGGCCATCGTTACCGGGAGCGCGGGCCTCCCCGGCGCGCAGCCGCTGACCGGCGGTCGGGTCGCGGTCCTCGCCGACGTGCCCGCGCTGGGCAGCGGCGGCACGGCCGGGACGCCGTCCGCACCCGTCACCGCGCACGCGGAGGACGGCGGGTTCGTCCTCGGCAACGGCCTGCTGACCGTCGTCGTCGACCGGCGCGGCCTGCTCACCTCCGTGCACGACCACACCGCGGACCGCGAGGCCATCGCCCCGGGTGCGGCGGGCAACCTGCTCCAGCTGCACCCCGACGACCCCAACCTGTGGTCCGCGTGGAACATCGACACGTACTACCGCGACACCGTCAGGGACCTGGACGAGGCCGACACGGTGACCCTCGTGGAGGAGGGTCCGCTGCTCGCCGTCGTCCGGGTGGAGCGCACCTTCGGCGCCTCGACCCTGGTGCAGCACCTCGAACTGGCCGCCGAGAGCAAGCAGGTGACCGTCCGCACCGACATCGACTGGCAGGAGCGCGACACCGTGCTCAAGGCCGCCTGGCCGCTCGACGTGCACGCGGAACGCGAGAGCGCCGAGATCCAGTTCGGCCATGTGCAGCGGCCCACCCACGAGAACACCAGCTGGGACGCGGCCCGTTTCGAACTGTGGGCGCACCGCTGGGTCCATGTCGGGGAGCGGCACTGGGGCGCCGCCGTGCTGAACGACTCCACGTACGGGCACGACATCGGCCGCGACACCCGGCCGGACGGCGGCACCACCACGACCGTCCGGCTCTCCCTGCTGCGTGCCCCGCACAGCCCGGACCCGGAGGCCGACCGGGGCCGGCACAGCTTCAGCTACGCGCTGGTCGCGGGCGCGGGCGTCGAGGAGGCGATCGCCGGGGGCTACGCGCTGAACCTGCCGCTGCGGCCCGCAGAGGCGGCGGCCGAGGCGCTCGTCTCGCTCGACACCGAGGATGTGGTGGTGGAGTCGGTGAAGCTGGCCGACGACCGCAGCGGCGATGTGGTGGTACGGCTCTACGAGGCCTGCGGCGGCGCCGTCGCGGCCACCCTCACGGCGGGCTTCCCGCTGGCCGGGGTGTACGACTGCGACCTGCTGGAGCACCCCGAGCGGGAACTCACCCCCGTCGCCGAGGGGGCCAGGGCCGCGGCACTCCGCTTCCGCCCGTTCCAGATCCGCACCCTGCGGCTGCGTCCGGCCGGTTCCGCCCCGAAGGACCGTGTGGAACAAGCCGGTTGACCGGCGCCGCGGCCGTCCGCCCCCGCGCCCGCTCCCCGTTCTCCGCGATCCGCGATCCGGTCCGCGATGTGACGGCCCGGGCGGGCGGGACCGGGCCTACTTCGCGGCGTGGCCTGCGGCCGTCGCCTCGACCCTGCGAGCCAGCTCGATGTCCTTCTCGGTGACGGCGCCGCCCGCGTCGTGCGTGTTCACGGTGAGCGAGACGGAGTGGTAGCCGAGGGTGAGCTGCGAGTGGTGGTTCAGCTCCTCCTGGAGCTGAGCGATGTGCACGACCATCGCGGCGGCCGCGAAGTGCGAGGCGAGCTGGTACGTGCGGGTGATTCCGCCGTCCGTCAGGGCCCAGCCGGGCAGCCGGCCGAGCCGCTCCTCCACCACGTCCCGTGCGAGTGCTTCCGCCGCCATGGCGCTCTCCCCTCGTCCGTGATCTGGCTCTCTTCCACCGTACGCGCCGGCAGCACGTCGGGGGCGTCCCGGAGCGTGCGCGCGCTCCGGGACGGGCCCGTACGGTGTGGTGCGGTGGCCCGGGGGGGGGGGCCCCGGGCCCGGGGGGGGGGGGCGCGGGGGGGGGGGGGGCCCCGCCCCCCCCCCCGGCCCCCCCCCGGGCCCGGGGCCGGGGGGGGGGGGGCCGCCCCGCGCCCCCCCCCAAA
>NZ_JAIUKE010000211.1 GCF_020176795.1 Streptomyces sp. 8L
CCGGGGTCCGTGGCGCGCCGTATCCATACCGGCATCTACCCGAAAAACCGGGCGTTTCTTCGGTAGCCTCGGCTCGCCCCACCACTTTCCATCACTTTCCACCGCTTGCCCGCTCGCGCCCGCGCTCCCGCCCCGGTCTCCTCCCCTCCTCCGGAAGGGCCCCGCCGCCATGACGTACGACATCTCCACCGCCGCGCTCGGCGTGTACTCCGAGGTGGGGCGCCTGCGCAAGGTGCTCGTCTGCGCGCCGGGCCTCGCCCACCGCAGGCTGACCCCCACCAACGCGGACTCCCTCCTCTTCGACGACGTGATGTGGGTGGAGAACGCCCAGCGCGACCACGCCGACTTCGTGGCGAAGCTGCGCGCCCACGACGTCGACGTCGTCGAACTGCACGACCTGCTCGCCGCGACGATGGCCGTACCCAATGCCAGGTCCTGGCTCCTGGACCGGAAGATCGTGCCCAACGAGGTCGGGCTCGGCCTGGTGGACAGCACCCGCGCGTACCTGGAGTCGCTGGAACCGCGGGCCCTCGCCGCGTTCCTGATCGGCGGGCTCGCGGTGGCCGACCTGCCCGCGGAGCACCGGCCGCCGTACGCCGCCCTCGTAAGGGAGTCGACCGGTGGACGCGAGTACCTGATGCCGCCGCTCCCCAACACCCTCTATACGCGTGACACCACCTGCTGGCTGTACGGCGGTGTCACTCTCAACCCGCTCTTCTGGCCCGCCCGGCACGACGAGACCCTGCTGATGGCCGCCGTCTACCGCTTCCACCCGGACTTCGCGGGCGCCACGGTGTGGTGGGGCGATCCCGAAGTCGACTGGGGCCAGGCGACGTTCGAGGGCGGTGACATCATGCCCCTCGGGAACGGAGTCGTCCTGATGGGCATGAGCGAGCGCACGTCGCGGCAGGCCATCACCCAGGTCGCGGCGGCCCTGTTCCGGGCGGGCGCGGCCGAACACGTCATCGTCGCCGGGATGCCGAGACTGCGGTCCGCGATGCACCTGGACACCGTCTTCACCTTCGCCGACCGCGACATCGTCAGCCTCTACCCGAAGATCATGGACAGCGTCCGCACCTTCTCGCTGCGCCCGAGCGACCGTGCGCCCGGCTTCGACATCACCGACGAGGGGTCGACACCGTTCGTCGCGGTCGTCGCCAGAGCGCTCGGCCTGCCGGAACTGCGGGTCGTGGAGACGGGCGGCGGTGTGTACGCGTCGGAGCGCCAGCAGTGGGACAGCGGCAACAACGCGGTGGCGGTGGAACCCGGCGTGGTCTTCACCTACGACCGCAACACGCAGACGAACGCGCTGTTGCGGAAGGCCGGAGTCGAGGTCGTCACCGTCGTCGGCGCGGAACTCGGCCGGGGGCGCGGCGGCGGACACTGCATGACCTGCCCGTTGATCCGGGAGCCCGTGTCGTACTGAGACGGCGCGGAGTTGAGAGGCGCGTGGGGCGCCGCGGTGGGTTCTTGTCCGTACGCACGAAGGCAGGCACGCAGGCCATGACGTCAGACCGCTCCCGCGGCCACACCCGCGCCCCGGTCCGGGTCCACGGCGCCGGTTCGCCCGACCGGGCCGCAACTGTCCGAGCCGTCCCGGCCGTCCGGGCCGTCCTCGCGGTTCTGGCCGCGCTGGTCGCCGTCGTGCCTGCCCTCGCGGCCGGCCCCGCCGCCGCCTCGGCAGTCGGAGCGAAGGGAGGTGCGGGCCCCGGAGCGATCGCCCCCGCGGTCGCTCCCGCGATCGCCTCCGCAGCCGCCCCCGGAGGCGGCGCGGCGGGCGGGGCCGGAGCGGACACGGCGGCCGGATTCAGCCAGTCCGTGCTGTTCACCGCCCGCGCCGACCCGCGCTACGCGTGCTTCCGCATCCCGTCCCTCGTCCGTACCGTGCGGGGCACCCTGCTCGCCTTCGCGGAGGGGCGGAAGCTCAACTGCGGTGATGCCACCGACATCGACGTCGTCCTCCGGCGGTCCTTCGACGGCGGCAGGACATGGACGCCGCTCCAGGTCGTCGATCCGGGCGGCGGCGAGACGCACGGCAACCCGGAGCCGGTGGTCGACCGGACCACAGGCCGCGTCTACCTGGCCACCACGTACAACGCCGCCACCCAGGGCGGTGTGCCCTGCGCCACGCCCTGCGACCGCACCCCCCACATGCAGCACAGCGACGACGACGGAGCCACCTGGTCCCGCCCCGTCGACCTGACCGCCTCGATCCGCGACCCCGCCTGGAACTCCTGGTACGCCACCGGCCCCAACCACGGCATCCAGCTGACGTCGGGGCCCCACCCCGGCCGCCTCGTGCTCGGTGTCAACGCGGAAAGCTACGCGGACGGCCGTACCACCGCCAACTACGCGGCCCTCGTGCACAGCGACGACCACGGCGCGACCTGGCACCTCGGCGCCACCGACCGCTGGCCCGTCTCGCCCGAGGACGGCACCTTCCGGCAGAAGCCGTCCGAACTCGCCATGGTGCAGCGCGCGGACGGCTCCCTCTACATCGGCGGGCGCGAGGAGGCGGGCACCGACCTCGGCACGCGCGACTACGCCGTCAGCACCGACGGCGGCGACAGCTTCGCGCGCCCCTTCTCCGCCGTGCCCGACCTCTACGCGCCCGGCGTCGAGGGCTCCCTGCTGCGCCTGGGGGACCGGTTGCTGCTCGCCTCGCCCGCCGACCCGGCCCGCCGCCGCACCATGGAGATCCGCGCCTCCTACGACGACGGCCGCACCTGGGAGGCCGTCGACCAGGGCCGGATCGTCACCACCGACTGGTCCGGCTACTCCGACCTGGTCCGGGTGCCGGGCGGGACGACGGGGCTGCTGTACGAGGGCGGCGCGGTCAGCGCCACCGACGAGATCCGGTTCGCGCGGTTCACCGACGACTGGCTCGGCGCGCCGCCCGCCCCGTACGCACGGACGCGCGACCTGGCCCCCGGAGCGCCGGACGCGTACGTGCTGGGCGGGGCTCGCACCGTCCCGGGCGTGTTCGGCGACGCGCTCTCCTTCAACGGTGCGGACGACGCGGTACGTCTGCCGTACCGCCGTCAACTCGCCCTGGAAAAAAGGGACTTCACGATCAGCCTGTGGGTGAGGACGCGTTCGGGGGCGCCGGTGCGCGGTGCGCTGCCGCTGCTGTCGATGGGCGGTGCCGGTCCGCACCAGCCCCAGGTGACACTGGGCGTGGAACCGGCCGGCACGGCGGACGGGAACGGGAACGCGGACCTCGGCGGGAGGCCGGGGTGGATCGTCGGCACCGTCATGGCGCAGGACGGACCGTCGCCCGTCGCGCCCGCGTCGACCGCCCTCGACGTACCGTACGGCGACGGGCGGTGGCACTTCGTCGCGCTGCGCCGCGCGGGCGGCACACTCACGCTCACCGTGGACGACCGGTCCACGAGTGTCGCGGGGGTGGCGGGCTCGGTCAGCGAGACGTCGCCGTTCGGGGTGCACATCGGCCAGTCGGTCGACAGCAGAAGCCACTTCACCGGTGACCTGGATGAAGTGCGGCTGTACGCACGCGCATTGACGGCACGTCAGCTGGCTGCCCTCCGCGCGTTCAACGTGCCGGCCTCCGCGCTCTCCCCCTCCCTCGGGCCGCCGCCGGTGCTGTGGCTGCCACTCGACTCGGTACGCGCCGGGAACCGGTAGTCCCCGCGTACGGGCCGCGTAGAGTGATCCACACGTTCGAAGGGGACGGCCCGGGCCGGGAACGTGAGGCAGGGGCGGAGGAGGCGCGTGCGGACCAAGCGAGCGCGTGTGCTGCTGGTCGACGCGGCGCCCGGCGGGCTGCTGGACTCGGAGTTGGAACGGTTCCTCGGCCACGGCCTTGCCATCACACTGAACCTTCGGCGGGTGGACGACCCGGTCAGGACGCGGGCGGCCTGGGGCGAGCGCGTGGAGTTCACCGACTTCGACCCCTTCGACGAGCGGGCGCTGATCGCCGCGACCGTACGGGACGGGGCCGGCCACCGGTCGGTGAAGTCCCGCGCGGGCGTGCCGCTGCGCGCCGCCTTCCTCGCCGCCGCGGCCGATCCCGGACTGGACGGGCCCCTGCGGGTGATCGGCCGGGCCGGGGCGGGAACCGACCACGTCGAACTGGCTGCGGCGAGCCGGCACGGCGTCGCCGTCACCCACACGCCGGGGTCCAACGCCACCGCGGTCGCGGAGTTCGCCCTCGCCCAACTGCTCACCCTGGCCAGGGAGCTGCCCGCGCACAACGAGGCCGCGCACAGCGGTCGCTGGAGCGCGCCCGCCACGCCCGCGCGCGGACTGTCGGAACTGACTCTGGGAATCGTGGGGTTGGGCCGCATCGGGCAGGCGCTCGCACGGCGTGCGGACGCGCTCGGCCTGTCCGTCCAGGGCTTCGCGCGGCGCCCGGCCGTGGCCGCCGACGCGGTGCCGGTGCCCGTGCCCCGGACGGATTCGCTCGCCGCTCTGCTCGCGACGAGCGACGTGGTCTCGCTGCACGTACCGCTCACCCCGTCGACCCGGGGGATGATCGGCCGGGCGGAACTCGCCCTGATGCGGCCCGGTTCGATCCTGCTGAACACCGCGAGGGGCGGCATCGTGGACGAGCGGGCCCTCGCCGATGCCCTGGCCGACCCGGCGCATCCGCTCGCGGCGGCGGCCGTCGACACCTTCGCGCACGAGCACGCCGCGTTCGACTCGCCGCTCTTCGGCCTCCCGAACGCCCTGCTCACACCGCACATCGCCGGGATGACACGGAGCGCCATGTCGACGGCGGCGCTCCAGTGCGCCGACCACATCGCCGCGCTGCTGGCCGGCCGCCCGGCCGGGGTCCCCGTGGTGACCGGCTGACCCGGCGGGTACGTCCGGTACGTCAGGGTGCGCCGGCCCCGTCCGGTCCGGTGCGCGGGGCGGTGTCGAAGTTCCAGGCCAGGATCGTCGACGGGCCCTCGTCGCGTGCGCCCGCCGACAGGTACGTCGAGCGCGCGGCCACGTTGTCCGTGTCGGCGCCCACCCACATCCCGTAGCAGCCGTGTTCGCCCGCGCGGCTGGCGAGCGCCCGCGTCAGCGCGCGGCCGATGCCCATGCGGCGGTACGGCTCGGCCACCTCCAGCTCGTACAGGGCCATCTCGGTGCCCTTGTCCGGATGGCTCATCTCGACGCCGGACACGAAACCGACGGGGGTGGTGCCGTCCAGGTAGGCGATGAGCATCACGTGTCCGTCGGCGCCGAGGAACCGGCGGGCCCATTCCTCGCGAACGGTGCCGTCGAACAGGTACTGGGCGGTGATGAGTTCGGCGACGGTCGTCGCCTCACGGAGGGAAAGGCCGGTCGACAAGGGACACCTCTCTGCGTGCGGGGCGTGGGGGCGTGTCACGGTGTTGTCCGTGGTGCATGCGATGCGTACGGTAAACGCGGTACCTATGATTATGTTCGTTTCGTGTCATATGCGTGTCCTGTGCGTGCCGTGGACTGTACGTGTTGCGCGTGGCGCGTGTCGGGCGCCGTGGCGGGGCCTGCGGGCCTGCCATCGAGGGACGGCTCGGGTGACGAGCCGTCACTGTCAGTGGTCCCGCTTAGAGTTTGGGCATGGAGATCCGAATGCCCTGGCGGCCCCGGCCGCACGCGCGGTGGACCGCGGTGCTGGCGGTGCTCGTCGTGCTCGTCGGCGCCGGGACGTGGACCGCTGTCGCCGCGTCGGGCGGCGGCGTGCCCGCCGTGCACCGTGCGGACCGGTTCATGGACATGCCGGGGGCGAGGATCGACACGTCCTTCTTCGTCGCCGACACGGGGCCGGGCGGCGGCGCGGGCGGCCGGCGGCCCGCGATCCTGCTGGCGCACGGGTTCGGCGGCAGCAAGGACGACGTGCGCGGCGAGGCGGAAGCCCTCGCGCGGGACGGGTACGCGGTGCTGACGTGGTCGTCCCGCGGCTTCGGCAGGTCGACGGGCAAGATCGGGCTGAACGACCCGGCGTACGAGGTGAAGGACGTGTCCCGGCTGATCGACTGGCTGGCCCGGCAGCCGCAGGTCCGCCTCGACGGGCCGGGCGATCCGCGCGTCGGCGTCACGGGCGCGTCGTACGGAGGCGCGATCTCGCTGCTGGCCGCCGGGTACGACAGACGGGTCGACGCGATCGCGCCCGAGCTCACGTACTGGAACCTCGCGGACGCGCTGATGCCCGACGGCGTCTTCAAGAAACTCTGGGCCGGGATCTTCTTCTCCACGGGCGGCGGCTGCACCCGCTTCGAGGCGAGCCTGTGCGAGCTGTACGACCGGGTCGCGGTGTCGGGCACGCCGACGGCGGCCGACCGGGCGCTGCTGGAGAAACGCAGCCCCTCGGCGGTCGCCGCCCGTATCGACGTGCCGTCGCTGATCGTGCAGGGGCAGACGGACTCGCTCTTTCCGCTCGGCCAGGCCGACGCGATGGCGAAGGCGATCGGGGGCAACGGCGCTCCGGTGGCGGTCGACTGGACGGCGGGCGGCCATGACGGCGGAGACCAGGAGACGGACCGGGTGCGGGGCCGGGTCGCCGACTGGTTCGACCACTACCTGAAGGGCGACAAGGGCGCGGACACGGGCCCCGCGTTCCGGGTCAGCCGCACGGGCGGGATCGACTCCACGGACGGCGCGACGGACCTGCGCGGAGCCGAAGCCGACCGCTATCCGGGGCTGGCGGGCGACCCGGCGCGCCTGGCGCTGACGGGTGGCACGCAGACGTTCGCGAATCCGGCGGGCGGCAGCCCCCCGGCGATCTCCGCCGTGCCCGGGCTCGGCGGACTCGGCGCGTTCGCGTCGGGGGCGGGCGGCGGAGGGTCCGGCGCCTCGTCGGGCGGCGATGCCCGGTCCGGAGGCTCGGACTCCGGTTCGGACTCCGGTAAAGGTTCGGACTCCTCTACAGGCTCCGATGGTTCGGGCAGCTCGGGCAGCTCGGACTCCGGCTCGGGGAGCGACGTGAGCGGGTTGTCCGCCGCGGGGCTCGGGCTGTCCCTCGACTTCCCGGGGCAGTACGCGCAGTTCGTCTCGGGACCCCTCGCCCACTCCCTGCGGATCACGGGCTCACCGACCCTGCGGGTGCGGGTGTCGTCGTCCACCGGGCGGGCCGTCCTCTTCGGCAAGGTCTACGACGTCGGGCCGGGCGGCGGCGGGCAGGTGCTGCCCTCGCAGCTCGTCACCCCGGTCCGCGTCGATGGCGCGGCCCACGGCAGGACGGTCGAGATCACGATGCCGGCCGTCGACCACCAGGTCGCCGCGGGCCACCGGCTCAGGGTCGTCCTCGCCGCCACCGACCTCGGGTACGCGTCGCCCGCGGCGCCGGCCGTGTACCGGGTGTCGCTCGCGGGTGGCGGGATCTCCCTGCCCACCGACCCCGCCCTCACCACCGGTTCGACCGCGCTGCCGTGGTGGGTGTGGGGGCTGCCGTCGGCCGGCCTCGTCGTCGCCGCGGCCCTGCTGCTCACCGCCCGGCGGCGATCCGCCGCAGCTCCGCCGGAGCCGGAGCTCGCGGAGGTGCCGCTGCGGATCACGGGCCTGACGAAGCGGTACGCGAAGTCCGCCGACCGGTACGCCGTGCGCGACCTGTCGTTCCAGGTGGAGAAGGGCCAGGTGCTCGGCCTGCTCGGGCCCAACGGCGCGGGCAAGACCACCACGCTGCGCATGCTCATGGGGCTCATCGGGCCGGACGCGGGCGAGATCCGGATCTTCGGGCACGCGGTCCGGCCGGGTGCCCCGGTGCTGTCGCGGGTCGGCTCGTTCGTGGAGGGCGCGGGTTTCCTGCCGCACCTGACGGGCCGGGCCAACCTGGACCTGTACTGGCGCGCCACCGGCCGCCCCGCCGAGGACGCGCACATCGAGGAGGCGCTGGAGATCGCCGGCCTCGGCGACGCGCTCGCGCGTGCCGTGCGCACGTACTCGCAGGGCATGCGCCAGCGGCTGGCGATCGCCCAGGCCATGCTGGGCCTGCCGGATCTGCTGATCCTGGACGAGCCGACGAACGGCCTCGATCCGCCGCAGATCCGCGAGATGCGGGACGTGATGATCAAGTACGCGGCCGACGGGCGCACGGTCATCGTCTCCAGCCATCTGCTCTCCGAGGTCGAGCAGTCCTGCACGCACCTCGTCGTGATGCATCGCGGCCGGCTCGTCCAGGCGGGGCCCGTCGCGGAGATCACCGGCTCCGGCGACACGCTGCTGGTCGGCACCGAGGAGGAGCTGTCCGCGTCGGCCGTCGCGGACATCGCCGCCCTGCCGGGCGTCGCCTCGGCCGTGCGGACGGACGCGGGCCTGCTCGTACAGCTCGGCGGCGCGACGACGAACGCGCTGCTCGCCGAGTTGCTGCGGCTCGACATACGGCTGACGGGAGTCGGCCCCTACCGGCGCCTGGAGGACGCGTTCCTCACGCTCATCTCCGGCGGGGGAGCGGCGGCCGACGGCGAGCCGGCCGGCGGCCTCGTCACCGAAGGTTCAAGGCCCGTCGCCCCAGGAGGCGCCGTATGAGCACGCTCACCGAGTCCGCCCCCGGGTACCGGGCCCGGCGCACCCTGCCCGTCGGAGTCGAATCCGTACGGCAGTTGAAGCGGCGGCGGACGCTCGCCATGGGTCTGGTGCTCGGGCTGCTGCCGTTCGTGCTCGTCGTGGCGTTCGCCGTCGGCGGCACGCCCGGCGGGGCGAACGGGCAGATCACGCTGATGGACACGGCGACCAGGTCGGGCGCCAACTTCGCGGCGACGGCGCTGTTCGTGTCGGCCGGGTTCCTGCTGGTCGTGCCGGTCGCGCTGTTCTTCGGGGACACCGTGGCGTCGGAGGCGAGCTGGTCGTCGCTGCGCTATCTGCTCGCGGCCCCGGTGCCCCGCGCCCGGCTGCTGGCCGGGAAGCTGATCGTCGCCCTGTGGATGAGCGCGGCGGCGATCGTGCTGCTGCCACTCGTCGCGCTCGCGGTCGGGACCGTCGCCTATGGCTGGGGCCCGCTCGAACTGCCCACGGGCGGCTCCCTGCCCACCGGGGAGGCGCTGTTCCGGCTCGCGCTGGTCGTCGTCTTCGTCTTCGTGTCCCAACTGGTCACGGCGGGACTGGCGTTCTGGCTGTCCACGAAGACGGACGCGCCGTTGGGCGCGGTCGGCGGCGCGGTGGGCCTGACGATCATCGGTAATGTCCTCGACGCGGTCACGGCGCTCGGTGACTGGCGCCAGTTCCTGCCCGCGCACTGGCAGTTCGCCTGGATCGACGTGCTCCAGCCGCAGTGGGAGTGGGCCGGAATGCTGAAGGGATCGGCGGTGTCGGTCGCGTACGCGCTGGTGCTGTTCGCGCTGGCGTTCCGCGGGTTCGCCCGGAAGGACATCGTGTCCTGACGCGGGGGCCGGCCGGGGCCCGGCGCACCCCCGTGGCGCCGACCCCCCCGCCCCGCCGTCCCCGCCCGGATCAGGCCGAGGCGCGGTTCAGGTGGCGCAGCTGTATGTCGGCGAGGGCCTGCCGCTCCGCCGCCATCGTCCGCAGCCCGATCGAGACCCGGCGCGCGTCGACCCCGTCAGGGTCCGCGACCGGGAACGGCCGGCCGAGCGGCGTGTAGCGCGTGCCGTACGGCTGAGGCCTGCCCAGCTCGACCGCGCAGTGGTCCGTCGCGTACGCGGCGTGGATCGGCGAGCACTGCCCGCGCTCCACGGCGTCCGTGATGAGGTCGCGGCCCGTGAGCTGGAGCGGCAGGTCGTCCGCGTGCAGCAGGATCATCAGGGCGGCGGTGGACGCCTCGGCGCCGACCAGGGCCGCCGACGGCCAGCCGTGCTCCTCCACGATCTCCCGCAGCGCCGCCGCGTTCGCCGCACGGCACCGGACGAGCCGCCGCCGCGCGTGCGGGCCCGGCAGGCGGTGCGCCGTGGCCGTCAGCGCGCTGTCCTGCGCGACCCGGTCGAGCAGTTCGCGGGCCAGGCCGTCGAGCCCGCAGAGGTCGTCCGGCCCGGTCGCCCCGGTGACGTCGGTCCCGCCGGGCATGTCAGTCGCGTCAGCCGTGCCGGTAGTGCCGGTCGCGTCGGGCGGGTGCGCGCACGCCGGTGCGGGCGAAGGGGCCTGGCTCGTGCGGCCCGTACCGTTCGTCTCACGCATCGCGCACCCCTGGTCGCTTCGGCCGGCCTTCGGAGCCCGCTCGTCCCGGCGCCGCCGGTCCCGAACCCCTCACCGCTCCGCTCTCCCGGACTCCGCGTCCGCGAGACAGACGCTCGCCCAGACCGTGCGCCCGCGGCCGTCCGCGCCCGGCAGGGTGCCCCAGGACCCGGCGACCCTGTCCACCAGGAACATTCCATGGCCGGAGGGCGGCGCGTCCGCGGGCCCCTCGTCGTCCACCGCCACGCGCACGCCGTGCGCGAAGACCTGCGCCGTACAGCTCACCACCGAACTCTCCGTGCGTAAAACGGCGTTGGTGACCAGCTCGGAGACAACGAGCTCTGCCAGGTCGCACAGTTCGCCGGGCAGGTCGCAGGCCCGCAGGTGGGCGTGGACCCGGCGCCGCGCCGCGGAGACGGACGCGTGCCGCCGCGGGAAGGCGTGCGTGCAGGCACGCGCGCGGACCTCCGGGTCCCGGTCCGGCGACAGCAACTCGACCGGCCGTGCGGCGCGTTGCTGAAGTGCCACCTGTTCCTTGATACGAGCCACGCGCTCACTATGCGCGCTGACTCGGTCACGCCGCAACTAACTGTCTGATAATTTCAGAATGCGCGTCATCGCTCTGGCACTGTGCAGGGAGCACCTGTCACACTCGACTGGTGAGGAAGCGTCAGGTGGTGACGGTGTGGTGAGTGATGCCCGATCTGGGGTTCCGGGAGTCTCGGGATCGCCGGGGAGCGGGAGTTCGCCGACCGTGTTGCGCATCGTGCTCGGGAAGCGGCTGCTCGCACTGCGTGAGCACGCGGGCGTGTCCCGCGAGGCCGCGGCCGCCGTGCTCGACGTGACACCGCTGACGATCCGGCGGATGGAGAACTCCGAGGTCGGCTTCAAACTGCCCTACGTGCGGCTCCTGCTGGAGACGTACGGGGTGACGGGGAGCGAGGCCGAGCAGTTCACCGAGCTCGTGAAGGACGCCAACCGGCCCGGCTGGTGGCACCGTTACCGGGACGCGGTGCCCGGCTGGTTCAGCGCGTACGTGAGCCTTGAGGACGAGGCCAGCCTGATCAGGACGTACGAACCCCACTACGTCCCGGGGCTCTTGCAGACCGAGGACTACGCGCGCGCGGTCCTCGGGGCGGGCGCCCACGGCACTGAGGAGGAGCTCGACCGGCGGGTGGCCCTGCGGGTCAAGCGCCAGCAGCTGCTGACGAAGTCCGGCGCCCCGATGCTCTGGATACTCCTGGAGGAGTCCGTGCTGCGGCGCCCCGTCGGCGACTCGCCCGACGTGATGCGGGCGCAGGTGGACCACCTGCTGGAGGCGACGGCGATGCCGAACGTGACGCTCCAGCTGATGCCGTTCGCGATCGGGCCGCACCTGGGGGCGTTCGGCCCGTTCCACCTCTTCCGCTTCGATCTCACGGAACTGCCGGACATCGTCTACACCGAGAACCTGACGGGCGCGGTCTACCTGGACCGCCGCCCGGACAGCGCCGCCTATCTCGAAGTACTGGACAACCTGGCGGCGCGGGCCGCCTCGGTGCCCGAGACCAGGGCGTTTCTCCAGAACATACGCAAGGAGCTCTGAATGAAGCAGGACATCTACAACGGCATGCCGTCGGACGACCTCGGTGCCGACGGCTGGGAGAAGCCCTGGAGCGGCCCCAACGGCGGGAGTTGCGTGGAGACGAAGAAGCTGGACGACGGCCGGGTGGCGGTCCGTCAGTCCACCGATCCGGGCGGCCCCGCGCTGATTTGTTCCGACGATGCCATGGCGTGCTTCGTCGAAGGCGCGAAGAATGGCCTCGCCGACTTCCTGCTGTAGGCGTACCACCGGGTTATCACCGAGAAACGGACGGACCGAGATGACCGACCTCGACCAGGTGTCGCTCGACGACATCGACACCAGCAAGCCGCACCCGGCGCGCATGTACGACTTCTACCTTCAGGGGAAGGACTACTACGAAGCCGACGAGATCGCCGGGAACAAGGTCCTTGAGGTCTTCCCGACCATCAAGATCACCGCCCGCGTGAACCGCTCGTTCATGCACCGCGCCACGCGGTACCTGGCCTCCGAGGCGGGCGTCCGGCAGTTCCTGGACATAGGGACGGGCATTCCCACCCGGCCCAACCTCCACCAGGTGGCGCAGGACGCCGCGCCCGACGCCCACGTCGTGTACGCGGACTACGACCCGGTCGTGCTGCGGCACGCCGAGGCGCTGATGCGCAGCACGCCCGAGGGCCGTACGACGTACATCCAGGCGGACGCGCGCCAGCCCGAAACCATCATCCAGAGCGCCGAGTTGCACGAGACGATCGACCTGTCGCAGCCGGTGGGCCTGTCGCTCAACGCGCTGCTGCACTTCGTGCCGGACGAGAACAGGCCGTACGAGATCGTGCGCTACCTCCTCGACCAGCTGTGCCCGGGAAGCTACTTGGCGCTCTCCCACTGCACCGCCGACTTCGCCCCGGAGATGTGGGCGGGGGTCGCCGAGGTCTACCACCGGGGCGGCATCCCGCTCCAACTGCGCACCCGCGACGAGGTGGCGGCGTTCTTCGACGGCCTCGACCTGGTGGAGCCGGGCGTGGTGACGCCGCACAACTGGCACCCGGACGGCATCGCGGTCGCCGGCACCTCCGACGAGGCGGTGTCGATGTACGCCGCGGTCGCCCGCAAGCGGTAGCGGTCGCGAGCAGCAGCGAGTGGTAGCGGTCGCGGTCGCAAGCGGCAGCGGCAGCGGTCGCGCGCAACCGGCGGCGGCCGGCGGGTCGGGACGTCCGGGAAAGCAGGCATGTCCGGGAGGGCCCGGGGCAGGTGGACCGGAGGAACACGGAGGAAGCGGGGCGTGCGTGACCGTGCGGGCAGTGCGCCATATACGCGTCTTTTCACGCAGAGCGACACGTGGCACGCTTACGCCGTGACTGTGGATTCCCTCGTGCGCGAGGTCGTCGGCGCATATCTCTCCCTGACCGACGCCGCCGTTCCCGGCCTGGTCCAAGGGCTGTACCTGACGGGCTCCGTGGCCCTGGACGACTTCCGGCGCCGCCGCGGGGACATCGACTTCGTCGCGGTCACCGCGGTGCCCCCGTCGCCCGCTCAGGTGGCGGCGCTCCAGCAGGCACACGAACGGCTCGCCGGGCATGTCCGCAGGCCGTTCTTCGAGGGCCCCTACGTGACGTGGGACGAACTCGCGGACGACCCCTCCGGCGCCGCGCCGGGACCGTACGCGCACCGGAGCAGGCTGCTGCCCGCGGTGCCGCACGGCAGGCAGCCCGCCACCTGGCAGGTGCTGTCCCGTCACGGTGTGACGATGCGCGGCCCTGGCGCCCAGGACCTCACCGTCGACACCTCGCCGGGCGAGCTGGTGCGCTGGGCGCGCGAGGGCTTCGCGCGCTACTGGCGGCCGTGGTGGGAGCGCAGCCCCCGGCCGTTCACCTCGGAGGGACTCGCCGTCCTGGGCGGGGAGGCCGTCGAGTGGGGTGTGCTGGGTGTCAGCAGGGCGCACCAGGCACTCGTCACGGGCGAGGCGGTGTCGAAGACGGCGGCGGGGGAGTACGGGCACACCGCGTTCGATCCCGTGTGGCACCGGATACTCGACGAGTCCCTGCGCATCCGGCGGGGCGGCGAAGGCCGTTCGGGTTATGCCGGGCCGCCGGCGCGGCGCAGGGACGCGCTCGCCTTCGTGGAGATGGTGATCGAGGACGCGACGGCCCGGGCCTGAACTCCCGCGCCGGGCTCAGCTCTTGTCGGGCGTGGCGTCGGAACCGCCGGAGCGCTCGGTGTCGTCACCGCTGCCGTCCCCGCCCTCGGCGGGCTCGGCGGCCTCGGCGGCTTCGGCGTCCTCGTCTTCGAAGTACGCGTCGAGCACGGCGTCGAGCCGCTCGTTCCACTCCTTGAGCACGGCGCGGCTCGGGGCCTCGGCGTCGGCCTCGTACGAACGGCGCAGGTGGGTGTGGACGACCACACCGAACCGCTTGCCGAACCGGGGGACGACGACCTCGACGGCGCCGATCTCGTCCCACCGGAAGTCGGCCTCCTGGTCGTCCAGGGTGAACCGCACGCCTCTGCGGCCGGCCGTGATGGAGGCCCGCCGGTCGGACGCTTCGAGGGAGGGGCCGTCGTCGGGACCCTCGTCCGCGCTGCCGTCCGAGCTGTCGTCCGCCTCGTCGGTGTCTGCGGCGTATGCGGCGTCCGAGGCGTCCGCGACATCGGTGGCATCGGTGGCGTCAGTGGTACCGGCGGCATCTTCCGGGTCCGGCTTTCCCGGCTTCGCGGGTTCCGGCGCATCGCTGTCGGCATCGGCACCGCCCGCGTTCGCGGCGGGGCCGGTGCCGCCGGATCGGGGTGACGGGGGCGTCTGCGCCCCGGTCCCGGTGTCCTCGGCCTCGGGGGCGCGGAGGTTCACGAGACCGGGCACGTAGGCCGGGTCCACACCGGCCCCGGCCGCCGCTACGGGCTGGATGTTCGTATCGCTTCGCTGCTCCACGGCGGGAAGTATGGCGGAACAACCTGTGCGGGGAAAGCCGCGCCGGTCCCGGCGGCTCGCCGCGCCGGCAGTCCGCCGATTGACATGCAAGTAAATGGTTGCATGATGGAGGTGTGACTGCGGAGATGGACCTGGTGTTCAAGGCGCTCGCCGACCCGACGCGCCGGTTCCTGCTGGACCTGTTGCGGCGGCAGGGCGGCCGGACGCTGGGCGAGCTGTGCGCGGGCCTCGACATGTCGAGGCAGGCGGTCACCCAGCACCTCGCGGTACTGGAGGCGGCCCATCTGGTCAGCACCGTGCGCCGGGGACGGGAGAAGTTGCACTACCTCAACCCGGTGCCGCTGCACGAGATGCAGGCGCGCTGGATCGACCGCTTCGAACGGCCCAGGCTCCGGGCCCTGGCGGACATCAAGAAGGAGGCGGAGGAAGCCATGAGTGGCAGTGGCAGTGGTAACAGCAAGGGAGGCGGCGCGGGCGGCGGCAGGCCGTCGTTCGTGTACGTCGTGTACATCGAGAGCACCGCGGAGAAGGTCTGGGACGCGCTGACGGACGCGGACCTGACGGCCGAGTACTGGGGGCACAGCAATGTGTCCGACTGGCGTGAGGGCTCCGCCTGGCGGCATGTGCGGGCGGACGGCTCGGGCATCGCGGACGTCGTCGGCACGGTGGCGGAGTCCGTACGGCCGACCCGTCTGGTGACGACCTGGGCGCCACCGGACGCGGCGGAGGGATGGGTGCCGTCGCGTGTGACGTTCGACATCGAACCGTACGAGGCGATCGTGAAGCTCACGGTGACCCACGAGGACCTGGCGGACGAGGAGGAGCTGGCCGGGATCTCCGAGGGCTGGCCCGCGGTGCTGTCGAACCTCAAGTCCCTCCTGGAGCGCGGCACGGCGCTTTCGACGGCGCCCTGGTCGATGGGGACCGAGGAGGCATGAGCCGGCCGGACCGAGGCGTGAACCGGCTGGTCGAGGCATGAACCGGCCGGACCGAGGCGTGAGCCGGCTGACCGAGGCGTAAGCCCGGTGCGGGGCGGCGGCGCACCTTGCAAGGCCGCCCCGATGGTACGTGCGCGAGCCGGCGACACCACGTCCGTCGCGAGGCGCCCCCTGCCACCGCTCCCGCGCTGCTACGGTGCGTCACCGTAGCCGTACTGGTCGTCACCCGGGAGTGTGCGTGAAGGTCGTCTGTGTCGGTGGCGGGCCCGCCGGCCTCTACTTCTCCATCCTGATGAAGCTGAGGGACGGGGGCCACGACGTCACCGTCTACGAGCGCGATCCGGCCGGCTCCACGTACGGCTGGGGTGTCACCTACTGGGGCAGCCTGCTGGACAAGCTGCGCGCGGGCGACCCGGTGTCGGCGCGCGCCGTCGAGGACGCGTCCGTGCGCTGGAGCGACGGCGTCGCGCACGTACGCGGGAGCACCACCCGCCACCGGGGCGACGAGGGTTTCGGAATCGGCCGGCACCGGCTGCTCGAACTGCTCGCGGACCGGGCGGCGGACCTCGGTGTGCGTGTCGTGTACGGGCACGAGGCCGAGCCGGGCGACCTGGCGGACGAAGCGGCGGGCGCCGGCCTCGTCGTCGCCGCGGACGGGGTGCGCAGCGCGCTGCGCGGGAGGTGGGCCGACCACTTCGGCACGGAGGTCACCGTCGGCCGCAACCCCTACCTCTGGCTCGGCACCACCAAGGTCTTCGACGCCTTCACGTTCTCCTTCGTCGAGAGCGCCCACGGCTGGATCTGGTGCTACGCCTACCGGTTCGGGCCGGAGGCCGGCACGGTCGTCGTGGAGTGCGCGCCGGAGACATGGCGCGGCCTCGGCCTCGACCGGGCGACCGAGGCCGAGGGCCTGGCCCTGCTCGGCGACCTCTTCGCCGACGTGCTGGACGGCCATCCGCTCACCGGCGGGGGAAGCGCGGGCGGCGGCCCGGCGCGCTGGCTGACCTTCCGTACCCTGACGAACCGCACCTGGCACCGCGGCAACGTCGTCCTGCTCGGCGACGCCGCCCACACCACCCACTACTCGATCGGGGCGGGCACCTCCCTCGCGCTGGAGGACGCCCTCGCGCTCACGGCCGCGCTGCACTCCGCCCCTGCGGGTGTCGCGGACCGCACACCGGACCCGGCCGCGCTCGACGCCGCGCTGACCCGCTACGAGAGCGTCCGCAGGGCCGAGTTGCTGTCGGTGCAGAGCGCGGCGCGCTACAGCGCGCGGTGGTACGAGGACCTGCCGCGCTATGTGCGGCTGCCGCCCGAGCAGATGTTCGCCCTCCTCGGCCAGCGCCACTCGCCGCTGCTGCCGTACGTGCCGCCGCAGCTCTACTACCGGCTGGACCGCGCGGCCGGACGGCTGGAGTCCCTGCGCAGGCTCAAGCGGTGGCTCGGTCCCCGGCTGGCGGGATCGCTGCACGCCAGGAACAGCCGCTGACACGGCCGCCCGCGCCGCGTGACGGGCAGTCAACGGGCTTTGCGCCAGCGTGCGTTCCGGTATGGCGCCTTCTGGTACGGCGGACACCCCGGGGTTAGTGTCTCGCCGTGTACCTGCCACCCCAGGCGCACCACCCCACGCTGGAGGAGCCTTCCGTGCGCAAGAGACTCATCGCGTCCACCGTCCTCACCCTCGGACTCTCCCTCGCCCTGCCCGCCACCACCGCGTCCGCGATCGCCGCAGGCACCCACGCCGGCCCCGGCGCGCCCGGTATCGGCGACCCGTACTACCCGACGTACGGCAACGGCGGCTACGACGTCTCGCACTACGACCTCGACCTCGGCTACCAGCCGTCCACCGACCGCCTCTCCGGTACCGCCGTCGTCACGGCGACCGCCACCCAGGGCCTCACCAGCTTCGACCTCGACTTCGCGCTCGACGTCAGCTCCGTCACCGTCGACGGCCGCCCGGCCCGCTTCGCGACCAGCGGGGAGCAGGAACTCGTCATCACACCCGCCCGCACCATCCCGCGCGGCCACCGCATGACCGTCGCCGTGACGTACTCCGGCGTTCCGTCCACCGTCCAGAAGTACGGCTTCACGTCCTGGCAGCGGACCCCCGACGGCGGTGTGGCCGCCAACGAACCGGAGTCGGCCTGGTGGTGGTTCCCCAGCAACGACCACCCGCTCGACAAGGCCACCTATGACGTCACCGTCCGGGTGCCGAAGGGCGAACAGGCCCTCTCGAACGGCCTGTTGGTGTCGCAGCGCACCGCCGGGGCCACCACCTCGTACCACTGGCGGCAGAACCGGCCGCAGGCCACCTACCTGGCCACCCTCGCCATCGGGCACTTCGACATCACCCACAGCCGTACGCGCACCGGCGTGCCGGTCGTCAACGCGTACAGCACCGCACTCTCCCCCGAGGTCAAGGCCGACGCCCGGGCCAGTGTGGAGCGTACGGGGGAGATCATCGACTTCCTGAGCGGCTACTTCGGCCCCTACCCGTTCGACGCGGCGGGCGGCTACGTCCCGAACGTCACCTCCCACTTCGCCCTGGAGACGCAGACCCGCGTCTTCTACAGCCCCTCGTTCTTCGCCACGTCCACCGACACGTCCGTGGTCGCCCACGAACTCGCCCACCAGTGGTGGGGCGACGACGTCTCCCTGAAGCGCTGGTCGGACATCTGGCTCAACGAGGGCTTCGCCGGATACGCGGAATACCTGTGGGCGCAGCACGAGGGGACCGGGACCCCGCAGGAGCTGGCGCGGAAGGTCTACGACAGCCACCCGGCGGACGACCCGTTCTGGACGGTGAAGCCGGGCGACCCCGGTGCGGCCAACCAGTTCGACGACGCGGTCTACGACCGGGGCGCCGCCGCCATCCAGGCGCTGCGCGACACCATCGGTGACACCGCGTTCCTGAAGCTCCTCAAGGCGTGGCCCGCGCAGCACCGTTACGGCAACGGCACGATCACCGAGTTCCGGCAGCTCGCGGAGCGCCTCTCGGGCCAGGACCTGAAGGACTTCTTCCAGACCTGGCTCTACACCCCGGCCAAGCCGGCGGCCTTCCCGTCCGGCCACTGAGCGGCCGCGGGGGGGCCCCCGGCGGGCCGGGGTCCGCAGCGGACTTTTCGTACGGCGTATACGGCATTACGGCGTGCACGGCATTACCGCGTCTGCGGCGCGGACTGTGCGCCGTGGGCGCCGTGGCGTGGGGAAAAATTATGCAGGCAGGCTGTACAGGTAAGACTGGACAGGTAAGCCTGTAGACCTTAGCGTGGAACGCATGAGCGAGAACCCGAGCCCTTCGCCCTCGGCACTTCAGGCGTCCCGTGAGGTCCGTGCGGTCATCGGCCCCCTGCGGCGCCGCATTCTGAACGCCGCGGAGGCCGAGGACCTCACCCTGGGCCAGGCGTCCGTCCTGGGCCGCCTGGCCGGCAAGGGGGGCGTCACGGCGAGCGAACTCGCCGCCGTGGAAGGCGTGCGCCACCAGTCGATGACCGCGATCGTCACCTCCCTCGCCGCGATGGGTCTGGTGGAACGCAGCCCGGACCCGGACGACGGACGCCGCCTGCTGATCGCGGTGACCGCGGAGGGGCAGCGGCGCGTCGAGGAGGGGCGGCAGGCCAGGACGGAGTGGCTCGCCGGCCAGTTGCAGGACAAATGCACCGAGGAGGAACGACGAACCGTGATCGCCGCCATGACCCTGTTGCAGAGGCTGACGCATGACTGAGGTGAAGGCGGACGCCGCGACCGAGGCGAAGGGGCCGGGCTTCGACCGGCGGCTGCTGCCGCCGATGATGCTCGGCTCGGTCCTGAACCCGGTCAACTCGACGATCATCTCCGTCGCGCTCATCCCCATCGGCAGGGCCCTGGGCGCCCCGCCCGCGCAGACGGCGTGGCTGGTCTCCGCCCTCTACCTGGCCACCTCGCTCGGGCAGCCGGTCGTGGGCCGCCTCATCGACATCTTCGGGCCGCGCAGGCTCTTCCTCCTCAGCACCACCCTCGTCGGCGTCGCGGGCGTCATAGGCACCCTCGCGCCCAACCTGGGCGTGCTGATCGCCGCGCGTGTCCTGCTCGGATTCGGCACCTGCGGCGGCTATCCGGCGGCAATGGCCCTGGTGCGCAGCGAGGCCAAGCGCACCGGCCGGGACAGTCCTGGCGGCGTACTGACCGCGCTCGCGGTGGCCAATCAGACCATCGCGGTGGTCGGACCGCTGCTCGGCGGCGTGCTGATCGCGGTGGGCGGCTGGCGGGCCACCTTCGGGCTGAACGTGCCGCTGGCCGTCGCGGCCGTCCTGCTGGGCCTGTGGCGGCTGCCGAGGTCCGCGGGGACCGGCGAGTCGCCCCAGCGAGGACGTCTGGTCTCCCAGCTCGACCTGCCGGGCATGGCGCTGTTCGCCGCGACGCTCACCTCGCTGCTGCTGTTCCTCATGAACCTGCACCTCGCCAACTGGTACCTGCTGGTGATCGTCGCCGCCGCCGGAGCCGGGTTCGCGGTGCGGGAGCTGCGGGCCGCCGTCCCCTTCATCGACCTGCGCGTCCTGGGGGGCAACACGCCCCTGCTCGCCACGTACGGACGCGCGCTCGTGGCCTACGTCGTCTCGTACTCCTTCCTCTACGGTTTCAGCCAGTGGACGGAGGAGGGCTACGGGCTTTCGCCCTTCCACGCGGGGCTGGTGCAGATCCCCATGTTCCTGCTGGCGATCGGCGTCTCGATCGTCTCCGGACGGCGCCGGGGCGTGCGCGGCAAGCTGCTGGTCGGCTCGGTCGGACAGATCGCCGCCTGCCTGGTGATGCTGACCCTCACCGGCGGCAGTCCGCTGTGGAGCCTGCTCCTGGTCGCCCTGGTCTTCGGCGTTCCGCAGGGGCTGAACAACCTGGCCCTCCAGAACTCCGTGTACTTCCAGTCCGATCCCGAGCGGACCGCCTCGTCGGCCGGACTGCTGCGTACCTTCGCCTACGTCGGCTCGATGGTGGCCTCCTCCGCGACCGCCGCGTCCTTCGGGCAGCGCGCCGACACCAGCGGCATGCACCAGCTCTCCTGGATCATGCTCGGCGCCGGTGTCCTCTACCTCCTGCTGACCGTCTTCGACCGCACTCTCGGCCGCGGAACGACAACGGACAGCGCGGAGGAGAAGCCCTCCACATAGCCGACCGCGGCCGGGTCCACGCCCGCGCGCCGCGTCAAACGCGCGCCCTGCAAGGCCCTCGAAAGGCCCGCAAGGCCCCCGCTCGCCCCCGCCGCAAGGCCCCGTACGACCCC
>NZ_JAIUKE010000212.1:0-10396 GCF_020176795.1 Streptomyces sp. 8L
CCTCGCCGCCCCCCTCTCCCTCCGCGCGCCGGCGGCCCCGGCGGCCCGCCGCGGGCCGGGCGGACCCGAGGCCCGCCCGGCCTGCGACACGGCCTCCCGCTCGCCCCCTCTCCCGTCCGGCCCGCGACACGGCCTGCCCGGGTCCGGGGCCCGCCCGGCCCGGGCAGGGCGGGTCAGTCCGTGAAGCCCAGTTCGCGGGCGATCAGCATGCGCTGGACCTCGCTCGTCCCCTCACCGATCTCCAGGATCTTGGAGTCGCGCCACATCCTCGCCACGGGGAACTCGTTCATGAAGCCGTATCCGCCGTGGATCTGTGTCGCCTCGCGCGCGTTGTCGACGGCGATCGTGGACGAGTACAGCTTCGCCATCGCCGCCTCCTTCTTGAAGGGCTCGCCGCTCAGCAGCCGGGACGCGGCGTCGCGCCAGCCCACGCGGGCCATGTACGCGCGCATCTCCATGTCGGCCAGCTTGAACTGGATCGCCTGGTTGTCGCCGATCGCGCGGCCGAAGGCGTGCCGCTCGCGGGCGTACTTCACCGACTCGTCCACGCATCCCTGCGCGAGCCCCGTGCCGAGTGCGGCGAGCGCGATCCTGCCCTCGTCCAGGATGCGCAGGAACTGCGCGTACCCGCGGCCCTCCTCGCCCAGCAGGTTCGCCGCGGAGACGCGGACGTCCGCGAACGACAGCTCGCGCGTGTCCGACGCGTTCCAGCCGACCTTCGAGTACGGCGGCGCCACCGTGAACCCGGGTGTGCCGGACGGGACGATGATCGAGGAGATGCGCGGCTTGCCGCTCTCCGTACGGCCGGTGACCGCCGTGACCGTCACCAGGCCCGTGATGTCCGTGCCCGAGTTGGTGATGAAGCACTTGGTGCCGTTGATGACCCACTCGTCGCCGTCGCGCACCGCCGTGGTGCGCGTACCGCCCGCGTCCGAGCCGCCGCCGGGCTCCGTGAGGCCGAACGCGCCGAGCATCTCGCCCGCGCACAGCCGGGGCAGCCACTCGCGTTTCTGCTCCTCGGTACCGAAGCGGAAGACCGGCATGGCGCCCAGCGAGATGCCCGCTTCCAGGGTGACCGCGACGGACGAGTCGACCCTGGCCAGCTCCTCCAGGGCGAGGCACAGGGCCAGGTAGTCGCCGCCCATGCCGCCGTAACTCTCGGGGAACGGCAGCCCGAACAGGCCCATGCGGCCCATCTCCCGCACGATCTCGTACGGGAACTCGTGCCGCTCGTAGAAGTCGCCGATCTTCGGTGCGACCACGTCGTGTGCGAACTCCTCCACCGTGCGCCGGAGTTCCTCGTGCTCGTCGGAGAGTCTGTGATCCAGGGACATCGCGTCGTCACCCCTTGTGGGTCAGGGCCCGTACGGTACGGGAGGGACTGGGCCGGCCGAGCCGGTCGGCCATCCAACCGCTGGTGGCGACCAGTCGGTCGAGGTCGACGCCCGTCTCGATGCCGAGTCCGTCGAGCATCCAGACGAGGTCTTCTGTGGCGAGATTGCCGGTGGCGCTCTTGGCGAACGGGCACCCGCCGAGGCCGCCCGCCGACGCGTCGACCGTGGTCACGCCGTGCTGGAGCGCCGCCAGTGTGTTGGCGAGCGCCTGGCCGTACGTGTCGTGGAAATGCACACCGATCACGTTGGTCGGCACGCCCTCCTCGTTGAGCTCGGCGAGCAGGCTCTGCACATGCCCCGGTGTGGCGACGCCGATGGTGTCGCCGAGGCTCAGCTCGTCGCACCCGAGGTCCATCAGGGCCTTCGCGACCCGGACGACCTGATGGATGGGGACGGGCCCCTCCCACGGGTCGCCGAAACACATCGACAGATAGCCGCGTACCCGCATCCGGTGCTCGCGCGCCCTCGCCACGACCGGGCCGAACATCGCGAGCGACTCGTCCACCGAGCGGTTGAGGTTGGCCTTGGCGAACGACTCCGAGGCGCTGCCGAACACCGCGATGCGGCGCACCCCGAGCTCCATGGCCCGCTCCAGGCCGCGCCCGTTGGGCACCAGGACGGGCAGCGCCACCTCCCCGAGGTCGCTCAGCATCGGGAACAGCTGCTCCGCGTCGGCCAGTTGGGGAACCCACTCGGGGCGCACGAAGCTGGTGGCCTCGATGACGGAGAGGCCCGCCTCCGCCAGCCGGTGGATGAACTCGGCCTTGACCTCGACCGGGACGACCGCCGACTCGTTCTGGAGGCCGTCGCGCGCGCCGACCTCGTAGATCCGCACGCGCGGCGGAAGGCCCTGTGCCGGTACGGCCATGGGCAGCCCGGCCGTCCGCCCGGGCGCGCCGGACGGGCCCGCCGCTTTTGTCATGACTCCTCCTTCGGTTCCTTCGGTGTGACGACGGCCAGCACCTGGTCCATGGCGACGGTCGACCCGGGACGTACGTCGAGCTCGGTGACGGTGCCCGCGTACGGGGCGGAGACCACGTGCTCCATCTTCATGGCCTCGACCACCAGGAGGCTCTGACCCGCCGTCACGGTGTCGCCCGTCGCGACCTTCACGACCGTCACGGTGCCGGGCATCGGCGCCGTGAGCGAGCCGCCCCCGGCGGCGGCGCCGGACCTGCCGGCCTCGACGGGGTCGTGGTCGCGCAGCTCCCAGCCGTCGCCGTCCCGCCCGAGGAAGACGCCGTGCGGTGTGCTCAGAGCGGCGAACCGGTGGACCGTACCCGCGTACTCCACACCCGTGTACGCGACTGCCGCGGGGTCCGCACCGCCCGAAGGGGCCGGAGCGCCGCCGTCCACGAGCCGCGCCGCGACCGGCTCCGCTCCCGTGGCGCCGTCGCCGACCCGCACCTCGCCGCCCCGCACGCTGACCGTCACCGGCTCCTCGCCGGGGACGCGGAAGTGGTACGGCACCCAGGCGGGCGTCCCGCCGAGCCGCCAGCCGTCGGCCGCCGAGAACGGGTCCCGCCAGACGCCGGAGTCGCCGGAGTCCCCTCCCGCGCCTTCTCCGGCGCCCCTTCCGCCCGTGCGCGTTCCGCCGGCGCCTCTGTCACCCGCGTCCCTTCCGCCCGTGCCCCGTCCGCCCGCGCGCAGCAGCGCCGCCGCCGCGTACGCCTCCGGGGGCACACCGCCCGGCAGCAGGCCCTCGGCCTCCTCCTCGACCAGACCGGTGTCGAGGTCGCCCGCCGCCACCCTCGGATGGGCCAGCAGCCGTCGCAGGAAGCCCGCGTTCGTCGTGACGCCCAGCGTGACCGTGTCCGCGAGCGCGCCGCGCAGCCTGCGCACCGCCGTCGCCCGGTCGGGACCGTACGCGATGATCTTGGCCAGCATCGGGTCGTACGCGCTGCCGACCTCGGTGCCCACCGTGAGCCCCGAGTCCGTGCGGACGCCGTCGCCCGCCGGCTCACGCAGGCTCAGCACCCGCCCGCCCGTGGGCAGGAAGCCGCGCGCCGGGTCCTCGGCGCACAGCCGGGCCTCGATCGCGTGGCCGCTGAGCGCGACGTCCTCCTGCGCGAACGGCAGCGGCTCGCCGGCCGCGACCCGCAGCTGGAGCTCCACCAGGTCGACGCCGGTGACCAGCTCCGTCACCGGATGCTCCACCTGGAGGCGGGTGTTCATCTCCATGAAGTAGTACGACGAAGGGTCCGCGCCCGGCACGATGAACTCGATGGTGCCCGCGCCCACATAGCCGCACGAGCGGGCCGCCGCGACGGCCGCCTCGCCCATCGACGCCCGCGTGCGCTCGTCCAGCAGGACCGAGGGGGCCTCCTCGATCACCTTCTGGTGGCGCCGCTGCAACGAGCACTCCCGCTCGCCGAGGTGCACGACCCCGCCGTGCGCGTCCGCGAGCACCTGGATCTCGATGTGGCGCGGCCGGTCCACCCACCGCTCCACCAGCAGCGTGTCGTCGCCGAAGGACGCGCTCGCCTCGCGGCGCGCCGCCGCGATCTCCTCGGCCAGCGCCGCCTCGTCCCGCACCAGGCGCATGCCCTTGCCGCCGCCGCCCGCCGACGGCTTCAGCAGCACCGGCATGCCGATCTTCCGCGCCGCCTCGGCCAGTCCGGCGTCGCTCAGACCGCTGCCCGACGAGCCGGGGACCACCGGGACGCCCGCCGCAGACACCGTCTCCTTCGCCCTGATCTTGTCGCCCATCAGGTCGATCGCGGACGCCGGGGGCCCGATGAAGACGAGCCCCGCCTCCTCGCAGGCGGCGGCGAAGCGCGCGTTCTCCGCGAGGAATCCGTACCCCGGGTGGACCGCCTCCGCGCCCGTGCGGCGCGCCGCGTCCAGCAGCCGCTCCACGGACAGATAGCTCTCGGCCGCCGCCGCGGGGCCGATCCGTACGGCCGTGTCGGCCGCCCGCACATGGCGCGCGTCCGCGTCCGCGTCGCTGAAGACCGCGACCGAGCGCAGCCCCATCGCGCGCAGCGTGCGGATCACCCGGACGGCGATCTCACCCCTGTTGGCGACCAAAACGCTGCCGAACATGTCGGGCATCGTCACTTCCGACTCCTCACATCCTGAAGACGCCGTAACCCGGCTCGCCCAGTGGTGCGTTGGCGCAGGCCGTCAGCGCGAGGCCGACCACCCGGCGGGTCTCCAGCGGATCGATCACGCCGTCGTCCCACAGCCGCGCCGTCGCGTAGTACGCGTTGCCCTGCTGCTCGTACTGCGCGCGGACCGGCGCCTTGAAGGACTCCTCGTCCTCGGCCGGCCACTGCTCGCCCCGCCCCTCCAGCTGGTCGCGCTTGACCGTGGCCAGCACCGAGGCGGCCTGCTCGCCGCCCATCACGGAGATCTTCGCGTTGGGCCACATCCACAGGAAGCGCGGCGAATACGCCCGCCCGCACATCGAGTAGTTGCCCGCGCCGTACGAACCGCCCACCACGACCGTCAGCTTCGGCACGCGCGCGCAGGCCACCGCCGTGACCATCTTCGCGCCGTGCTTGGCGATGCCGCCCGCCTCGTAGTCCTTGCCGACCATGAAGCCCGAGATGTTCTGGAGGAACAGCAGCGGGATGCCGCGCTGGTCGCACAGCTCGATGAAGTGCGCGCCCTTCTGCGCCGACTCCGAGAAGAGGATGCCGTTGTTGGCGACGATCCCCACGGGATGGCCGTGAATCCGGGCGAACCCCGTCACCAGCGTCGTACCGAACTCGGACTTGAACTCGGCGAAGCGGGAGCCGTCCACCACCCGCGCGATCACCTCCCGTACGTCGTAGGGCGTGCGCGAGTCGACCGGTACCGCCCCGTACAGCCCCATCGGGTCGGCCTTCGGCTCTTCCACCGGCTCCACCGACCAGGGCAGCGGGCCGCGCTCCGGCAGCGTCGACACGATCGTGCGCACGATCCGCAGCGCGTGCGCGTCGTCCTCCGCGAGGTGGTCCGTGACGCCGGAGACGCGCGCGTGCACCTCGCCGCCGCCCAGCTCCTCGGCCGTGACGACCTCGCCCGTGGCCGCCTTCACCAGCGGCGGGCCGCCCAGGAAGATCGTGCCCTGGCCGCGCACGATCACGGCCTCGTCGCTCATCGCGGGGACGTACGCCCCGCCCGCCGTGCAGGACCCGAGCACCGCCGCGATCTGCGGGATGCGCGCGGCCGACATCCTGGCCTGGTTGTAGAAGATCCGGCCGAAGTGCTCCCGGTCCGGGAAGACCTCGTCCTGCATCGGCAGGAACGCGCCGCCCGAATCGACCAGATACAGGCACGGCAGCCGGTTCTCCAGGGCCACCTCCTGCGCGCGGAGGTGTTTCTTGACCGTCATCGGGTAGTACGTGCCGCCCTTGACGGTCGCGTCATTGGCGATGATCACCGCCTCCCGGCCGGAGACCCGGCCGATTCCCGCGATCACCCCGGCCGCCGGGGCGTCCCCGCCGTACATCCCCTCCGCCGCGAGCGGCGCGAGCTCCAAAAACGGCGAGCCGGGGTCCAGCACGCCGTCCACCCGGTCGCGCGGCAGCAGCTTTCCGCGCGCGGTGTGGCGGGCGCGGGCGCGCTCGCCGCCGCCAAGGCGCGCCGCGGCGAGCCGGCCGCGCAGCTCCTCGGCCAGCGCCTCGTGCGCCGCCTCGTTGGCCCGCCAGGTCTCGGATGACGGGTCGGCGGCGCTCGCCAGCACCGGTGCCTGTCGCATGTACGCCCCCCGGATGAGGATGTAGAGCGGGTGGTTAATGAGCGTTAACGTTCCGTCCCAGGTTAACGACCGCTAACAACTCTGTCTAGAATGAATCGATGACGACCAGAACGGCGGCACCGACCCGCAGGGAGCAGATCCTCAAGCACGCCGCCCGCCTCTTCGCGGAGCGCGGCTTCCACGGCGTGGGAGTGGACGAGATAGGCGCGGCGGTCGGCATCAGCGGCCCCGGCCTCTACCGCCACTTCCCCGGCAAGGACGCGATGCTGGCCGAACTGCTCGTCGGCATCAGCGAGCGCCTCCTCGAAGGCGGCAGGCAGCGCTCGGCCGACGCGTCGGGCCAGGGCCCCGCCGCGGTGCTCGCCTCCCTCATCGAGGGACACATCGACTTCGCGCTCGACGACCGCCCGCTGATCACGCTGCACGACCGCGAGCTCGACCGGCTGCGCGAGGACGACCGCAGGAGGGTGCGGCAGCTCCAGCGGCAGTACGTGGAGCTGTGGGTCGGTGTCGTACGGCAGCTGTACGGCCTGGTCCCCGAGGCGGAGGCGCGCGCGGCCGTCCACGCCGTGTTCGGCCTGCTCAACTCGACGCCCCACTTCAGCTCGCCCCGCGGGGCGCTGCCCGACCGCGCGGGCACCGCCGAGCTGCTGCGCGGGCTCGCGCACGGCGCGTTCGCCGCACTCGGCGCGCGGCCCGCCCCGACGGCGCCCTCAGGTGCCTCGGACGGCTCAGGTGTCTCAGGTGCCTCAGGCGCCTCGGGGGTCCACCCCGTCGACACGATCGACATGATCGACACGGTCGGCGAGACGGGGCCCGGGCCCGGCACGGCCCTCTGAAGCGGCCCAGGGCCGGAGGCCGGGACAGGCGTTCGCGCGTCCCGCGGACCGGACGGGCGGCGCCCCGATCGCGGGTGACGGCACAATGGGCTCATGCCGATACCCAGCCGCCCCGAGCTCGCCGAGCACCTCGTACGGACCCGCATCGCCGGGAACGTCGCCACACCCCGCGACAACAACCTGTCCCACTACCGCAGACTCGCCAACGGCGACCGCCACTACTGGCTGGGCCTGGAGCTCGGCGACCGGTGGACGGACGAGCAGGACGTGCTCGCCGTGATGGCGGAGCGCTGCGGCGTCGTGGACGACCCCGAATTCAGATCGGGCCAGGACACCATCGACCCCGAACTGACGATCGACGGCCTGGAGCGCATGGCGGGGCGGCTGCGCAAGGCCGCGGAGGGCGGGGAGCGTGTGCTGTTCGCCACGGGTCACCCGGGCGGCCTGCTCGACGTGCACCGGCAGACGGCGGACGGCCTGCGGGCGGCGGGCTGCGAGATCGTGCGGATTCCCGAGGGCCTCGTCGCGGACGAGGGCATGGTGGTCCAGTTCGCGGACATCTCCATGCTGGAGCGCGGGGCGACGCTGTGGCACACGCACTCCCCGGAGCCGATGCGGGCGATCCTGGACGCCCTGGAGAGCGAGGGCAGGCCGCTGCCGGACCTCGTCGTCGCGGACCACGGCTGGGCGGGCTACGCGGGACAGCGCGGTCTCGACTCGATGGGCTACGCCGACTGCAACGACCCCGCGCTGTTCATCGGCGAGGCGGAGGGCACGCTCCAGGTCACGATTCCCCTGGACGACCACGTGACGAGCCCCCGGCACTACGACCCCATGACGGCGTACCTGCTGAACGCGGCCGGGCTCCTCCCCGAGTGACACGTCCGGCGCCCGACGGGTGCCCGGCACGGGCGGGGCGCTCCGCACGGGCGAACGGGCGCGCGCGGGCAGGCCCCACGCCCCCGCAGGGCGGAAGCGCCGCGTCCACCGCCCCGTCGCGTCGGCAGCGTGGCACGCGTCGGCCGCGAAGGACGCGCCGGTCGCGCGCGGGACGCGTCAGTCGCGCGGGACGCGCATCACGCCTTCCTGGATGACCGAGATCGCGAGCCGGCCGTCGCGTGTGTAGATGCGCGCCTGGCCGAGGCCCCGGCCGCCCGAGGACGACGGGGACTCCTGGTCGTACAGCAGCCACTCGTCCGCCCGAAACGGCCGGTGGAACCACATCGCGTGGTCCAGGCTCGCGCCGACGATGTCGCCGACCGCCCACCCGCCGCGCCCGTGGGCCAGCAGGATCGAGTCGAGCAGCGTCATGTCGGACACGTACGTGGCGAGGCAGACGTGCAGCAGCGGGTCGTCGGCGAGCGCCCCGTTCGTACGGAACCACACCTGGGAACGCGGCTCGCGCGCCTGGCCGACCGTCGCGAACGGCGGCTCCTGGACATAGCGCAGGTCGACAGCGGCGCGGGTTTCGAGCAGCCGGTCCACGACGGTCGGGCTGATGAACTTGTCCGCGTACTTCGGCAGCAGCTCCGCGGCCGACGGCAGGCTCTCCGGATCGGGCGCGTCCGGCATCGGAGCCTGGTGGTCGAGCCCCTCCTCGTACAGCTGGAAGGACGCCGACAGGTGGAAGATCGGCTGTCCGTGCTGGACGGCCACCACACGGCGTGTGGTGAACGAGCGGCCGTCCCGGATGCGGTCCACCGTGTAGACGATGGGCGCGCCCGGATCGCCCGGCCGCAGGAAGTACGCGTGGAGCGAGTGCGCCATACGGTCGTCGGGCGCGGTGCGGCCCGCGGCGACCAGCGCCTGCGCGGCGACCTGGCCGCCGAAGACGCGGGGGACCACGGACGTGTGGCTCCTGCCGCGGAAGATGTCCTGCTCGATCCGCTCCAGGTCGAGCAGGCCGAGCAGGGTGTCGAGTTCGGTGTTCATGGGACGAGTCTGGACCAGGCCGCCGGGCGCACCGGTCACAGGCCCATGGACTTGGCGATGATCATCTTCATGACCTCGCTGGTCCCGCCGTAGATGCGGTTGACCCGGTTGTCGGCGTACAGACGGGCGATCGGGTACTCGTTCATGTAGCCGTAGCCGCCGTGCAGCTGGAGGCAGCGGTCGATGACGCGGCTCGCGACCTCCGTGCAGAACAGCTTCGCGGACGCGGCCTCGGCCGCCGTCAGCTCGCCCAGGTCGTGCGCTTCAAGAGCGCGGTCAGCGACGGCCTCCGCCGCGTCGACCTCGGCCTGGCAGGAGGCCAGTTCGAACTTGGTGTTCTGGAAGGAAGCGACCGATTTCCCGAAGACCGTGCGGTCCCGCACGTACTCCTTGGTGAAGCGGATCGCGGCGGCGGCCTGCGCGTACGCCCCGAAGGCGATGCCGAGGCGCTCCTGCGGCAGGTTCTGGCCGAGGTAGGAGAAGCCCTTGTTCTCCTCGCCGAGCAGGTCGGCGACCGGCACCTTGACGTCCGTGAACGACAGCTCCGCGGTGTCCGAGGTCTTCAGGCCGATCTTGTCGAGCTTGCGCCCGACCGCGTAGCCCTCCGACTTCGTGTCCACGACGAGCAGCGAGATGCCGAAGCGGCGGTCGTCGGCGGACGGCGGCGCGGTGCGGGCGCAGACGATGACGCGGTCCGCGTGCACGCCGCCCGTGATGAACGTCTTGGACCCGTTGAGCACGTAGTGCGTGCCGTCCTCGGACAGCTTCGCCGTCGTCTTCATCCCGGCCAGGTCGGAACCGGTGCCGGGCTCCGTCATGGCGATCGCGAACATCGTCTCGCCGCTGATGAAGCCGGGCAGCCAGCGCTTCTTCTGGTCGTCGGAGGCGTACGCCTTCAAGTACGGCAGGCAGAGCGCGACATGCACGCCGGAACCGCCGAACGAGACGCCCGCGCGGGCGGTCTCCTCGGAGAGGACGGCCTGGAACTTGAACGACTCGATGCCCGCGCCGCCGTACTCCTCCGGCACCTCGATGCCGAAGACGCCCAGCTCGCCGAGCTTGTAATAGAAGTCGCGCGGCGCCTGGCCCGCGGCCAGCCACTCCTCGTACTGCGGGACGACCTCGGCCTCGATGAAGGCCCTCAGGGTCTGCCGGAACGACTCGTGGTCCTCGTTGTAGACGGTACGACGCATGGCAGGGCCTCCTCCGCGGCGATCCGCCGCCTCCGGTTGACGCGATCGACCGGCCCGGCGATCGGGGCGTGACGGTCGGCGCAGTGCTCTAAGCGCTTGCTCAGCCAAAGTTACCGGGCGGTTAGTACGCATGTCCAGGGCGGCCCCGGGTGGCCACCGCCACTTCGGGGGCGGGCCGGCCGAGGGCGTCCCCCGAGCGCGGCGCACCCGGCGGCGGGCCCCCGGGAAGCGTCCCCCATCGCGGCCCACCCGGTCGGCGGCGCCGCCGTCCGCCCGGGCCCCCCCCCCGCCGGGCCGGGGGGGGCGGGGGCATACCCAACCGGTTGAGGCCGTCCACGTGGCCCAGCCCGG
>NZ_JAIUKE010000212.1:10404-15000 GCF_020176795.1 Streptomyces sp. 8L
GGCCCCCCCCCCCGCCCCCCCGGGGGGGGGGCGCCCCCCCCCGCCGGCCCCGGCGCCCCCCCGGGCCGGCGCGCCTCCGCCCGCTCCCGTCAGGTCTCCGCGGGCCCGCCGCCCGTCACGAGGGCGGCGATGCGTGCGCGCTCCGCCAGCATCACCGCCGCCGGCCGGCCCGCCAGCATGCCGCCATCCACCGCCAGGTCCTGACCGGTGATCATGCGGGCCGCGTCGCTCGCGAGGAAGACCATGGCCGCCGCCGGGTCGTCCGTCTCGCCGATCCCGGGCAGCGGCTGGTGGGCGCCCATCATGTCGGTCATGAGGTGGCGCAGCCCGTCCGTCCTGGCGTCCGCCGCGTCGGCGTCGGCGGCGCCCGCGCCTTTCCCGAAGATGCCCGTCAGCACGAACCCGGGGGACACGCTGTTGACGCGGATGCCGTACTCGCCGAGCTCCACGGCGGCGCACCGGGTGAGGTGGGCGACCGCCGCCTTCGCGACGGAATAGTCCAGGCCGGAGTATCCGCCCGCGTGGCCGGCGACACTGCACATGTTGACGATGCTGCCGCCGCCCGACTCGCGCATCGCGCGTGCCGCGTACTTGATGCCGAGGAGCGTGCCGGTGACATGCACCGAGAGCGTCGCGTCGAACAGCGACCTCTCCACGTCCATGACCCCCGTCAGATGGGAGGGCGACCCCGCGTTGTTGACCATCACGTCGACCCGCCCGAAGGCGTCCACCGCCCGGTCCACCAGCGCGGCCACGTCCTCCTCCACCGATACATCCGTACGGTGGAACACCGCCGCGTCACCGATCGACCGCGCGAGCGCCTCGCCCTCGTCGGTGCGGCGTCCCGCGATCACCACGCGCGCGCCCTCCGCCGCGAAGACCTCGGCCGTGCGGGCGCCGATCCCGCTCGTGGCGCCGGTGACCACGCCGACCTTTCCGTCCAGTACCCCCATGGGTGTGTGCCTCTCGTCCGGGCTGACCTGCCGTCAACCGCGCGTTCAACTCGCACGGAGATCTTGGCATTCCGTGACGACATCCGTACCGCACGGTGGAAGAACTCGAACGGTCCTGCTCGTAAGCTGCCGGGCATGACCAGGTACCCGTACTCCACCCGCACCGCGAAGGGCCGCTTCCTCACGGTCGTGACCGCGCTCATGGCGGTCGTGCTGGCAGCCCTCGTCCTCGCGTACACGAAGTAGCCGGAGAGCCGAGAAGTAGCCGGAGAGCCGATGAGTCTTCCCGCCCTGACGCTGCCCGAAGAGCTGATGCTGCTCGCACTCGACCCGGCGACGGGAAAACCGCGCGTACGCGCGCGCCACCTCCACTACGGCGTGGCCGCCGCGGCCCTCGCCGACCTGGAGGCGCGCCGGTTCGTCGCGGAGGACCGGGGCCGCGTGGTGCCCCTGTCGCCGCCGCCGACCGGCGAACCGGTGCTCGACGCCGCCCTCGGCCTCTTCGACGACGGGCGGCCCGTACGCGCCAGGCACTGGCTCCGCCGCCGGAGATCGGGCGCCGTCACGGGCGCCTGCGCCGACAGCCTCGCGGCGCGCGGCCTGATCACGGTCGAGACACACCGCGCCCTCGGCCTCTTCTCCGTGTCGCGCTACCCGCTTCTCTCGCCCGGCACCGCGGAGGAGGCCGCCGCGGACTTCCGGGGCGCGGCGAAGATGGGCTTCCCCGAGCCCGGGGCCCGGATGCTGGCGGCCCTGGTCTCGGCCATCCGCCTCACCCGCCACGTCGTGCCCGCGGGCGGCAGCGGACGCGAGACGCGGCGCACCATGCGCGGGCTCACGCGCGAACTGTGGCCGGCGCGCGCGGTCGACCGCCTCATCAAGAGCGAGGCATCGGACGCGGGCTGAGTCCGCAGGGCGCCGTCCGGGCACGCCCTGTGCAGGCAGTAGCCCCGCCGCGTCGTGCATGCGGGGGGGCTACTGGGGCGCCTTACTTTCAGGCCAGCTCGCCGGAGTTGACGGCGGAGACGAAGGACGACCAGCTTGCGGCATGCACGGCCAGGATGGGCCCGTTGGAGACCTTCGAGTCCCGGACCGGCACGACGTGCGAGGCAAGGAGGCCAACGCCGACCTCCACGCAGTTCGCTCCGTTCGTGCTGTAACTGCTTTTGTGCCACGAGACGTTCTCGTGCGGTGCGTTCATGAGTAACGACCTTCCGCATATCCAGTGATCAAGTCGGCGCTCTCATCGGGTGAGAGAGCAGCTGCCCTCAACAGATCATAGGCTTGCGTGCCGTCTGCGACCTCTCCCAAATCCACTGTGATGCGGCCCATTGAGAAGCCGTCGACCCACATCGTGTCCGGGTGGTCTTCGAAGCTCAACAGCGTGAAGGGACCGGCAAGTCCGGGATGTGCCGTGACGCGGCGTGGGATCACCTGGATCACCGACCTCGGGTGAGAGCCGGCCTTCACAAGCCGTCTGAGCTGAGCGCGCCACATGGAGGGCGTACCCATGGGGCGTTGCAGTGCCTGCTCATCGATCACATACCACATGCGCGGCGGCTGTTCGCGCTCCAGAATCCCCTGCCGGGACATGCGCGCAGCCACCAGTTCCTCAAGGTCGTCGGATCGAACTGCGGCAAGCATCGCCCGTGCGTAGTCCTCTGTCTGGAGCAGTCCAGGGATGATCTGTGACTCGAATACCCGCATGGCTGTTGACTGCGCTTCCAGTTCCACCAGGGCTCGAATCCATGGCGGGTACGCATACCTGATGACAATGGGCTGCAACCGCTCGAACGTACCGCCTGTGTCCAGCGCTCTGTCCAGGACGCGGGCCAGGTCTTCCGACGGGACGCGCCTACCCGCTTCGATCTTGCTGATCATCGACTGCGAAGTGTGTGCACGGCGCGCCAGCATCCCCTGAGACTTGTTCTGTTCGCTTCTGATGCGCTGCAACTCGGAGCCGAAGAAGGCCAACAGAGAGGTCGCGGGGTCCGGGTCCGGAGAGTCTGTCTCGGCGGTCATGTCGCGATGATGGACCATGACTGAGGGTGCTGTCATGACTACCGTCCATGACTGAACGCACAGTCATGAGTCACCCCCTGTTGCCCGGGATCGCGGGCGCCGAATCTTGAACCTGTGAGCAACGCACCGCACATCACGGGCCGAACGGTTGAACGACGGCCGCCCCTCGCACATGAAGAACGAGCGGGGGAAGGGCTGTTACGCGTCGGCAGTGTCTGGGAGCTCGCACCACGGTGGGTGCCCCGCGCCTACGCGACACCGGACAGGGACATCCTGCGACGCCTGTACGAAGGGCTGGGGAAACAACTCCGATGAGTGATGCCGACGCGTTCGTCGCGGAACTTCTCAGCCGGCTCGCCAAGAGCCTCGGATACGACGGCCTGGCCGAACGCATCGCCTGCCCCGAACCCGTACGGACGGAGGGGGCGGCCGACTGGCTCGGCCTCGCCCGGCAGTGGCCGCCCTGCGCGTGCGGGGCCGACAACTGCCCGGACAGGGACAAGCGGCCGGACGAGTCACCCACGATGCGACGCCTGCGGCGCGAGGTGGCGGACGCCAACAGAAACTCCCGCAGGCGCCCCACGGGCCCGTAGAAGTCTCCTGGTCCGGCCGGACGGGCGATCGAAACCACAGAGCAGAAGGAGTGTGTACATGGGCAGCGAGGCACGGAAACTGCTTGCGGACCTCACGGAGGACTACGGCGTGGACGGCATGTTGTCCCTGTCGAAGGAGTCTCCGGCCCCGGAACCCGTGCTGGCCGGCCGGGACCGGCGGAGCACCGCCACCGCGAGGGAACGGGAGTGCGCGTGCGACGACCGCGATGACTGAACAACCGGCCCCCCGGCCGGCCCCGCGTCCAGAACGGCCGCCCCGGGCGCGATTGGGCGGGCCGGGGGAGGGGCGCCCGCGGGGGCCGTGGGCCCTAGGCGTCGCCACCCCTCACGCCACGCCCCCGCGAGGACCGCGCGCCCGTTCCGCGCCTCGGGCGCCTCCGTGCGCCTGGGGCGTGCGTATGTTCGATGGTCGGCGTGCCGGACCTAGGGCGCAAGGCTCTGTGGGCCTCCTCCCAAAGCCCTGACTTGGGCCTCTCTGCCGCTCCGGCACAAACGGTGGGATGAATTCCGTGTTACCTGGCGTTGGTGATTCCGGCGGGAAGGCCTGGTAGGCATGGCTGGGCCCCGCCGGGGCGGGCCATGGGCCGGGACGACACACAGGAGGCGCATCACCAGTGGCGACGGGGACACAGAGCTGGGCACGGCGGCTGACGGGGTACGCGTGGCGGTACCGCCGCAGGGTGATGGCGTCCCTCGTGTCGTCTCTCGTCGGCATGGCCGTCACCGCGTTCGTCCCCCTCATCACGAAGGTCGTCATCGACGACGTGATCGGCTCGCACCGGGGCTCGCTCTACACCTGGACGGGCCTGCTGGTCGCGTCCGCCGTCGTCGTCTACCTCGCCACCTTCGTGCGCCGCGACTCCGGCGGGGGGGGGGCCCGCGCCCCGCCCCCCCCCCCGCGGCCCCCGCCGCCCCCCCCCCCGCCCGCGGGGGGGGGCGCGCGGGGGCCGCGGGGTACGCCAAGAACTAAAGCGGCCCCGCGCAGGGCGAGAAAGCCGAAAAGGGGG
>NZ_JAIUKE010000213.1 GCF_020176795.1 Streptomyces sp. 8L
CCGGGGCCGGCGGGGCGCGGCCGCGGGCGGCTCCACCCCCCCCCCTTGGGCCCCCCCCCCCCCGGGGGCACGGGTCGCCCTCGACGTCCAGCACGACCTGCGCACGGACATGTACAGATCGCTCACCCGGCTCGACGGCCGCCGGCAGGACACCCTGAGCACCGGCCAGGTCATCGGGCGCGCCACCAGCGACCTCCAGCTCATCCAGGGGCTGCTGTTCATGCTGCCGATGACGATCGGCAACGTGCTGCTGTTCATCGTCTCCCTCGTGATCATGGCGGTGCTTTCGCCGCCGCTGACCCTGATCGCGCTCGCCGTCGCCCCCGCCGTCTACGCCATCGCCCGCCGCAGCCGCTCCCGGCTGCACCCCGCGACCTGGTACGCGCAGACCAGGGCCGCGGACGTCGCGGGCGTGGTGGACGGGGCCGTCACGGGCGTCCGCGTCGTCAAGGGCTTCGGGCAGGAGGACCAGGAGACCGACAAGCTCCGCCGGGTGGGCAGGAAGCTCTTCGCGGGCCGCCTGCGTACCGTGAAGCTCAACGCCCGCTACACGCCCGCGCTCCAGGCCGTGCCCTCCCTCGGCCAGGTCGCCATGCTGGCGCTCGGCGGCTGGCTCGCCACCCGGGGCCAGATCACGCTCGGCACGTTCGTCGCGTTCTCCACGTACCTCGCGCAGCTCGTCGGGCCCGTGCGCAGCCTCGCTGTCGTGCTCACCGTCGGCCAGCAGGCCCGCGCGGGCGTCGAGCGCGTCCTGGACCTCATCGACACCGAGCCCACCATGACGGAGGGCACCAAGGAGCTGCCTGCCGACGCGGAGGCGTCCGTCGAGTTCGACGACGTGTCCTTCGCCTACCAGGAGGGCAGGCCCGTCCTCGACGGCCTGTCGCTGCGCGTCGAGCCCGGCGAGACCCTCGCCGTCGTCGGCTCGTCCGGCAGCGGCAAATCCACCGCCTCCCTTCTGCTGCCGCGCTTCTACGACGTCACGCACGGCGCCGTCCTCATCGGGGGCCACGACGTGCGCGAGCTCACGTACGACTCGCTGCGCGCCGCCATCGGCCTGGTGCCCGAGGACAGCTTCCTGTTCTCCGACTCGGTCCGCGCCAACATCGCGTACGGCCGCCGCGACGCGATCCAGGCGGACGTGGAGCGCGCCGCGCGCCTCGCCCAGGCGGACCGGTTCATCGCCGCGCTCCCCGAGGGCTACGACACCCGCGTCGGCGAGCAGGGCCTCACACTCTCCGGCGGCCAGCGCCAGCGCATCGCGCTCGCCCGCGCGATCCTCACCGATCCGCGCCTTCTCGTACTGGACGACGCGACATCCGCGGTCGACGCGCGCGTCGAGCACGAGATCCACGAGGCGCTGCGCGGCGTGATGGCGGGCCGTACGACGCTGCTGATCGCCCACCGCCGCTCCACGCTGGGCCTGGCCGACCGGATCGCCGTGCTCGACGGCGGCCGGCTCGCCGACATCGGCACCCACGACGAGCTCCAGCGGCGCTCCGCCCTCTACCGGCGGCTGCTCACCGACCCCGACGAACTGGGCGAGAGCCCCGTGGAGCCGGAGATCGACGGGGTACGCGGGTCCGCGGCGGCCGCCGAGGAGAGCGCGGGGACGCGCACGGCCGCCGAGCGGATCGCCGTACGCGAAGAGGTGGCGCGCGAGGGCATCGAGACGGAGTTCGACGCCGACTTCGACGCGGAGCGCGGCATCACGCCCACGCTCTGGGCGCGTGACGAGGTCGCCGAGGAGGAGGCCGCCGTGGGCGCCACCCCCGAGCTGCTGGCGCAGGTCGCCGCGCTGCCGCCCGCCACCGACGAGCCCGGCGTCGACGAGGAGCGCGCCGTCCGCGCGGAGTCCTCGTACGGCCTGCGCAGGCTGTTGCGCGGCTTCGGCGGCGCCCTGACGGCGAGCCTGCTGTTCGTCGCGGCCGACGCCGGGATGGGCCTGCTGCTGCCGGTCCTGGTCCGGCACGGCATCGACCAGGGCGTCGACAAGGTGGTGATCGGCGCGGTGTGGTCGGCGGCCGGGCTCGGGCTGCTCGTCGCGCTCGCCCAGTGGGCGGCGCAGATCGGCGAGGCCCGGATGACCGGCAGGACCGGCGAACGGGTCCTGTACGCGCTGCGGCTGAAGATCTTCTCCCAGCTCCAGCGGCTCGGCCTGGACTACTACGAGCGCGAGCTGACCGGCCGGATCATGACCAGGATGACCACCGACGTGGACGCCCTGTCGTCGTTCCTCCAGACGGGCCTGGTCACCGCGCTGGTCTCCGCGATCACCTTCCTCGGCATCCTGGCGGTGCTGCTCTTCATCGACGTGCAGCTGGCGCTCGTGGTGTTCGCCACGCTGCCGGTGCTCGTCGTCGGCACGTACTTCTTCCGGCGCAGGAGCGTACGGGCCTACACGCTGGCGCGTGAGCGCATCGGCGTGGTCAACGCGGACCTCCAGGAGACCGTCTCCGGCCTGCGCATCGTGCAGGCGTTCCGGCGCGAGAAGGACGGCGGCGAGCGGTTCGCCGGACGCAGCATGCACTACCTGCACGCCCGCAGCCGCGGCCAGTGGCTCATCTCGGTGTACTTCCCGTTCGTGCAGTTCCTGTCGTCGGTCGCGGCGGCCGCCGTACTGATCGTCGGCGCGGACCGCGTGCAGGCGGGCACGCTCACCACGGGCGCGCTGGTCGCGTACCTGCTCTACATCGACCTGTTCTTCGCCCCCGTCCAGCAGCTCTCGCAGGTCTTCGACGGCTACCAGCAGGCGACGGTCTCCCTCACGCGCATCCAGGAACTGCTGCGCGAACCCACGTCGACGATCGCGGCGGAGCACCCGGTGAGCGTGGGCGCGCTGCGTGGCGAGATCGCCTTCGAGGACGTCGACTTCCACTACGCGGCCGACAGCACGGGCGGCGAGGAGCAGGAGGGCCCCGAGATCCTTCCGGGAGGCGCGAGCGCGGGCGGCGCGAGCGCCGTCGCGGGCGCCGGGATCGCGGCCGGTCCCCGGAAAGAGGCCGCGCTGCGCTCCGTGGACCTGCGCATCCCGGCCGGCCAGACGGTCGCCTTCGTCGGCGAGACCGGCGCGGGCAAGTCGACGCTCGTCAAGCTCGTCGCGCGCTACTACGACCCGACCGGCGGGCGCGTCACGGTCGACGGCGCCGACCTGCGGGAGCTCGACCTCGCCGGGTACCGGCACCGGCTCGGTGTCGTGCCGCAGGAGGCGTATCTCTTCCCCGGCACGGTCCGGGACGCGATCTCCTACGGGCGGCCCGGGGCGGGCGACGCCGAGGTGGAGGCGGCGGCCCGAGCGGTCGGCGCGCACGACATGATCGCCACGCTCGACGGCGGCTACCTGCACCGGGTCGCCGAGCGCGGGCGCAATCTGTCGGCGGGCCAGCGCCAGCTGATCGCGCTCGCCCGCGCGGAACTCGTCGACCCGGACATCCTGCTGCTCGACGAGGCGACCGCGGCGCTCGACCTCGCGAGCGAGGCGGCCGTCAACCGGGCCACGGAGCGCCTGACGGGACGGCGTACGACGCTCGTGGTGGCGCACCGGCTGACGACGGCGGCGCGCGCGGACCGGGTGGTCGTGATGGACCACGGCCGGATCGCGGAGGACGGCACGCACGAGGAACTGCTCGCCCTGGACGGCCGCTACGCGCGCCTGTGGCGCAGCTTCGTGGGCGAGGAGGAGCCCGCGGTGGCGTGACACGCCCGGGCCCGCGGAGCCCGTCCCCGGCTCCCGGCCCGGGCCCTGCGAGGGCCTCGCGCCAGGCCCTACGGGGGTCTCGCGTGAGTCCTACGAGTGGTTGAACCCCGGCAAACGGCACGAGCCCTGGCGGCACGCCCGGCGGGCCCGTACTGTCACGGGCGTCTGTCATGAACACGAGGGAGTGTGAATGGGCAAGGCGCTCAGATGGCTGCTGAGTCTCGCGCTGCTGATAGCCGCACTCGGCACGGCAGGCGCGGCCGGCGCCGCGGAACCCGACACCACAGGCTCATCCGGCCCACCCGGCTCATCCGCCACGACGGGGCCAGGCACCACCGGCTCATCCGCCACCACCGGACCCGCCACCACCGGCAGCACCAGCAACACCGCCAGCACCGCCAGCACCGGTACCAACACCAGCACCGCCAGCACCGCAGACATCAAGGACCGCATCCTCGCCATCCCGGGGATGAGCCTGATCCAGGAGAAGCCGGTCGACGGCTACCGGTACTTCGTCCTCGACTACACCCAGCCCGTCGACCACAGGCACCCCTCCCGGGGCACCTTCCAGCAGCGGATCACCCTGCTGCACAAGGGCGTGGACCGCCCCACCGTCTTCTTCACCAGCGGCTACAACGTCTCCACCACGCCGAGCCGCAGCGAGCCGACCCAGATCGTCGACGGCAATCAGGTCTCCCTGGAGTACCGCTACTTCACGCCGTCCCGGCCCGACCCGGCCGACTGGACGACGCTGGACATCTGGCAGGCGGCCAGTGACCAGCACCGCGTCTTCACCGCGCTCAAGGCGATCTACTCCGGGAAGTGGCTCGCGACGGGCGGTTCGAAGGGCGGCATGACCGCCACGTACTTCGAGCGCTTCTACCCGCGCGACATGGACGGCGTGGTCGCGTACGTCGCGCCCGACGACGTCGTCAACAACGAGGACTCGGCGTACGACCGCTTCCTCGCCACCGTGGGTACGAAGGCGTGCCGCGACCGCGTCGAGGCCGTACAGCGGGAGGCTCTCGTCCGGCGGAAGCCGCTGGAGCGCGAGTACGCCGACTGGGCGCGCGCGGGCGGCTACACCTTCACCACCGTGGGCACCCTCGACAAGGCGTACGAGGCCGTGGTGCTCGACTACGTGTGGGCCTACTGGCAGTACAGCCTGCTGTCCGACTGCGACAGCATCCCCGCGGACGCCAAGACCGCCACGGACCAGCAGATCTACGACAGCATCGACACGATCTCCGGGTTCTCCGCCTACACGGACCAGGGGCTTGAGCAGTACACGCCGTACTACTACCAGGCCGGTACGCAGCTGGGTTCGCCGGACATCAAGCAGCCCTGGCTCGGCGGTCTGAGCCGGTACGGCTACCAGCCGCCGCGCGATTTCGTGCCGCGGTCCATCCCGATGCGGTTCGACCCGGGCGCGATGCCGGACGTCGACAGCTGGGTGCGGCACCACGCCGACCACATGCTGTTCGTGTACGGGCAGAACGACCCCTGGGGCTCCGAGCGCTTCCAGGTCGGCCAGGGGTCGCGCGACAGCTACGTGTTCACCGCGCCGGGCGCGAACCATGGCGCGAACGTGGCGGGCCTCGTCGCCGCCCAGCGGACGAAGGCGACCGCCCGCATCCTCGACTGGGCGGGCGTGGCGCCCGCGGCCGTGCGGCAGGACGAGAGCAAGGCGAAGCCGCTCGTGCCCTTCGACAAGAAGCTGGACACGCGAGAGGTGACGCGGGGGCCGGCCATGCTGCCGTAGCCCTCACACGCCAGGTACCCGGACGTGGGGGGGGGGGGGGGGGGGGGGGGGGGGGGGGGGGGGGGGGGGCGGGGGGCCCCCCCCCCCCCCGCCCCGGGGGGCCCCCGTACGCACCCGAACACGCCGCG
>NZ_JAIUKE010000214.1 GCF_020176795.1 Streptomyces sp. 8L
CCCGAACCCCGACCCCCACCCAGCAAAACGCAGCCGGCCGCTAGGCCCTAGACGGACGTCGGCCACCGCTCTCCGCGGCCGTGACGCCCGTCGCGGCCCGCGCGGAAGGCCCGGCGCCCGTCGCGGCCCGCGCGTAGGGCGCGGCGCCCTTCATGGGCCGCGTGGCGCGTGCTGCTAGCGCTCCTCGTGTTCCTTTTCTGCCATGCGGATCACGCAGACCGCGACTGCCAGGAGCAGGGCGTGGTCCGTGTCCTCGCGGATCACGTTCACGCCGTAGGTCTCCCGCACCGACAGCCATCGGCGGGAGACCTCGGCCAGCAGTTCGCCGTCGTATTCGATGGCAAACTCGCGGTCCAGGATCTTGCCGCTGACGTCGAGCTCCGTGCCGTCCACCAGACTCACGCGGTAGTGGTGGCGCAGCAGGGACAGTCGTTTCCTGCGGATCGTCGCCAGCGCCTCGCCGTCGCGTTCGATCGTCATCGCGTCCCGGATGCTGAACATCTTCTCCCGGAGCGTGATCACCACCCGGCCCGACGGGTCCTTGATCTCCAGGGTGTCGCGCAGCCGCAGCGCCTTCCCGTCGACGAGGAAGGCCTTGCGGCCGTGCTCGTCCTCGATCCAGTAGTCGTCGCCGATGCCGAAGATCCGGTCCCTTACCTGATATTTCATGGAGCTATCGCTACCCTCCCGCTGGACCCATCTCTCCTATGAGCGCCACCGCGTCGTCCAGCTGTGCCAGTTCGGCCGGGGACATCGTGGGATTCGCCCGGCGGCGCGCGTGCGCCTCGGCCAAGGTTTCACGTGAAACAGGCGCCCGCTCCAGCAGTGTCTTCAGCACGGCCCGTACGGGCTCTCGCGGGTGGCCGGAGTCGCCCACGACGACCTGCGCCAGGATCAGCGCGGACACCGCCCGGTCCAGTCCCGGATCGCCCTCCTCCCAGTTCGACCAGTCGATGACGACCGGGCCGTCCGCCGTGAGGATCACGTTCTCCGGGTGCAGATCGAGATGGAGGATGCTCCCGCCGCCCGCCCGGGACGGGATCTCGTGCAGGCGCCGGAGCAACTCCGCCAGCATCGCGCCGGCCTCGGCGGGCGTGGTCCGGCCCGCCACCAGCGACTCCGCGAGCGTCGGCCCGGTCAGCCGCCGCATCACCAGGTCCGTGGGCCTGAGGCCACCGCCGGGGCCCGGTGGCCTCAGCTCGGGCACCGGATAGCCCCGGCTGTGCAGATACGCCATCACGACGGCCTCCCCGGACGCGTCGAGACCGTCGCGGTAGCGGCGCAGCACCCAGCTCCCGCCATCACCATCGGCACCGCCGATGCCCTCCGCCGCGCCGACGGCGTAGATGTCGGCGGTGCGGCCCGATCCCAGCAGCGGTCCGGGCCTGGGCCCTTCCGGCCGGCCCGTACCGGACGCCCCCGCCGCTCTTTCGCTCTCCCCGGTCCCCATGACCAGGCAACCTATGTCACTCGGGGCGCCATGGCACCCTTGGCACCATGGACAATCCGACTTCCGCGCCCGCACCCCGGCGGGCCCGCCTGCGCGCCCCCGAGCTGACCGGCAAGGGCGGCTGGCTGAACACGGGCGGCGTCTCGTACACCCTCGCCGAGCTGCGGGGACGTATCGTCGTGCTCGATTTCTGGACGTTCTGCTGTGTGAACTGCCTGCACGCCATGGACGCCATGCGGGAGTTGGAGGAGAAACACCAGGACACCGTCGTGATCGTCGGTGTGCACTCGCCGAAGTTCGCGCACGAGGCCGAGCACGAGGCCGTGGTGGACGCCGTGGAGCGGTACGAGGTGCGCCACCCGGTGCTGGACGACCCCGAGCTCGCGACGTGGAAGCAGTACGCGGTGCACGCGTGGCCCACGCTCGTCGTGATCGACCCGGAGGGCTACATCGTCGCCCAGCACGCGGGCGAGGGGCATACGCACGCGATCGGGCGGCTCGTCGAGGAGCTGGAGGCCGAGCACGAGGCCAAGGGCACGCTGCGGCGGGGCGACGGGCCCTATGTGGAGCCGGAGCCGGTCGCGAGCGACCTGCGCTTCCCCGGCAAGGCCGTGGTCCTGCCGGAGACCGGTACGTTCCTCGTCTCCGACACCACCCGCCACCAGCTGGTCGAGCTGGCCGCCGACGGCGAGAGCGTCCTGCGCCGCGTCGGCGGCGGCGAGCGCGGCTTCGGCCGGAACTCCTTCCGCGAGCCACAGGGCCTCGCGCTGCTGCCCGACGGCACGGTGGCCGTCGCGGACACGGTCAACCACGCGCTCCGCTCGTTCGACCCGAAGACCGGTGCGATCGGAACGCTCGCGGGCACGGGCAAGCAGTGGTGGTGGCACGAGTCACCCACCTCGGGGCCCGCGCTGGAGGTGCCGCTCTCCTCGCCCTGGGATCTCGCCTGGTGGCAGGACCGGCTGTGGATCGCCATGGCCGGGGTGCACCAGCTGTGGACGTACGACCCGGCCAGCGGCACGGTCGAGGCCGTCGCGGGCACGACGGGCGAGGGCCTGGTCGACGGCCCCGCGTCGGAGGCGCTGTTCGCACAGCCCTCAGGTCTCGCGGTGGCCGGTGACCGGCTGTGGGTCGCGGACTCGGAGAACAGCGCGCTGCGCTACGTGGAGCGCGCCGAGGACGGCTCGTACACCGTCGGCACGGCGGTCGGCCTCGGCCTCTTCGACTTCGGCCACCGGGACGGGCCGGCCGGGCAGGCGCTGCTCCAGCACCCGTTGGGCGTGACCGCGCTGCCGGACGGCTCGCTCGCGCTGGCCGACACGTACAACCACGCGCTGCGGCGCTACGACCCCGCGACCGGCGAGGTCAGCACGCTCGCCACGGACCTGCGGGAGCCGTCGGACGCGGTCCTCGCGAGGGACGACATCGTGGTGGTGGAGTCGGGCAGGCACCGGCTGACCCGGCTTCGCCTGCCCGAGGAGGCGGTACGGGTGGAGGCCGTCGCGCACCGTACGCGGCGGGCCCCCACCGACGTGGCGCCCGGCACCGTACGGCTCGACGTGGTGTTCACGGCGCCGAACGGCCAGAAGCTGGACACCCGCTACGGGCCCTCGACGCGGCTGCTGGTGTCGTCCACCCCGCCCGAGCTGCTGGCGAAGGGCGAGGGCGCGGGCACCGACCTGACCCGTGACCTGGTGCTGGCCGAAGGGATCACCGAGGGCGTGCTGCATGTGTCCGCGATGGCCGCGTCCTGCGACGACGACCCGGACATCGAGTACCCGGCCTGCCATGTCCACCAGCAGGACTGGGGTGTCCCGGTCCGCGTCGCAGACGGCGGCACCGGGCGCCTCGGCCTGGTGCTCGCCGGCCTTGACGCGGACGCCGACGCGGGCTGAGGAGCCTGGCGCGGGCTGAGGAAACGCCCCGAGCGGGCGGCTGCGGAGTCAGAGGATCGGACCGTGGTGGTGGTCGTGGTCCACCACGGTCTCCTCGATGACGGCGCCGCGCCTGCGCCGCGCGATGCTGGTGAACGTCGCGATCCCGATGACGCCGACGGCCATCAGGATGACCCCGACCAGATCGAGGTTCACGCCCTTCATGTGCCAGTCGGTCGCGAACGTGAGGATCGCGCCGATCGCGATGAGTGCGATGCATCCGCCGATGCCCATGAGTACCGCCTCCTGATACGAGTTGGTGGCCTTCCGGGCCTTGGCACCGGGTACCCAGGGGGCGAACAGGCATGCGGGCGGGGGCGGCTGCCGTCGCGTCAGCCTCCGGGCTGCCGCGGCGCGTCCGCGGGCGGCGGCGGACGGCACCGCTCCGGCGGCGGGTCAGCCCTCCAGGAACGCGGTCAACGCGTTGGCCAGGTGGAACGGGTCGTCCGCGCCGCACAGTTCGCGGGCGCTGTGCATCGACAGGATCGCCACGCCGATGTCCACCGTCGTGATGCCGTGCCGGGCGGCGGTGATCGGGCCGATCGTCGTGCCGCAGGGCATGGCGTTGTTGGAGACGAAGTTCTGCCACGGCACGCCCGCGCGCTCGCACACGTCCGCGAACACGGCACGGCCCGCGCCGTCCGTCGCGTACCGCATGTTCACGTTGACCTTCAGGATCGGGCCGCCGTTGGCGCGCGGCTGGTGCGTCGGGTCGTGCCGCTCCGCGTAGTTGGGGTGCACGGCGTGCCCCGTGTCGGAGGACAGGCAGACCGTGCCGGCGAAGGCGCGCGAGCGGTCCTCGAAGGAGCCGCCGCGGGCCAGCACCGACCGTTCGAGCACCGTGCCGAGCAGCGGCCCGTCCGCGCCCGTGTCCGACTGCGAGCCGTTCTCCTCGTGGTCGAAGGCCGCGAGCACCGGGATGTACGGCAGGTCCTTGCCGGTGATCGTCGCGGCGGAGGTGAGCGCCGCGGTCGCCGCGTGCACGGAGATCAGGTTGTCCATCCGGGGCCCCGCGACCAGCTCGCGGTCGCGGCCCAGATAGGCGGGCGGCTCCACGGGGTGCGGCATCAGGTCCCAGCCGGTGATGTCCGACGCCGCCACGTCCACCTCGTCCGCGACGAAGCGGATCAGGTCGCCCTCCTGTGCGTCGCCGAGGCCCCAGATGGGCTGCATGTGGCGCTGCCGGTCCAGCTTCAGGCCATCGGTGTTGACGGACCGGTCGAGGTGGACGGCGAGCTGCGGGACACGCAGCAGCGGACGGTCCACGGTGACGAGGCGGGTGCTGCCGTCGCGCAGAGTGATCCGGCCCGCCAGGCCGAGGTCCCGGTCGAGCCAGGTGTTGAGCAGCGCGCCGCCGTAGATCTCCACGGCGACCTGCCGCCAGCCGTACGCGCCCGAGTCCGGCAGCGGCTTGATCCGCAGGTTCGGGGAGTCGGTGTGGGCTCCGACGATCCGGAACGGGGTGTGCGCGGACGCGCCCTCCGGCACGTACCAGGCGATGATCGCGCCGCCGCGCAGCACGTATCTGCCGCCCGCCGCGCCGTCCCACGCGTCGGTCTCCGCCACCTGGCGGAAGCCCGCCTTCTCCAGCCGTGCCGCGGCGTTCGCCACCGCGTGGTACGGGGACGGCGAGGCGCTGAGGAAGGCCATCAGGTCGTCGGTGTGGCCACGGTCGAAACGGGGCCCCGGGCGGCGAGGGGAAGTGCTCATGTGGTTCACCCTAACGACGGGTGACGGCACGGCCCTCGGCCTCAGGGGTTCATTTGTACGCCCTGCAGCTTCCGGCGGGGGTGACGAAACCCTCAAATCGCGGCGTTCAGTAGGAAGGTTGGATAAAGCTGTGCCGCCCCTCGGGTGGTACGCGACGTGGCGAACACCACGCTCCCCACCGCGCCTTGTCCGGCCGGGGGCGGGGGCGGCGACGCCGGGGGGGCGCCCCTCCACGTCCTGGAGGAGCGCCCCGCCGCCTGTCATGCCGGAAGCACCGGCGCGTGGTCAGAACGCCGATTCGTGAGCCGAGGGCCGTCGCGTGGTCCGAGTCCGGCTCGCGATCAGCGTGCCGCCGACGTGGTCAGAACGCCGACTCGTCCAGCTCCATCAGCGAGACGTCCGTGCCCTCGGCGAGCTGCCGCTCCGTGCTCACGCCCGGCAGGACGTTCGCCGCGAAGAACTTCGCCGCCGCGATCTTGCCCTGGTAGAACGCCACGTCCTTGGCCGGCGCCGTCTCCAGCTTCTCCGCCGCGACCGCCGCGCCGCGCAGCAGCAGGTAGCCGACGATCACGTCGCCCGAGGCCATCAGCAGGCGCGTGGTGTTGAGTCCGACCTTGTAGATGTTCTTCACGTCCTCACCGGTGGCGGTGAGGTCCGTGAGCATGGTGCCGACGATGGCCTCCAGGTCCGCCGCCGCCTTGCCGAGCGCGTCACGCGCCGCCGCGAGGTCGGCGCCGCCCGTCGACACGGCGAGGAACTGCTTGATCTCCTCGGCCAGCGTGTTCAGCGCGGTGCCCTGGTCCCTGACGATCTTCCGGAAGAAGAAGTCCTGGCCCTGGATGGCGGTGGTGCCCTCGTAGAGGGTGTCGATCTTCGCGTCCCTGATGTACTGCTCGACCGGGTACTCCTGGAGGTAGCCGGAGCCGCCGAACGTCTGGAGCGACTGCGCGAGCTGCTCGTACGACTTCTCGGAGCCGTAGCCCTTGACCACCGGGAGCAGCAGGTCGTTGACGCCGTGCAGCGCGGTCGCGTCCTCCTCCGCCGCCTCCTTCGCGGCGATCTCGTCCTGCACCGCGGCCGTGTAGAGGACGAGGGCGCGCATGCCCTCCGCGTACGCCTTCTGCGTCATCAGCGAGCGGCGCACGTCGGGGTGGTGGGTGATGGTGACCTTCGGCGCGGCCTTGTTCGTGAACTGCGCGAGGTCGGGGCCCTGCACCCGCTCCTTCGCGTACTCCAGCGCGTTCAGGTAGCCGGTGGAGAGCGTGGCGATGGCCTTGGTGCCGACCATCATGCGGGCGAACTCGATCACGCGGAACATCTGCCGGATGCCCTCGTGCTTCTCGCCCACCAGCCAGCCCTTGGCCGGCGTCTCGCCGCCGAAGGTCATCTCGCAGGTGTTGGAGACCTTGAGGCCCATCTTGTGCTCGACGTTGGTCGCGCGGACGCCGTTGCGCTCGCCGAGCTCACCGGTCTCGGGGTCGAAGTGGTACTTCGGCACGAGGAAGAGGGACAGGCCCTTGGTGCCGGGTCCCGCGCCCTCGGGACGGGCGAGCACGTAGTGGAGGATGTTGTCGGACAGGTCGTGCTCACCGGACGTGATGAACCGCTTCACGCCCTCGATGTGCCAGGAGCCGTCGTCCTGCTGGACCGCCTTCGTACGGCCCGCGCCGACGTCGGAGCCCGCGTCGGGCTCGGTCAGCACCATCGTCGAGCCCCACTGCTTCTCGACGGCGAGCGCCGCGATCTTCTTCTGCTCCTCTGTGCCCTCCTCGAAGAGGACGCCGGCGAAGGCGGGGCCCGACGAGTACATCCACACGGCCGGGTTCGCGCCGAGCACCAGCTCCGCGTACGCCCAGATCAGCGAGCGCGGCGCGGTGGTGCCGCCGATCTCCTCGGGCAGCCCGAGGCGCCAGTACTCGGCGTCCATGAAGGCCGCGTAGGACTTCTTCAAGGCTTCGGGGAGCGGCGCGGTGCCCGTCTCCGGGTCGAAGACCGGCGGAGTGCGGTCCCCTTCCGCGAAGGACTCGGCGATCTCCTGCTCCGAGAGGCGGGTGACCTCGGCGAGGATGCTGCGCGCGGTCTCCACGTCCATCTCGGCGAAGGGACCGCTGCCGTACAGCTTCTCCCGGCCGAGCACCTCGAAGAGGTTGAACTCGATGTCGCGGAGGTTCGACTTGTAGTGCCCCATGGCCACGGCTCCGTAAAGGCTCACGAGGAGGCCCGGAGGCGGGTCGGCTCCTCAGACATGTATCCGGTTCGGCGTGATTCGGCGTTCGGCACTCTTCAGCACCGTCCAGCACCTCCGATGATGCTACCCGTCGGTAATAAGGGCAACCCCGGCCAGGGATGTGTGACGCGGCTCCCGTCCGCGCGCGGAGCCCTCCCGGGGCGCGGCGGCGGCGCCCGCCCCTGCGCCCGCCGGCACCGCGCACACCGCGCCGGGCCCACGGGCACGGGACGCGATCCCGGGTGGCCCAGGACCCCATCGGCCCGCCGTACTTCAGTATTCTTGCGGCCATGTACGGCTACGAGCAGACGCCTGGCGCCCAGCAGCAGTACGCCCAGCCGAGCCAACAGCAGCAGCAGCCGATGGGCGGGGGCTACGGCGAGCAGCCGCGGTACCCGGAGCCGTCCCCTCCGTCTCTCGCGGACGCGGTCAAGGCGTTCACGACGGGCGCGCTGTCCGCCGAGGACTTCCAGCAGATCTTCTCCACGTCGAAGGTCTACTGCCCGCGCGGCGACGGCCCCGGGTTCCTGGCCCTGCACAACACGCAGCAGCCGGTGATCCCCATGTTCACCACGCTGAAGGAGCTGCGCCGCTACGCGGGCAAGGACTCCAAGTACTTCGTGATCACCGGCTCCGAGGTGATCGACCTGCTCCCCACCGGGTACGGCTTCGTCCTCGACATGGAGGGCGAACACCGGATGGTCTTCGACGCGAAGGCGGTCGAGCAGATGGTCGACTACGCGATGCGCCGCATGTACGGCTGACTCCCGCCCCTCCCGGAGAAGGAAAGGCGGTGCACCCTCGGGTGCGCCGCCTTTCCGCGTACCCGCCGCGCCGCGTCCCGTGGTCCCGTACCCAGACGCCCTCGCCGCACCCGCCGCGTCCCGTACCCAGCCCGCCCGCGCCGCATCCACCGCGCCGCGGGGCTCTCCGGCGCGCCCCGGGGCCGGTGCGCGGAATGCCGCACGCTTGCGGGATGTTCACGCTTCAACTAAATTGAGGGAAGACACCGAGGAGGGCTCCCATGCCTGCTGTGACCGTGGAAAACCCGCTGACCCTGCCGCGCGTGGCCGCGCCCGCCGAGGCCGTCGCCCGGCCCGTCCTCGCCGTCACCACGGCCCCCGGCGGCTACGAGGGGGAGGGCTTCCCGGTGCGCCGCGCCTTCGCGGGCATCAACCACCAGTACCTCGACCCGTTCATCATGATGGACCAGATGGGTGAGGTGGAGTACGCGCCGGGTGAGCCGAAGGGCACGCCCTGGCACCCGCACCGCGGCTTCGAGACCGTCACCTACATCATCGACGGCGTCTTCGACCACCAGGACTCCAACGGCGGCGGCGGCACCATCACCAACGGCGACACCCAGTGGATGACGGCGGGCTCCGGCCTGCTGCACATCGAGGCGCCGCCGGAGTCCCTGGTCGTCTCCGGCGGCCTCTTCCACGGCCTCCAGCTGTGGGTGAACCTCCCGGCCAGGGACAAGATGATGAACCCCCGCTACCAGGACATCCGCGGCGGCCAGGTGCAGCTGCTGAGCACGCCCGACGGCGGCGCGCTGCTGCGTGTCATCGCGGGCGGGCTGGACGGCCACGAGGGCCCCGGCATCACGCACACGCCGATCACGATGATCCACGCGTCGATCAGGCCCGGCGCCGAGATCACGCTGCCCTGGCAGGAGGACTTCAACGGCCTCGCGTACGTGCTGGCCGGGCGCGGCTCGGCCGGTGCGGACCGCCGTCCCGTGCACACGGGCCAGACGGCCGTGTTCGGTGCGGGCTCCTCGCTGACCGTGCGCGCGGACGACACGCAGGACTCGAACACCCGGGACCTGGAGGTCGTCCTGCTGGGCGGGCGGCCGATCCGCGAGCCGATGGCGCACTACGGGCCGTTCGTGATGAACACGCAGGCCGAACTCCGCCAGGCCTTCGAGGACTTCCAGGCGGGCCGCCTCGGCACCGCCCCGGTCCCGCACGTCTGACCTTGCGGGCCCCCGGCGCCGGAGGCCGCTCCGTACGGCCGCGCCCCCGCCCGGCACCGACCCGCTCACGCTCACGACTCCGCCCGCGACGGTCCCTTCCGTCGCGGGCGGAGTCACAGGGCAGTGCGCGCCCTCGGTCTTCTCAGCGGCGGCGCGCCCGCGCTCTCAGCGGCGCACCCGCCTTCTTCAGCAGTGGCGCCCCCGCGTTCTCGGCAGTGGCGCCCCCGCGTCACTTCCCCTGCGGCTTGCGCAGCGCGATGTGCAGCTCACGCAGCCGCGCCTCGGTCAGCTCGCTCGGCGCGCCCATCAGCAGGTCCTGCGCGTTCTGGCTGAGCGGGAAGGCGATGGTCTCGCGGATGTTGGGCTCGTCCGCGAGCAGCATCACCATGCGGTCGATGCCGGGGGCGATGCCGCCGTGCGGCGGGGCGCCGAAGCGCAGCGCGCGCAACATGCCGGCGAAGTCGCGCTCGACGTCGTCCCGCTCGTACCCGGCGATCTCGAACGCCTTGATCATGATCTCGGGCTCGTGGTTCCTGATCGCGCCCGAGGACAGCTCGATGCCGTTGCAGACGATGTCGTACTGCCACGCCAGGATGTCCAGCGGGTCCTTCGTCTCCAGCGCCTCGAGGCCGCCCTGCGGCATCGAGAAGGGGTTGTGCGAGAAGTCGATCCGGCCGGTCTCCTCGTCCTTCTCGTACATCGGGAAGTCGACGATCCAGCAGAACCGGAAGACGCCCTCCTCGAAGTGGCCCGCGCGCCTGGCGGCCTCCACGCGGACCGCGCCCATGATCTTCGAGACCTCGTCGTACGCGCCCGCGCCGAAGAAGACCGCGTGGCCCGGGGCGAGCGCCAGGCGCTCGGTGAGGACCTTGACGTTCTCCTCGGTGAGGAACTTCGCGATCGGGCCGCTCAGCGCGCCGTCGTCGCCGACGCGCACCCAGGCGAGGCCCTTGGCGCCCTGCGTGGCCGCGTACTCCCCGAGCTGGTCGAAGAACTTGCGCGGCCGGCCCGCCGTGTCCGGCACCGGCAGCGCCCGCACGTGCTTGCCCGCGAACGCCTTGAACTCCGAGCCGTCGAAGACGTCGGAGACGTCGTGCAGCTCCAGCTTCGCGCGCAGGTCCGGCTTGTCGTTGCCGTACTTGCGCATCGACTCGCGGAACGGGATGCGCGGGAACGGCGAGGTGACCTCGCGGCCCTGGCCGAACTCGGTGAACAGCTCGGTCATCAGCTTCTCGACCGGGCCGAACACGTCCTCCTGCTCGACGAAGCTCATCTCCAGGTCGAGCTGGTAGAACTCGCCGGGCGAGCGGTCCGCGCGCGCGTCCTCGTCGCGGAAGCAGGGCGCGATCTGGAAGTAGCGGTCGAAGCCGGAGACCATCAGCAGCTGCTTGAACTGCTGCGGGGCCTGCGGCAGCGCGTAGAACTTGCCGGGGTTCAGCCGGGAGGGCACCACGAAGTCGCGGGCGCCCTCGGGGGACGTCGCGGTGAGGATCGGGGTGGCCATCTCGTTGAAGCCGAGGGCCGTCATCTTGTGCCGGATCGCGGAGATCACGGCCGTGCGCAGCATGATGTTGCGGTGCATGCGCTCGCGGCGCAGGTCGAGGAAGCGGTACTCCAGACGGCGCTCCTCGCCGACGCCGTCGTCGGCGTTGATCGTGAAGGGCAGCTGGGCCGCCGCGCCGAGCACCTCGACCTCGGAGACCTCGATCTCGATCTCGCCGGTCGGCAGCTCGGGGTTGACGTTGTCCGCGCCGCGCGCCGAGACCGTGCCGTCGATCCGTACGACGGTCTCCTTGGTCAGGTGCGACAGCGCCTCCACGGCCGGCGTACCCGGACGGGCCACCAGCTGCACGAGACCGTAGTGGTCGCGCAGATCGATGAAGAGGATGCCGCCCAGGTCTCGGCGATTGTGCAGCCAGCCGCTCAGCCGGACGTCGGTGCCGACGTCAGAGGCGCGGAGCTCGCCGCAGGTGTGGGACCTGTACCGATGCATCGTCGTTCATCCAGTCCTGGGGTGGTGGGGTGGCGAACCGTTCACGGACCGTACGGAATCGGGTCGGACACGGCTCGGACGGCCACCGCAACTCTATCGCCCGGCGCGGACGCCCTTCACGGGCGTTTCCCGGGCGGGCGAAGGGCCCGGCGTCCGCGCAACCCGGGCGGGCACGGGACGCGGCGGGCCGCGGCGTTCGGTGGCGTTCGGTGGCACGGACTCGGAACCTGTCCATACAGTGGAAAAATGCGCACCGAGGACGTTCTGTCGGCAAACGCGACAGGCCTGTGGCGCTGGGACGGTGCGTCCCGCATCGTTTCGCTCGACGCCGAGGCGGCCCGGCTGCTGGGGCTGCCGGCCGCGCCCGCCGAGATCGGCCTGCCCGAGCTACGGGCCAGGGTGCACCCCGTCGACTGGAACGAGGTGGGAGGCGTCGTCCGCCTCGCCGCCTCCGAGGAGACCCTCGCCGAGGCACGGCTGCGGATCGTGGACGGCGACGGCAACGTGCTGCGGACCGTCCGGTCGCGCTCCCGGCCGTACGTGCACGACGGCGGCGCGCACGACGGCGGTGCGCGCGGGAGCAGCGGCGCGCGCGAGGGCAGGGGCGGCGGGGCCTCCCCCGACATCCGCGGCAGGATGTTCGAGCTCGTCGGCATGTTGCAGGAGATCGCGGAGCCCGAACCGGGCGCCACGGTCGACGGCAGGCCGGTCACCGGGGACTGGCGGCGCTCGCGCGAGGCGTTCCTGCTCGACGCGGGCAGGGCGCTCGCCGAGGCCCACTCGACCGAGGACGTGCTGCGGGTCGCGGCGTCGCTGTCGATGCCGGGCTTCTCGCCGGACGCCCTGGCCGTGTTCGGCACCGCGGGGGAGCGCATCAAGCTCATCGGGATCTACGGCGCCATGCAGACCTCGGAGGACTTCGACCGGCACCTCCGCCTCGACGCGGACTACGCGGCGGCCGAGGTGATGCGCACGGGCCGCGCCATCTACATCCCCTCGCCCGAGGAGTACGAGCGCCGCTACCCGCTGATGTGGGAGTACGTGCGGGTGATGCACCGCTGCTCCTGGGCCTACCTGCCGCTCATCGTCGGCGGGCGCACGCTCGGCGCCTGGATGGCGGCGTTCAAGCACCCGGTGGCGTTCTCGCCCGACGAGCGGTCGGTGCTGACGACCGTCGCGCGGATGCTGGCGCAGGCCCTCGCACGTACCGAGGTGGCCGAGACGGAGCGCGCGCTCTCGCAGGGCCTCCAGCGGGCCATGATGCCGCGCCTCGCGCCGGACCTGCCCGGCATGTCGGTCGCGGCGCGGTACGTGCCGACCGGCGGCGGCCTGGTCATCGGCGGCGACTGGTACGACATGATCCCGCTGCCCGCGGGGCCTGCGGGCGCCGACGGGCGGTTCGCGCTGGTCATCGGGGACGTACAGGGCCACGACGTGCGGGCGGCGAGCCTGATGGGGCAGCTGCGGACCGCGCTGCGCGCCTACGCCTCCGAGGGGCACAGCCCCGACGCGGTGCTCTCCCGCGCGTCCCGCTTCTTCTCCGGACTCCAGCAGCACCCGATCGTGGGCAGCGACGGGCTCCCGTACGAGGAGGAGGACGAGGAGGCCGGGCCGCGCTTCGCCACCTGCCTCTACCTGGAGGTCGACCCGGTCACCGGCACGCTCGACATCGCCCGCGCGGGCCACCCGGACCCGGTGATCCGGATGGCGGACGGCACAGCGATCATCCGCAAGACCGAGGGCGGCCTGCCGCTCGGCGTCGAGACGGACTCGGATTACCCGACGACACGGCTCGTGCTCGGCCACGGCGAAGTGATCATGCTCTGCACGGACGGGCTGATCGAGACCGGCGGCCACGACATGTTCACCGGCTGGGACCGGCTGCGGCCGATCATCGAGCAGCACACGGAGAGCGCGCTGGAGAAGGAGTCCCTGGAGAAGCTGGCGGACGCGCTCATCCAGTCGGTGCACGGGCCGATCTCCCACTACACGACAGGGCCGCTCGCGGAGCGCCGCGAGGACGACATCGCGCTCGTGCTGCTCTCCCGCGACCCGGCGCGCACGGGCGGCGCCCTCGCCGCGCCGCGCCGCGCGGCGCTCACCGTCGCGCAGGCGGACCCCGAGCGCATCGCGGACGCCCGCCACCAGCTGCGGGCCCTGCTGCACGACTGGCCGGACGAGGAGCAGATCGACTCGGCGGTCCTCATGGTCTCCGAGATGGTCACCAACGTCCTCGTGCACACCGACGGAGACGCCCTGGTGTCGGCGGAGACGGCGGGCGAGTCCGGCTCCCGCACGCTGCGCGTGGAGGTGGCCGACACCAGCGACCAGCTCCCGCACCGCCGCAAGCCCGGCGAGATGGCGTCGAGCGGCCGGGGCCTCGTGCTGATGGAGGTCCTCGCCGACGAGTGGGGCGTCGACCCGCGCGGCGACGGCAAGATGATCTGGTTCGAACTGCGGGAGCACCTGGTGGCGGAAGCGGGCCGGGTCTGAGGGGCCGGCCCCGGCCCGCCCGCGGAGAACGCAAGCGCCGACCGGTCCTGCACCTCACGCCCGGGGGGTGAGCGCGTCCTCCAACGCCGCCCGCGCGCCGCGCAGGGCGAGACGGAGCTGATCCGGTGTACGGCGGATCTGGGCAAGCAGGAGGCCGCCCTGGATAGCCGCCATGGTGAGGTCCGCCAGCTCCGTCACGTCCACGTCCGGACGCAGCTCGCCCGACTCCTGCATCCGGCGCAGGCCCGCGATGAAGGGTGCTTCCCAGCGGCCGAAGGCGTCCACGAACGCTTGCCGGGCGAGGTCGTCCCGGCCGCTGAGCTGGCTGGCCAACGAGCCGATCGCACAGCCGCCCACCGGGTCCTGCCGCGTCCCGTTGGCCACGATCGCGTCGAACCAGCGGTCGATGCCGGCCAGCGAGTCGACCTCCAGGAGCAGGGGCTCCTGCGCGGTCAACACCGTGTCCACGGTGGAGTGAACCACGGAGCGGATGAGATCGTCCCGGTCGTCGAAGTAGTGGTAGAGCTGGCTGCGGCCGACCTCCGCGGCGCGTTCGACATCGTCGAGCGTCACCGCCGCGACGCCGCGCTGCTGGATGAGAGCCGCCGCCGAACCGAGGATGCGCTCCCGGGTCGCGCGACCGCGCGCGGTGGCCGGTGTGTGCCCCATGAGCCCTCCTTCTGCCCCTCCCTGCGCTCTGTATCTTACAGTACAAAACTTCTGTACCTGGTGATACAGTTCGGCGCGCGCTCACTGTACTGAGCGATACATTCCGCAAGGAGGAGCTGTGAGTCGGTTCGCGGTCACAAACACACGCGTCTTCACCGGGACACACGTAGCCGATGCCTCGGTGGTCGTCGTCGAGGACGAAAAGATCGCCTCGGTCGGCCACGAGGTCCCCGAGGGGGTGGAGGAGATCGACGGCGGGGGCGGGACCCTGCTGCCCGGTCTGATCGACGCCCACACCCACACGGACGAGGACGGTCTGCGCACGGCCCTGCGCTTCGGAGTGACAACCGAGCTGGACATGATGTCGGTGCCGGATGTGATGGACCCGGTACGGAAGAAGGCGCGGAGCGAGTTCGATCTGGCCGACGTCCGCACCGCCTCGTGGGGGCTCGCCCACCCCGACGGACATCCCCACCAGCTGCGGCGCGGCCTGGGCGACCCGGTATGGCCCACCGCCACCGTCCCTGGTGAGGCTGCCGCCTTCGTCGCGGGGCGCCTGTCCGAGGGCGCGGACTACATCAAGATCATGGTCGAGGACGGCGACACGTTCGGCATGTCGCTGCCCGTGGTGCCGCCCGAGGTCGTCGCCGCGGTCGTCGAGGCGGCTCACGAGCGTGGGGTGATGGCCCTGGTCCACGCCTTCAGCGCGGCGGCGACCCGGGCGGCTGTCGAGGCCGGCGCGGACGGCGTGACCCACCTGCACTTCGACGAGGTCACCAGCGACGATCTGATCGGGCGGATGCGTGACCAAGGCATGTTCGTCATCACCACCTTGGGCGTCACCGCGTCCGGCGCCTCCGACGGCGCCGGCCCGCGCCTGGCCGCCGACCTGCGGGTGGCATCCCGCCTGGACCCGGCGTGGCGCGAGAACCTGGGGCGCCAGCTCGCCTGGAACAACGTCCACCTGTCCAACGCCCTGCGCTCGGTCGGGCTGCTGCACGCCGCCGGCGTCGAGGTTCTCGCCGGCACCGATGCGCCTCACCTCGGTGTGCCGGGCCTGGCGCACGGCGCGAGCCTGCACGACGAGTTGCGCCTGCTCGAGGCGGGCGGGCTGTCGCCGGTCGAGGCGCTCTCCGCGGCGACGCGGCGTACCGCCGACCGGTTCGGCCTCACCGACCGCGGGCGGATCGAGCCCGGCGCCGCGGCGGACCTGGTACTCGTGGACGGCGACCCGACCACGCAGCTCTCCTCGACGCTGAACACCCGCGCGGTGTGGCGCCGGGGGCACCGCCTCGCACCGGCCGGGGTGCGGGCGGCGTCCGGGGACTGAGCGCTCGCCGGTCGACGTCCACGCACGGTCCTGTACGCCGTGCCGCGCCCCCGGCGGGGCCGCCCGCACGGACCGCCGTCTCACGCCTCCGGCAGGTCCACCCCCGCGCGGTGGCTGCCCGGGCCCACCTCGTACGGGGCGAGGCCCGGCAGGTCGACCTCCGCCGTGGTGCCGTGCGGGATCGTGAACTCCGCCTCCAGCCGGTGCCGGTGGCCCCGGTGCAGGCGCCAGCGGATGTCCGCCGTGCCGTACGGCGTCTCGTGCCGGGCGCGCGCCCAGGTCAGGCCGCCGCCGGGGCGGGGGGCGATCCGGATGCGGTGCCAGCCGGGCGCCGCGGGGGCGAGGCCGGCGACCCGGGTGTGCAGCCAGTCGGCCACGGCGCCCAGCGCGTAGTGGTTGAACGACGTCATCTCGCCGGGGTTGACCGTGCCGTCGGGCAGCAGGCTGTCCCACCGCTCCCACACCGTCGTGGCCCCCCGCGTCACCGGGTACAGCCAGGACGGGCACTCCCGCTGCCGCAGCAGCCGGTACGCGTCCTCCAGCGCGCCCGCGCGCGTCAGCGCCTCGCAGATCACCGGCGTGCCCGCGAAGCCCGTGGCGATGTGGTGGCCGTCGGCGGCGACCAGCTCCGCGAGGCGGCGGCCCGCCGGCTCCACGAGGCCGTCCGGCAGCAGGTCGAAGACGAGGGCCAGCGCGTACGCGGTCTGGCTGTCGCTGGTCAGCCGCCCGTCGGCGGTGGTGTACGCGGCGGTGAAGCGGTCGCGCGCCCTGGCCGCCGCCGCCCGGTAGCGCTCGGCGTCGGCGCTCTCACCGAGCACTTCCGCGATCCGCGCGAGGACGTCGGCCGAGCGCGCCGCGTACGCCGCCGCGACCAGGCCCGCGTCCGTGCGCGCCGCCCACGGGTCGTCCGGCGGCGCCGCCGGGTCGAGCCAGTCGCCGAGCTGCCGGCCCGCGGAACCGTCGGTGCCGCCCGCGAGGACCCGGTCCACCCAGGCCCGCGCGCTGCCGTACCGGTTGCGCAGCAGGCCCTCGTCCCCGTACGCCCGGTACAGCTCCCACGGCATCAGCACCGCCGCGTCGCCCCACACCGCCATCGGCCAGGCGGGCAGCCAGTCGGGGGTGGGGATCTCGGGGACGATCAGCGGCACCGTGCCGTCGGCATACTGGTCCGCCGCCAGGTCGGCGAGCCAGGACGCGAGCATGCCGGAGCAGTCGTGCAGGAAGGCCGCCGTGGGCGTGAAGACCTGGATGTCGCCGGTCCAGCCGAGGCGTTCGTCGCGCTGCGGGCAGTCGGTGGGCACGTCGACGAAGTTGCCGCGCATGCTCCACACCACGTTCTCGTGCAGCCGGTTGACGTCGTCGTCGGAGCACGCGAACCAGCCGGTGCGGCGCAGATCGCTGCCGATCACCCGGGCCGTCACGTCCGCCGGGTCGAACTCCCCCGGCCAGCCGTCGATCTCCGCGTACCGGAAGCCATGGAAGGTGAACCTGGGCTCCCACACCTCCTCGCGCCGCCCCGCGAGGACGTAGCGGTCGGTGGCCTCGGCGTGCCGCAGCGGTCGGGTGCACAGCTCGCCGTCCTGGAGCACCTCCGCGTGCCGTACGGTCACCTCGGCGCCGCGCGCCTTCCAGCCGCCGCGCGTCCGCAGCCGCAGCCGGCCGACGAGGTTCTGCCCGAAGTCGAGGATCGTCCGCCCGGACGGCGAGGTCGTCACGGCGACCGGGGCGATGTCCTGGGTGTGCCGCACCGGCGGCCCGGTGAGCGCGCGCAGCGTCCGTACGTCGAAGTCCGCCGCGACCCGCACCGGCCGCCAGCCGTCGCCGCCCTCCGACTCGGGCTCCGACCAGCCGGGCGGCACCAGGCGTGCGTCGTGGTGCTCGCCGTCGTACAGGCTCGCCCGCAGGACCGGGCCCGGCGCGGCCCACCAGCCCGGACCCGTGCCGAAGCGGACGGTGGTGCCGTCGCCGCACACCACCTCAAGCTGCGCGAGCAGCCCGGTGCGGTCGCCGTAGACGTCGCGGGTGCCGCCGCCGTACCCGATACGGCCCCGGAACCAGCCGTCGGCGAGATGCGCGCCGAGCACGTTCGGGCCCGCGCGCAGCAGCCCCGTCACGTCGTACGTCTGGTAGCGCAACCTCCGGCGGTAGCTGGTCCAGCCGGGGGCGAGGACCTCGTCGCCGACGCGCGCGCCGTTCAGCTCCAGCTCGTACAGGCCGCGCGCGCTCGCGTACAGCCGGGCGTACGCGGGCGGCGCGGGCAGCTCGAACGCGCCGCGCAGCAGCGCCGTGCGCTCCCACGCCTCCGGGTCGCGCTCCCCGTCGGGGCCGACCATCTCCGCCGTCCAGTCGGCGGGGGAGAGCAGCCCGGCCTCCACGGTCAGCGGCGGGCTCCACGCCGAGGGCTGCCCGCCGCCGCCGCGTCCCGCCCCCACACCCGTACGCGCACCACGCAGCGCTCCCGCGACCCGAGGGGCGGCGCGGGCCACGGCACGAGCACCGAGTCGGCGCCGCCGATCCGCCCGCTCTCCCACGGCGGCACGGCGCCGCCCCGCGCGTCCACGGCGACCTGCACCTCGTACGCGCCCTGCGTCCACCCGTACGGCGCCTCGCGGACGGTCCACGACAGCCGGGGCCGCCGCTCCCCGATCCCGATCCGGTCCGCCGGATGGTGCTCCGCACGCGGGACGTCCAGAACGATTGATGCCACCGGGCCCTCCTCAAGGTCATGGCGCCGCACGGGCCCGGCCGGGGCCCCGCTCAGATCGTGCCGAGATCGATCTCCGCGGGGAAGGGCGCCACGGCCCCGACCACTCCCCTGGACACATCGCGTCCCGTGGAGATCGCGGCCGGCGGTGCGCCGGTACGAGGCAGTGCGCGGCGGAGCGCGGCGGAGCAGAGGCGCGTGCGACGGCGCGCCGGTGGGCGGCAGAGCGGGCGCCACCCCTCGATCCCGCGTAAACCGTATTCACAGGAATGTTTGCCCGGATTCTGGAGAGGTGCCCGTACATCCGCCGCTCGGAAGGCACACCACATGACGACAGCTGCGCACGAACCACGCGGGGCGGGCAGGACCAGTCCGCCGGGTACGGGGAGCCCCGAGGGGCCCGGGGGCCACGGAAGCCCCGGGACGCGGCGCTTCCTGCGGCGCCTGACCGTCGCCACCGGCGGCGGGATGTTCATCGACGGCTTCGTCTTCGCCTCCGTCGCCTCGGCGCTCGCCGGCACGGCGATGGCCCGGGACATCGGTGTCACGTCGACCTGGAACTCGCTGATCTCGTCCTCGACGCTGATCGGCACGTTCTTCGGCGGCCTCTGCCTCGGCTACCTGACCGACAAGCTCGGCCGCCGCCCGATGTTCACCATCGACCTCTCGGTGTTCCTGGCGTGCGCCGTGCTGATGTTCTTCGTCACGGCGGCCTGGCAGGTGTTCGCGCTCGGTCTGATCATGGGTCTCGCCGTCGGCGCCGACTACTCCATCGGCTCACCGCTGCTCGCCGAGTTCGCGCCCACGAAGAAACGCGGCAACTATCTGGGGATCTTGGAAATCCTGTGGAACGTCGGTTACGTCGTCGCGTACCTGCTCGGCTACCTCGTCAACACCAACTGGCCGGGCGCCTGGCACTACACGCTCGCCGCGAGCGCCGTCCCCGCCGTGGCGTGCCTGCTGATCCGGCACGGACTCCCCGAGTCGCCGCGCTGGCTGATCTCCAAGGGCCGGCAGGAGGAGGCCGCCCGGATCGTCGAGGAGGACCTCGGCGTCTCGATGGACACCGAGGACTGGCGCGCCGAGCACGCCGAGGAGACCCGCTACCGGGACCTGTTCTCCCCCGACTACCTGCGGCGCACCGTGTTCACCTGCGTCTTCTGGATCTGCATCGTCCTGCCCTACTTCGCGCTGACCTTCTTCCAGCCGACCGTCCTGCGTGCGATCGGCCTCGGCGGCTCCGCGCTCGCGGGCGCCCTGCTCGGCACGGTCATCGCGCTGATCGGCGCGGCGACCGGCTGGTGGCTGGTGGACCGCGTCGGCCGCCGCACGATCCTCATCTGGCCGATGTTCGTCTGCGCGCTGATGCTGTTCGTCGTCTCGCTGGACTCGGTGCTGCCGGTGTGGCTGGCCACGGTCTGCTTCTTCGGCTACCTGTTCAGCTACGGGATCATGAGCATCCTGCCCGGCATCTACCCGGACGAGGTCTTCCCGACGTCGATCCGCACCTCGGGCGTCGGCCTGTCCTCGGCGGCGAGCCGGATCGGAGCGGCGATGGGCACGTTCCTGCTGCCGCTGTCGCTGGACCACCTGGGCCTGAGCTGGTCGATGGTGTTCATGGGCGCCGTGTCGCTGATCGGCGGCGTGACCTCGCTGATGTGGGCGCCGGAGACCAACAACCTCCAGCTGACCCAGACCGGGCACCGGGAGGCGGACAGCGGCAAGGGCTGGTTCGTGAAGGAAGCGCTGGTGACCCAGCGGTAACCGGACCCGCGAGACACCGGGCCGGGGGCGGCCGGGCCCGGGAGCGGCCAGGGCTGGGAGCGGCCGGGCCGGGAGGCCGGCGCCGGGGG
>NZ_JAIUKE010000215.1:0-11664 GCF_020176795.1 Streptomyces sp. 8L
CTCGTGGCGGCATCCGAGGGGCCGGCTCCGGAGGCGGCGGGGCCTGAGGCGGCGGGCCCGGAACCCGGTTCTCCCCGCGCGGCGCCGTCGCGCGGGGCGCCGAGGGCGGGGCGGGCCGCCGCCGGGCCGGTGCCCGTCTCGTCGGCCGTCACCGTCGTCTCCCAGCCGTGCCGCGCCAGCGCCCGCACCAGCGCCCCGACCATCGCCGGGTCGAACTGGCTGCCCGCGCACCGCCGCAGCTCCGCGACCGCCGTCGCCACCGGCCGCGCCCTGCGGTACGAGCGGGTCGACGTCATCGCGTCGAAGGCGTCCGCGACCGCGACCACGCGGGCGACCTCGGGGATCTCGTCGCCGTGCAGCCCGTGGGGATAGCCGCTGCCGTCCATCCGCTCGTGGTGGTGCAGGATCGCGGACCGCGCCTCGCCGAGGAAGACGATGCCGCGCACGATCTCGTGCCCGTACTCGGGGTGCAGCTCGATGACCCGCCGCTCCTGCGGGGTGAGCGGCCCCTCCTTGCGCAGGACGCGCGTCGGCACGCCCAGCTTCCCCACGTCGTGCAGAATCCCCGCGAAGCGCAGCACCTCAAGGCGGTCCCGGTCCATGCCGAGCTCCGCGGCGATCATCGCGGAGGCGCGCCCCACCCGTTCGCTGTGGCCACGCGTGTACCTGTCCTTGATGTCGACGGCCTGGACGAGCGCCCTGATCGTGGCCCGGTGGGCGGCGCGCTCGCGGTGGTACTGCGCGAAGACCCAGCAGGAGATGGACATGGGCAGCATCACGAACAGGGACGACAGCGGCCCGTAGGAGCTGCGCCACAGGACCGCCATCATCAGGCCCGCCAGCGCGTGCACGCCGTGCGCGGCCAGCGAGCCCGGCAGCAGCCCGCGCCAGGCGGCGCGCACCGGCACCCGCTCCGCCGCGGCGAGGATGCCCCCGTCGAGCGCGGTGAGGACCAGGCAGAAGACGAGCGCCGCGGCACCCGCAGGCAGCAGGACGTACGGGAAGTCGGGCCTGGTGAGGCCGTAGCCCCCGCCGCCGAGCGCCACCGGGCCGCCGAGGACCGTCTGGGCGCGGGCCGCGGCCCAGGTCGCCAGCGCGAGCTGGGCGGCGCGCCAGATCCTGCGGGCCGCGTACGGGCGCCGCTCCACGCGGCCGAGCAGCGCGCCCGGCACGGCGACCAGCGCGGCGGCTGACGGCGGGAGGAGGAAGGCCGCGGCGAGCAGGACGGGGAAGAACGATCCGGGGGCGACCGGCGCCGAGGCGTCCATCGCGCCGCCCGCGGCCCGCAGCCGGACGCACGCGGGCGCCGGCGCCTCGCAGAGCGCGTAGAGAAGGGCGAGCGGCAGCACCGCTCGCCAGGGAGTCTCCGCCGTCAGGGCGGCGGGCAGTACGCAGGCGGCCGCTACCAGCACCGCGGCCGCGATACAGGCGCGCGCCGCACCCGGAATGACCTTCACGGCGTCCCCCCGCCCCTCGTCGTCCCCGCGCTCCGGACGCGACCGGGTGCGCGGAGCAGCCGGGGCCGGAGAACGGGTCAGGTTCGGGACAGGCTAGTGACGGCGGCGCGCCGCCACGGGCCGTCGCACCCGATTAGCACCTTCGGGTGACAACGGCACGGACGTCGACACGTACAGACGCTCGACGGGGGTCTGCGCCAGACGCTCGACGGAGGTCTGCGCCCTGCCGCGCGTCGGCGGACGCAGACCTGCGCCCTCATGCACGTCGGAGACGGAGGCCGTGCGTCCCGCCGCTAGTCGGCGGTGGCGCGGTGCGGGTCGGCGCCGGTGGAGAGCTCGGTGTCCGGCATGTGGCCCGACCTGATCAGCTCGATCCGGCCCATGACCTTGTCCCGCAGGTCCGTCGGCACGTCGTCATGGCCGCAGCAGCGCTTCACGAGCTTCTTGACGGCCTGCTCCAAGCCGTACTTCTCCAGGCACGGAGAGCACTCCTCGAAGTGCACCTCCAGCTTGTGCCCCTCACGCTCGGGCATCTCGTGGTCGAGGAACTCGTAGAGGTGGTCGAGTACCTCGGCGCAATCCGTCTCATGCGGCTCTCCGCAGCTCATGAGCCCGCGCCTTTCCCGTTGTCGGACGACTTACCGGCAGCACCCGCGGGGACGAGCCCGCGGTCACGGGCGTAGTCCTCCAGCATCCCGCGCAGCTGGCGGCGGCCACGGTGCAGTCTTGACATCACCGTGCCGATGGGTGTCCCCATGATGTCCGCGATCTCCTTGTAGGCAAAGCCCTCGACATCGGCGAGATACACGGCGATGCGGAACTCCTCCGGGATCGCCTGCAGCGCCCTCTTGACGTCGGAGTCGGGCAGCCGGTCCAGCGCCTCGGCCTCCGCCGACCGCAGCCCGGTCGACGAGTGCGACTCGGCGCGCGCCAGCTGCCAGTCCTCGATCTCCTCCGCGGCACTGCGCTGGGGCTCGCGCTGCTTCTTGCGGTACGAGTTGATGAACGTGTTCGTGAGGATGCGGTACATCCACGCCTTGAGGTTGGTCCCCTCGCGGAACTGGTGGAACGAGCCGTACGCCTTCGCGTAGGTCTCCTGCACCAGGTCTTCCGCATCGGCCGGGTTGCGCGTCATGCGCAGGGCCGCCGAGTACATCTGGTCGAGGTAGCCCAGGGCATCGCGCTCGAAGCGGGCGCTGCGCTCGGCAGCGGTCTCCTCGATGTGTCCGTCGCCCGTCCCTGACGTCTCTGATTCAGTCCCAGTGACCGGACCCACCTCCTCCAATGCGGTCGCGGAGCCGAACCCGACCCCGCTCGCCTCGGAGAATAGTCGACCATCGGGCTTCGAGGCCTGCTGCTCCGCCGCGGAGGCACCCAGCGCGGAGGTGCTCGACGCCGCGGGCAGCACCGTCCATTCCATGCCGTCGCCACGGGGGCGCGCGGCATCGGAGCGGTTCGGGCACATGATGGAACCCATGAGGCGGGACTCCCTCTTCCTGCTCGGTTCACCGGCTGGCGTCACCGGTGCCTCTCACAACAGCGGTCACTCAGCGGGCATTCCCGAGGCGGCCGAGCCAGGTGGCGACGCCCTCGGTGAGGGTCCCGAGTGCGTCCTCCTGACTGAGAGGCGCCCGCTTCGGCACCGCGAAGCCGTGGTCGGCGTGTGCGATCTCCAGCAGGTCGAAGTCGCCGTCCGGGTACTCGCCCGGCTTTCCGAAGGGATCGGCGCCCCCCTGCACCACCAGGGTCGGCAGGCCGGCGGAGAGCAGTTCGCCGTCGCGGGACTTCTCCGGCCGCCCCGGCGGGTGCAGCGGGAAGCTGAGCGCGAGCACGGCGTGCGCGCCCAGTCCGGCGGCCGTGCGGCAGGCGACGCGCGCGCCCGCGCTGCGCCCGCCCGCGACGACGGGCGCGCCCTGCTCCGCGAGCGCGGGCCACAGGGCACGCCAGGCGGTGTCCAGCGTCTTGGGCGCGGGCGCGACCTTCTTGCCCGCCACGCGCCAGGGCTGCTCCACCAGGGCGACGGTGTAGCCGTCGGGCGGCAGCGCGGCGGCGAGCGCGGCCAGGTCGCGCGCCTCGATCCCGCCGCCCGCGCCGTGGCCGAGCGCGAGGACGAGCCGCGGCTCGGGAGCCCGGTGCCAGGTGATCCTCGCGGGCCCCGCGGGGGTGTCGACGGTGCGGCGTTCAGGGGGGAGGGTGGTACGGCTGGTCATGCGGCCATGGTCCCTCGGACCGGCGCGCGGCGGTGGAGCCACGTCGGGGACCGGATCAGAAGAGCGTGCTCTCCTCGGGGGCTTCCAGGGCCCTGACCAGTTCCGGCCCGTTGTTGCGGACGTCCGAGACCGCGGTGGCGACGGGGTACGCGCGCATCAGCCCGGGCGGCGGCGGCTCCAGCAGGGGCCGCAGCTCCTCCACGTCCGTGCGGGACGGGTCGAGCCACGCGTCCCACCGGTCGGGGGTGAGCATCAGCGGCATCCGCGGGTGGATGTCCGACAGCGAGCGGGGTCCCTCCTCGGGGGCGACGGCGAGCGGCGCGGTCTCCGCCTCGGTGGTGATCACCGTGCAGGTGACCCACCAGGCGCGCGGGTGGTCGCCCGGCAGGGTCTTGTCGCGCCAGAACTCGTAGAGCCCGGCGAGCGCCATGACCGATCCGTCGGCGGGCGTCACGAAGTAGGGCTGCTTGCGCGGGCGCTTCTTGCGCCCCTTCTCCTCCAGCTCCCGTTCGTCGGCGCCGGTCATCCACTCGTAGTAGCCGTCGGCGGGGAGGATGCAGCGGCGCGCGGCGAAGGGCCTTCGGTACGAGGTCTTCTCGTGCACGGTCTCGGCCCGCGCGTTGATCATGCGGGCGCCGCCGTCGGGCGTCTTCGACCAGGACGGGACGAGCCCCCACTTCAGGGTGCGCAGCTGCCGTACCGCTCCGGCGCCGGGGTCGTCCCTGGGAACGCGGTCGAGGATCGCGGGGACCTCTTTGGTCGGCGCCACGTTCCAGTCGGGCTCGAAGGCGGTGAACGACTCCTCGGGGTCCCACCGCTCGATCCCGAAGGCGTTCCTGAGGTCCTCCGGCGCCCTGCTCGCCGCGTACCGGCCGCACATGTTCCGTTCCACCGCCCCTCGCGCCTGCTGCGGCAACGCTAAGTCATGGCCGGGCCCGGAGTCCAAAGCCCGGGCGCGGGCGTCGGCCCCGGCACGGGCGTTCTCAGAGGGCTTTGGCACACTGCGGACCTCACCCCGCACCCCGCCCGGACAGGAGCGCGCCATGGACGATCTGTGGGACCGGATATTCGGCACCCAGCCGGGCCCCGGCATCTGGCTGGTGGTGGCGACGGGCGTGCTGGCACTGGCCTGCGTGGTGCCGCGCGGGGTCTGGCGGATCACCCGCAACGCGGTGACGATCGCGCACGAGGGCGGCCACGGCCTGACCGCGCTGGTGATGGGCCGCAAGCTGGACGGCATCCGGCTGCACTCGGACACCTCGGGCCTGACCGTGAGCCGGGGCAGGCCGACCGGCCTCGGCATGATCCTCACGGCCGCCGCGGGGTACACGGCGCCGCCGCTGCTGGGGCTCGGCGGCGCCTGGCTGCTGGCCGCGCACCACTCGACGCTCCTGCTGTGGTCGGCGACGGTGCTGCTGCTCGCGATGCTGGTCATGATCCGCAACGCGTACGGCGTGCTGACGGTGCTCGTCGCGGGCGCGGCCTTCGTCCTGGTGTCGTGGCTGACGGGCCCCGCGGTGCAGGCCGCCTTCACGTACACGGTGGTCTGGTTCCTGCTGCTCGGCGGCGTGCGCCCGGCCTTCGAGCTCCAGGCGAAGCGGCGCGCGGGCGGGGCGGGCGACTCGGACGCCGACCAGCTCGCGCGGCTGACCGGGGTGGGCGCGGGCCTGTGGTTCTTCCTCTTCCACGTGGTGTCGCTGTGCTGCCTGATCGGCGGGGGGCGCTGGCTGCTCGGCCTGTGAGGGCGCCCGGCGCCCGACTCCCCGCGCCTGGCGCCCACTGCGCCCGCGCCTCCCCGCGCCCACTGCACCTGCGGCGCCCCGCCGCGCTCGCGGGGCGCTCCCCCCGCGGCGCCCGTCGCGTCGGCGCCCTCCGGCGATATCACGGCCGGATTACACCCCTGTTTCGGCGCTTTTGGCAGGAATCACCGTGCGTGCCCAGCCACTAAAGTGAAGGCCATGACCGAGAGTTCCGCGCAGCCCGACCTCTGGCACGCCCCCCGAGCCACGGGGCCCGTCGAAGCGACGGTCACCGTGCCCGGGTCCAAGTCGGTCACCAACCGGGCCCTGGTCCTGGCCGCCCTGGCCGCCGAGCCCGGCTGGCTGCGCCGGCCGCTGAGGTCGCGCGACACCCTGCTGATGGCGGACGCGCTGCGGGCCATGGGCGTCGGCATCGAGGAGACGGTCTCGTCGTCGTCGCAGTCCTCGCGCGGCATGGGCGACACCGGAGAGGCCGCCACCACGGGCGAGGCGTGGCGGGTCATCCCGGCCGGCCTGTACGGCCCCGCGGACGTCCAGGTGGGGAACGCGGGCACCGTCATGCGGTTCCTGCCGCCGGTCGCCGCGCTCGCGGACGGTCCCGTGGCCTTCGACGGCGACCCCCGCTCCTACGAGCGGCCCCTCGGCGTGGTCATCAAGGCGCTGCGCGCGCTCGGCGCCAGGATCGACGACCACGGCCGCGGTTCGCTGCCGCTGACCGTCCACGGCCACGGAGCGCTGGAGGGCGGCAGGGTCGGGATCGACGCCTCCGCGTCGTCCCAGTTCGTCTCCGCGCTGCTGCTCTCCGCGCCGCGCTTCAACCAGGGCGTGGAGGTGCGCAACGTCGGCGGCGCGCTGCCGTCGCTGCCGCACATCCGGATGACGGTGGACATGCTGCGCGCGGTCGGCGCGCGGGTCGACGAGCCGGAGACCGGCGGGGAGCCCGACGTGTGGCGGGTACGCAGCGGCGCGCTGCTCGGCCGGGACCTGACGGTCGAGCCCGATCTGTCCAACGCGCAGCCGTTCCTCGCCGCCGCGCTGATCACCGGCGGCCGGGTCACCGTCCCCGACTGGCCCACGCGCACCACGCAGCCCGGCGACGCGCTGCGGTCGCTGTTCACCCGGATGGGCGGATCGTGCGGCATCGTATCGACCCACGAGGGCACGGCGCTGACGTTCGCGGGCTCCGGCCGCGTCCACGGCATCGACGCGGACCTGAGTGCGGTCGGTGAGCTGGCGCCCGGTATCGCGGCGGTGGCCGCGCTCGCGGACTCCCCCTCGACGCTGCGCGGGGTGGCGCATCTGCGGATGCACGAGACGGACCGGCTGGCCGCGCTGACCAAGGAGATCAACGAGCTGGGCGGCGATGTCACGGAGACCACCGACGGCCTGGTCATCCGGCCGCGCCCGCTGCACGGCGGCGTCTTCCACACGTACGACGACCACCGGATGGCGACCGCGGCGGCGGTGCTCGGCCTCGCCGTCCCTGGCATCGAGATCGAGAACGTGGGGACGACGGCCAAGACCCTCCCCGACTTCCCCCGCATGTGGACCGGCATGCTGGCGGACGCCGGAGCGGTCGCGGAGGTCTGAGGCGATGCGCCGCTACGGCAAGAACCCCGACGAGGACGACATCCGCACCCGCCCGAACCCGAAGGGCAGCAGGCCGCGCACCAACATCAGGCCCAAGCACGAGGACGCGGCCGAGGGCATGGTGCTCACCGTGGACCGCGGCCGGCTCACCTGCCTCGTCGGGGACCGGGTCGTGATGGCGATGAAGGCCCGCGAACTGGGCCGCAAGGCGGCCGTCGTGGGCGACCGGGTGGGCATCGTCGGGGACCTGACCGGCGCGAAGGACACGCTGGCGCGGATCGTGCGGATCGAGCCGCGCACCTCGGTGCTGCGGCGCACGGCGGACGACGACGACCCCTACGAGCGGGTGATCGTCGCGAACGCGGACCAGCTCGCGATCGTCACGGCCCTCGCGGACCCCGAGCCGCGCCCCCGGCTGATCGACCGGGCGCTGGTGGCCGCGTACGACGGCGGTCTTGAGCCGCTGCTGGTCCTGACGAAGTCGGACCTCGCGTCGCCCGAGCCGCTGCTGGAGACGTACCGTCCGCTCGGTGTGCGCTACGTCGTCACGCGCCACGACGAGCTGGCGGGCGGCGCGGACGCCGATCGGGTGCGGGCGCTGCTGAAGGACCGCACGACGGCGTTCGTCGGGCACTCCGGCGTCGGGAAGACGACGCTGGTCAACTCCCTGGTCGCGGACGACAGGCAGCGGATCACGGGCCTGGTCAACGCGGTCACGGGGCGGGGCAGGCACACGACGGTCTCGGCGCTCGCGCTGCCGCTGGCGAAGGCGGACGGCTGGGTGGTCGACACGCCCGGCATCCGGTCGTTCGGTCTCGCGCACATCGATCCGTCGCGCGTGATCCTCGCCTTCCCCGACCTCGTGCCGGGCACCGAGGACTGCCCGCGCGCGTGCGGCCACGACGAGCCGGACTGCGCGCTGGACGCCTGGGTGGCCGAGGGGCACGCCGACCCGGCCAGGCTCTACTCGCTGCGCAGGCTGCTCGCGACCCGCGAGCGGCACGAGGGCGACTGAGCGGGTGCCGGGCGGTGACGTCCCCGCGTGCGGCCGGCCCGGCCCCGCGAGGTCCCCACGTCCGGCCGCGCCGGTCTGACGGGCCGGCAGAACGGGGGCGCCCGGGAAAAGTTTGCGCCGTCCTCGTACTGGTAAGTGCATAATCGCACCAAGCGAGACGAAGCAGTCACGGACCTGGGAGGCTATCGACGATGGCGTGGCTGCTGGTCGTGGTCGCGGGACTGCTGGAGACGGGCTTCGCCGTCTGCCTGAAGCTGTCGCACGGCTTCACCCGGCTGTGGCCGACGATCGCCTTCGCGAGCTTCGCGCTCGGCAGCTTCGGCCTGCTGACCCTCGCCCTGAAGAAGCTGGACGTGGGCCCCGCGTACGCGGTGTGGACGGGCATCGGCGCCGCCGGTACGACGATCTACGGCATGATCTTCCTCGGGGACGTCGTCTCCACGCTCAAGCTGGTGTCGATCACGTTCGTCATCGTCGGCGTCATCGGCCTCCAGCTCTCCGGTTCTGCGCACTGACGCGGGCCGCCACGGCCTGAGGAGATCTTGAGGACACGGCCCCGGCCCCCGGTACTGTGACGCCCATGTCCGACTACCACGATGATCTGCGTCTGGCCCATGTCCTGGCCGACGCCGCCGACGCCGCGACGATGGACCGGTTCAAGGCCCTGGACCTGAAGGTCGAGACGAAACCGGACATGACGCCGGTGAGCGAGGCGGACAAGGCCGCCGAGGAGCTGATCCGGGGCAGTCTCCAGCGCGCCCGTCCGCGCGACGCGGTCCTCGGTGAGGAGTTCGGCGTACAGGGCACGGGGGCCCGCCGCTGGGTCGTCGACCCGATCGACGGGACGAAGAACTATGTGCGCGGTGTGCCGGTGTGGGCGACGCTGATCTCGCTGACGGTGGCGGGCGAGGGCGGCTACGAGCCGGTCGTCGGGGTGGTGTCGGCGCCCGCGCTGGGCCGCCGGTGGTGGGCCGAGCGGGGCGGCGGCGCGTACACCGGCCGCAGTCTGTCGCAGGCGACCCGGCTGCGGGTGTCGGACGTCTCGGAGCTGGGCGACGCGTCGTTCGCGTACTCCTCGCTGAGCGGCTGGGAGGAGCAGGGCCGCCTCGACGGCTTCCTGAATCTGACGCGGGCCTGCTGGCGTACGCGCGGCTACGGCGACTTCTGGCAGTACATGATGGTCGCGGAGGGCTCCGTGGACATGTGCGCGGAACCCGAGCTGTCCCTCTGGGACATGGCCGCGCCCTCGGTCGTCGTCCAGGAGGCGGGCGGCAGGTTCACCGGACTCGACGGCACCAAGGGCCCGCACAGCGCCAACGCGGCGGCGTCCAACGGCATCCTGCACGGCCTGCTGCTTGACTACCTCAACGAGCGCTACTGAGCACCCCGTTCGTACCGTACGAACCGGGACGCGTCTCGTTCGGACCGTACGGTCCCCGACGCACGAGGGACCCGTTCGGCCGGGACAGGCCGGAACGCACGAGGAGGCCGGACCCCGCCGGGGCCCGGCCTCCTCCGCTTCCGGCGAGCGGGGTCAGCCGCGGAGGGCCTGGACCGCGGACTCCAGCCGCTTGCCGAAGTCACCGTCGGCCTGACGGAAGTTGTTCACCGCGCGCTCGGCGATGTCGTCGCGCGACACCTTCGAGATGAACTGCGCGAGGTTGTCGACGAGACGGGCCTTCTCGTCCTCGGTCATCTTCCGGTAGAGGTCGCCCGCCTGCACGAAGTCGTTGTCCTCGGCATGCGAGGGCGCCTCGTGGTGGCCGGTGGAGCCGCTGACCTGGGTCGGCTGCCAGAGCGGCCGGTCCGTCTGGAACGGGCCGCCGAAGCTGTTCGGCTCGTAGTTCTTGGCGCCCTTGTGGCGGCCGTCGTACAGGAAGCCGTCGCGGCTGTTCGTACGGGCCTCGGTGGCGTGCGGGCGGTTGACCGGCAGGTGGTCGGCGTTGATGCCGACGCGGTAGCGGTGCGCGTCGCCGTAGGCGAACAGGCGGCCCTGGAGCATCTTGTCCGGGGACGGGCCGATGCCGGGCACGAAGTGCGCCGGGCTGAAGATGGACTGCTCGACCTCGGCGAAGATGTTCTCCGGGTTGCGGTTGAGCTCCAGCTTGCCGATCTCGATCGGCGGGTAGTCCGCGTGCGGCCAGACCTTGGTCAGGTCGAACGGGTTGAAGCGGTACGTCGCCGCGTCCGCCTCGGGCATGATCTGCACCTGCACGGTCCAGGACGGGAAGTCGCCGCGCTCGATGGCCTCGCGCAGGTCGCGCTGGTGGCTGTCCGGGTCGACGCCCGAGAGCCGGTTGGCCTCCTCCGTGGTGAGGTTCTTGATCCCCTGGTCGGTCTTGAAGTGGTACTTGACCCAGAAGACCTCGCCGGCCTCGTTGTTCCACTGGTAGGTGTGCGAGCCGTAGCCGTTCATGTGGCGCAGGGTCGCGGGGATGCCGCGGTCGCCGAACAGCCAGGTCACCTGGTGCGTGGACTCGGGCGAAAGACCCCAGAAGTCCCAGACGTTGTCCGCCTCCTGCGAGCCCGTGTACGGGTCGCGCTTCTGGGTGTGGATGAAGTCGGGGAACTTGATGGCGTCCTTGATGAAGAACACCGGGGTGTTGTTCCCGACGAGGTCGTAGTTGCCGTCCTCGGTGTAGAACTTCAGCGCGAAACCGCGGGGGTCGCGCACCGCGTCCGCCGAGCCGAGGTTGCCCGCGACGGTCGAGAAGCGCAGGAAGGTCTCGGTCTGCTTGCCGACCTCGGAGAGGAACTTCGCCCGCGTCCACTGCGAGACGTCGCGGGTCAGCGTGAAGGTGCCGTAGGCGCCGGCGCCGCGCGCGTGGACGATGCGCTCCGGGATGCGCTCGCGGTTGAAGTGGGCCAGCTTCTCCAGCAGAGCCTGGTCCTGGATGAGCATGGGACCGCCGACGCCCGCGGTCTCACTGTTCTGGTTGTCGGCGACCGGAGCCCCGGCCTCCGTGGTCAGCGGTCCCTGCGTCACGTGCGCCTCCTGCGAAGTTTCCGTCCCTTGGCGTTTGCCGAACCCGATCCTACAATGGACACTGTCTAAGTCAAGCAGTCATCCAAAGTCATACCGAGCCCGGAACACCTGTTCCCCCACTGTTAGGCTGGTTCCATGAGTGACCTGTTGGAACGCTTGCGCGAGCGCGGCTGGCGCCTGACGGCGCAGCGCCGCGTGGTGGCCGAGGTACTCGACGGGGAGCACATCCACCTGACGGCCGACGAGGTGCACGCGCGCGCCGTCGGCAGACTTCCGGAGATCTCGCGGGCGACGGTGTACAACACGCTCGGCGAGATGGTCTCGCTCGGCGAGGTCATAGAAGTGGCCACCGACCACAAGGCCAAGCGCTACGACCCGAACGCGCACCGCCCGCACCAGCACCTGGTCTGCGCCAACTGCGGCACCATCCGTGACGTGCACACCGCGGGCGACCCGCTCAGCCAGCTGCCCGCGGACGAGCGCTTCGGCTTCACGGTCTCGGACGTCGAGGTCACCTTCCGCGGCCTGTGCCCGGACTGCTCCGCCGCCCCCCGCCCCCGCGGCGGGGGGGGGGGGGGGGGGGGGGGGGGGGGGGGCGCCCGCAACGACAGCACCCCGCCGAGGAAAGAGGGCGGATGCCGGCTAT
>NZ_JAIUKE010000215.1:11672-14102 GCF_020176795.1 Streptomyces sp. 8L
CCCCCCCGCGCCCTCGCCCGGCCCGCCCCCCCCCCCCCCGCCCCGGGGGGGGGGGGTCGGGGTCGGCGCCGTTCGGGCGCCGACATGCCGAAGGCCCGGATCTCCAGGAGATCGGGGCCTTCGGACTTTCCGTAGCGGGGACAGGATTTGAACCTGCGACCTCTGGGTTATGAGCCCAGCGAGCTACCGAGCTGCTCCACCCCGCGTCGATGAACTGAACATTACGTCACGCTCACCGGATGGGCAAATTCCTTCCCGGCGGCCTCCGGGAGGCCTCTCGCCGGGGCCGGGGCGCGGCCGGCTCAGGCCGTCAACTCCTGGTGCAGGGCGTCCAGAAGCTTCGCCGCGCGCTCCGCGACCTCGGCCGGGCCGAGCTCCACCGCGCGGGCGCACCACCGCTGCCCCTCGGTCAGCTCGCCGGACCGCGCGGCGAGCAGCGCGAGCCGCAGGGCGGCCCTGCCATGCCCGGCCCCCGCGGCACGCTTCCACCACAGCACGGCCTCGGCCTCGGCGCCCTCGCGCACGAGGAGCAGGCCGAGGTTGAACGCGCCGCTGCGGCTGCCCGCCTCCGCGGCCTGCCGGTACCAGCCGGCCGCGCCCTCGGTGTCGCCCCTGCGGGCCGCGAGCATGCCCGCGCGCACCTGGGCCCGTACGTGCCCCTGCTCCGCCGCCCGCTCGTACCACAGCTCGCACTCGGTCTTCTCGGTGCGCAGCTGCGCCTCGCCCAGGGCGGGCGGCGCCGCGGGCGGGCGGCGCGCGTCCAGCAGCATGGCGAGGCGGTACGCCGCCTCGACGCTGCCGCCCCCGGCCGAGCAGCGCAGGTGGCGCTCCGCGGTGCGCTCGTCGCCGTCCCTGAGGCAGGCGATGGCGACCTGGAGCGCGGCCTCCGTGTGGCCGCCGGAGGCGGCGCGCTCGTACCACTTGAGCGCGGAGCCGTCGTCGTCGCGGCTGGCGTACAGGATGCCGAGGTTGAACGCGGCGTCGACGCTGCCCGCCTCGGCCGCCTTGGAGAACCACGGCTCCGCGCCCGCCGCGTCGCCGGCCTGGAGCAGCAGCACGGCCAGCGCGTTGGCCGCCTCGCGGTGGCCGGCGTAGGCGGCGCGCCGGTACCACTGCTCGGCCTGCGCGTCCCGCTCCTGGGCGGCGCACAGCAGCGCCAGGTTGTACGCGCCGTTGACGTCGCCCGCGTCCATCGCCGTGCGGTACCAGCGCTCGGCGGACTGCTGTTCGCCGCGGGCCGCGTGCAGCGCGCCGAGCGCGTTGGCCGCGGAGCCGTCGCCGTCCTGGGCGGCGCGCAGCCACCACACGGCGGCCGACTCCTCGTCGCCCGCGTCGCGGAGCAGGAAGGCGAGGGCGCTCGCTGCCTTGGCCTCGCCGTCCTTGGCGGAGCTCAGGTACCAGCGCCCGGCCTCCTTCAGCTCGCCGCGGCGCTCCAGGATCGCGCCGAGGTGCAGGGCCGCGCGCCGGTGGCCGCGCGCGGCGGCCTGCCGGTACCAGTGCACGGCGTCCTCGATCAGCGCGGGGCCCGCCGGGTCCCCCGCAGGCCGCAGCCGCTCCCTGGCGCGGCGCTCCAGCGTGAGGGCGAGACGGTACGAGGCCTCGCGGTGCCCGCGCTCCGCGGCGGCGCGCAGCCAGCGCTCCGCCCCGACGTCGCTGCGGTGTTCGAGCAGGTCGGCGAGGGCGTACGCGCCGGAGGCGTGGCCCTGCTCCGCGGACTGGCGCAGCCAGTACTCGGCGGCGGGCTCGTCGCCGCGCTCGCGGAAGTGCTTGCCGAGGGCGTGGGCCGCGGCGGCGGAGCCCGCGACGGCGGCCACCCGCCACCAGCCGGCGGCCTCGTCGCCGTAACCGCGCTGGTGGAGCAGGACGCCCAGGTTGTTGGCGGCGGCGCGGTCGCCCTCCGCGGTGGCGCACCTCAGGTGGGGCTCGGCGCCGTCGAGGTCGCCACGGCGCAGCAGGAGCGCGCCGAGCGCGCTCGCTGCCGCCGTATCACCCGTCTTCGCCGCGGCTCGGTGGCGGGCTTCCGCCTCGGCCTCGGTCTGCTCGGCCTGGTCCATGGCCTCCGTGGGCTCCGTGGGTCCGGCCGGCTCTGTGGGAGCGGCCGGACCGAGCGTACCGACGCCTGAGCCGACATCGGTACGCCTCCGCGCAAACCGCCCCGTCTCCAACAGAGTTGTCCTATCCCCCATCAAACCCATCGTCGCATTAGCTGCTACCCGCGAACACTTGGTATATCGCGGCCCGCAAGGTCACTTCAGCGTTTTGTCGACATGCCCTGGGAGGGATAAGTCAAACACGGTACGGGCCGCTGCGCACGGACCACTACAGAGTTCGCACAAACACGTGCCGAGGGGGCCGGGGGGGGGGGGGGCGGGGGTGGGGGGGGGGGGGGGGGGGGTGGGGGGGGCGGGGGTTTGTGGAGCGCGGGCGGGG
>NZ_JAIUKE010000216.1 GCF_020176795.1 Streptomyces sp. 8L
CCCACCTCCCCCCCCCCCCCCCCCCGGGCCCCCCGCCCCCCCGGGCCCCCGGGGCCCCCCCGGGGGGCCGGGGGACTTCAGTAGCGGGGACAGGATTTGAACCTGCGACCTCTGGGTTATGAGCCCAGCGAGCTACCGAGCTGCTCCACCCCGCGCCGTTGTGTGATCAACTCTAGCACGGTGCGGAGTGTGCCCTGCTCAGCCCGGTACTCAGCCGGCGACCCAGCCCGCCGCTCGCGCCCGGCGGCTCGGCCCGCCGCCCGGCCCGGTGGCTCGGCCCGCTGCCCGGTCCGGCCGGCGAGCGGTCAGCCGGAGCCCCCGCCGCCGCTGCCCGTACCGGACCCGGACGCGGTGCCCCCGGCCGCCGACGCCCGCTTGAGGGCGTCCTCAAGCGCCTGCTGGGCCTTGCCCCACGCGTCCCAGTCGGTGGGCTTCTCGCTCAGCGCGGCCTGCCCCTCGTCGTAGGCCTTCTGCGCGTCCTGGACGGCCTGCTGGAGCGCGGGGTTGTTCCCCTTGGGCGGGGGCGCGGTCTGGTCCCGGCCGGGTGGCCGGCTCGCCCCCGCCGACCCGAACACCGCGTTGAGCGCCTCCGACAGGGAGTCCTCGAAGACCGGTTTGCCCCCGGCGTACGAGGCGGCGACCTTCTTCAGCAGCGGGTAGTTCTGGCTCCCGCCCCTGGTGTACACGGGCTCGACGTACAGGAAGCCCTGGTCGAGCGGCACCGTCAGCATGTTGCCGTACTCGATGTCCGAGTCGGTGCCCTTGAGGTTCTTCACGAACGACGCGACATCGTCACCACCGTTGAGTTCGCTCTGCATCTGCTGCGGGCCCTGCACGTTGTTGCCGGTGACTCTGAGCACTCTGATGGTCCCGTAGTCGGGACTGGTGGCATCGGCGTCGACGGACATGAAGGCGCCCAGGTTCGGCCGGCCGCTCGGGGTGAACGTCGTCGTCAGCGAGAACGTCTGCTGCTTCGAGCCGGGCATCTGGAGGCTCAGATAGTACGGCGGCACGGCGCTGCCCGCGCGTGTCGTCGGGTCGTCGGGCACCTGCCAGGCGTCGCTTCCGCTGTAGAACTGCGCGGCGTCGGTCACGTGGTAGCGCGTCAGCAGCTCCCGCTGGACCTTGAACAGGTCCTGCGGGTAGCGCATGTGCGCCTCCAGGTCGGCCGGGATGTCCTTCTTCGGTTCGACGGTGCCGGGGAACGCCTTCATCCACGTCTTCAGGACGGGGTCCTTGGTGTCCCACTGGTAGAGCGTCACCTTGCCGGTGTACGCGTCGACGGTGGCCTTCACCGAGTTGCGGATGTAGTTGACCTGGTTCTGCTGGGCCACCACCGCACGGGAGTCGCTGGTGAGCGAGTCGGCCGTGGTGTCCCCCAGCGTCGTACGCGAGGAGTACGGGTACGCGTCCGTCGTCGTGTAGGCGTCCACGATCCACTGGATGCGTCCGTCGACCACCGCGGGGTACGGGTCGCCGTCGAGCGTCAGCCAGGGCGCCACGGCCTCCACGCGGTCCTTCGGCGTCCGGTTGTAGAGGATGCGCGAGCCCTTGCCGATGGCGCCGGAGTAGAGCATCTGCGGCTCGCTGAACGCCACCGCGTACGCGGCCCGGTTCAGCGGGCTGGAGAGCGAGACCCCGCTCCCGCCCCGGTAACTGGTGGTCTTCTCGCCCTGGTTGGCCTCGTAGTCCAGTTCCTTCTGCGGACCGCCGACGATCGAGTACTGCGTGGTCTTCTCGCCGTAGTAGATCTGCTGCTGGTACTCGGGGAGCTTGCCCGTGGTGGGCAGGCCCGACTCGGTGAAGTCGGGCGAGCCGATCGTGCCCTGCTTCGCGTCGGTGACCGTGCCGGTGCCCTTTGCGGCGATCAGCCCGTAGCCGTGGGTGTAGGTGAAGTGGTCGTTGATCCAGTTGTGCTTGGGGATGCCGGCGATGTTGAGTTCGCGCAGGCCGACGACCGTGTTCTGGAGCTTGCCCGTCGAGGGGTCCTTGTAGCGGTCGACGTTGAGCGTCGAGGGGAACTGGTAGTACTTGCGCGGCTGCTGGAGCTGCTGGAAGGCCGGGGAGACCACGTTCGGGTCGACGAGCCGGTAGCTGGCGGCCGAGTCGGCGGCCTTGCGCTGCTCGGCCTTGGAGGCGGTACCGCCCTTGCCGGAGTAGTCGCTGACCTTCGCCGAGGCGATGCCGTACGCGGAGCGCGTGGCGTCGATGTTCTTCTGGATGTACGGCGCCTCCTTGGCCTGCTCGTTCGGCTGGACCGTGAACTTCTGCACGATCGCCGGGTAGAGGCCGCCGATGAGGATCGCGGAGAGCACCATCAGGCCGAAACCGATCAGCGGCAGCTGCCAGGTACGCCGCCAGAGCGTGGCGAAGAACAGGACCGCGCAGATCACCGCGATACAGAACAGGATCGTCTTCGCGGGGAGGTACGCGTTGGCGTCGACGTACCGCAGGCCCGTCCAGTTGCCGGTCGCCTTCAGGTCGCTGGACTTGACGGCGAGCCCGTACCGGTCGAGCCAGTACGCCACCGCCTTCAGCGACACGAACAGTCCGATCAGTACGGACAGATGGCCGGTGGCCGCCGCGGTGGCGCGCGCCCCGGGGCTGGTCACGCGGAGACCGCCGTACAGGTAGTGCGTGAGGGCGGCGGCCACCACGGACAGGACGGCCGCGGCGAAGCCGAACCCGAGCAGGAACCGGTACCAGGGCAGGTCGAACGCGTAGAAGGACACGTCCAGATGGAACTGCGGGTCCTTCTTCCCGAACGGCACGCCGTTGACCCACAGCAGCCAGGTGCGCCACTCAGCGGACGCGGAGGCGCCGGCGATCAGCCCGACCAGCGCCGCGATCGCCGAAAGAATCCACTTCTTGTACGGCGCGACGCTCATCCGGTACCGGTCGAGGCCCTGCTGCTCCGTCGACATCGCGCTCAGCGGCGGCCTCAGCCGGTGGGCGAGCCAGATGTTGAACCCGACGGCCAGGGCCATGAAGGCGCCGAAGACGGCGAACAGGCCGAGCTTCGTCCACAGGGTCGTCGTGAACACCGACGCGTAGTCGACCGAGCGGTACCAGAGCCAGTCGGTCCAGAAGCCGGAGAACATCACGAAGGCCATGGCGAGCACGGCCAGCAGCCCGAGGACCAGCAGCAGGGTACGCACGCGGCCCGACGGCCCGCCCATCCTCATCCGTGACCCGGTCGGGCCTCCGCCGCGGTCCGGCATCTGGAAAGCCAACGTGCGCACCTCGGAAAATATCGGGGACAAACCCCCCGGGAGAGCCGGGGGAAAGGCCGTGGGTCGTGGTCGGTCGGTCTGCTGGGTCGGTCTTGAACTGTCTGTCTTGGACTGTCGGTCTTGGACTGTCGGTCTTGAGCTGTCGGTCTTGAACTGTCCGCTGGGACGGTCTTGGGCCGTCCGCTGGGACGGTCCCGGGCTGTCCGCCGGTGTAGGACGGGGCTCGTGGGCTCTGCCGGGTGGCGTGTCCACCGGGTCGCGCGACCGCGTGACCCAACCATGCAACTTACTGAGGCTTTACCTAGTTCCCGCCGGGGGCTCCGGAGGGGGCAGGATATTGGTCATGTCGAACGTTTCCCCCTCAGGGACCCCGATGGCCGCGAACCCGCTGACGCGGGCCGTGCTCGAAATCGACGAGTACGCGGCGGGCCTCGGCTGGGACCAGCCCGCCCGTCTCTTCGCACTCGTGGACAGCGAGCGCATGCGCGCGGACGAACCCGAGCTCGCGAACCAGCTGGGTCTTGACGACGGCGACGATGTCGCCCCCCTGACCCCCGTAGAACAGGACGAGATCCCTGCCGGCACCGCACTTGACGAATTTCTCGCCACCATCGCGTGGCCCGGCTCCGTCGCGGGCTGCGCGCTCACCGTGGAGCGGCTGATGCTGCCGCCGTCCGCCGAGGCCGCTCTGCCCGAAGGCCTGGACGAGGCCGCACTCGGCGACTGGGTCGCCCGCCACCCGGACCGGCAGGAGGTGCGCATGACGGTGGCCGTGCTGCGCGACGGGAGCCGGGAGTCGGCGCTGCGGCTGCGCGAGAAGGACGCCGCGGCCGAGGTGCTCACCGGCTCGGGCCTCGTACCCGGGCTCGCGGAGGCCCTGTCGGCCACGTTCGCCTCGTAGGGGCGCAGGGACCGGCGGGCGGCGGGGCGCTGCGAGCGGCCGACGGCGGGACGCCGGCTCGCGGCGGGACGCCGGCTCGCCCGCCCGCGCCGCACGCGGCCGGGAAAGGCCGCCCCGTGCCGTGCGCGGCGGACACGGTCAGCTTGCCGAGCAGCTCGGCAGGCCGGCCGTGTCACCGGTTCGGATCTTGTCGAGCGACGCCTTCGCGTCCGAGATGTTCTTGACCTTGACGAGCGTGAGGCCGCTCGGGGTCCCGTCCGCCGCGGCGGCGCAGTTGTCGGCCGGGGTGAGGAAGTACCGCGCGCCGGCCTGCCGCGCGCCCACCAGCTTCATGGCGATGCCGCCGATGGGGCCGACCGTGCCGTTGTCGTCGATGGTGCCCGTACCCGCGATGAACTTCCCGCCCGTGAGCGAGCCCGGCGTGAGCTTGTCGACCAGCCCGAGGGAGAACATCAGGCCCGCGCTCGGGCCGCCGACGTCCGCGAGCTTGATGTCCATGGTGAACGGGAACGTGTGGTCGGTCCCGGCCGCGATGCCGACGATGGCGCGCGACTTCCCGCTGTCGTGCGACGTCGCCGTCTTGACGACGACCTGGCGGCTGCCCGTGGGCTCCTTGTTCGCCTTCTTCGCCGCAGCGGCCGCCTCGGCGGGGACCACGGTGAAGGTGACGTCCTGGCCCGGCTTGTGCTTCGTGACGAGCTTCGCCACCTGGTCCTGCTTCGTGACCTTCGTACCGTCCACGGCGAGGATCAGGTCGCCGGCGTGCAGCTTGCCCTCCGCGGGGCTGCCCTTCAGGACGCTCGCGACATTGACGTGCGCGACGACCGGGATGTGCAGCACCTTGAGCGCGGCGACCTTGGCGCTCTCCTGGGACTGGCTGAACTCCTCGGCGTTCTCCTGGGTGGACTGCTGCTCGGTCTGCCCGTCCGGGTACAGCGTGTCGTGCGGGACGACGACGTCGTCGTGCGACAGCCAGCCGTAGACCGCCTCGGCCACGTTGAGCTGCGTGTCGGCGCTCGTGACGCGGACCGTGACCATGTTCAGGTTGCCCGACGTCGGATAGGTCTTGTGTCCCGAGACCTGGAGCACCGGCGCCCCGCCCGGGCTCGACAGGGTGTTCGTCGTCGGGCCCGGGCTCATCTCGGAGTACGGGACCTTCGTGAGGACACCCACGCAGAGAAGCGCGATCAGGACGAGGGTGGACGCGAGCATCGTCACGGTACGGCGTGGCATGGAACGACAGTACGGGAGACGCCTGTGAGCACACCGCCCGGGCGGAGCTACTCGGCGGGGTCGCGTTCCATCGCGTTGCGGAAACGGGCGTAGCCGTTGAGCTCGGCCATGTCACCCACCGTATGGCTCTTGGAGGCCCAGCTTCCCCATATCGCCGCGCCGATGGCGAAGACGACAGGGATCAGCAACCAGGTGAGCACGCCCATCGCGATCTCCCGTCCCAGTCAGCAGATTTGATCTACAGATTTTCGTTCTGCAGAGCTAACGCTGCTGGGGGTGGACGGGTTACGCAAATCGGACGCGATGCGGCCGGGTGGGCTACGGGACGGGTCGAAGGGGGCTACGCGGCCGGTCAAGGAGGGGCTACGCCCCGGGCCCTGCCTTCTCGCCCGTCGCCCGGCCGCGTAGCCCCCTTCGACCCGTCCCGTAGCCCACCCGGCCGCATCCCGGGCGATTTGCGTAACCCGGCCCCCCCCCGCACGGG
>NZ_JAIUKE010000217.1 GCF_020176795.1 Streptomyces sp. 8L
GTGCGGGAGGGCGTGGTGCCGGGCGAGGGCCGGTGGGGCCGGTGGCCGCGGGGCCGTGACCGTTCGGGGCCCCACCGACGGTTACATAATGAGCCAGGAACTTGTAGTTGAGTAGGTGTAGTTATCGTTTCGAAATATCCATGGCGCCCGCATGGCGTACGGTCCTGTCCAGGAACCGACCGGAAGGCCGAGGCGGATGGCGGCGAGAGCCAGGAGTGGGGAGCGGCGCGCCGAGATCATGCGCGCCGCGCTCGAGGTCATCGCGGAGCGCGGCTACCGCGGCACCACCCTCGGGGCGGTCGCGGAGCGCGTCGGCCTCACGCAGCAGGGGCTGCTCCACCATTTCCCCAGCAAGGAGGCGCTGCTCGTCGCCGTCCTCGAAGACCGCGACCACTGGGACACGGGAGGCGGCGCCCGCCGCCGCGAGGGCTGGCGCCTCGAACTGCTCACGTCCCTGGTCGACTACAACGCCATGCGGCCCGGCATCGTCCAGACGTTCTCCGCGCTGCTCGGCGAGAGCGTGACGGAGGACCACCCCGCGCGGGAGTTCTTCACCCACCGCTACGAGCAGGTGCGGGCCGACATGGCGGACTCCCTGCGCGACGAGTTCGGCGACCGCCTGCCCAGCGGCCTGACGCCGGAGCAGGCGGGCCCGCTCCTGACGGCGGTGATGGACGGCCTCCAGTACCAGTGGCTGCTCGACCCGGAGGCGGTCGACATGCCGGCCGTCTTCCGCCACTTCCTCACCCTGCTGCGCGGCGGCGACCCCGGCCCCGCCGCCGGCTGACGTCCGCACGGCAGGACCGCCGCGCCGGCCGGCGTCCCTCAAGCCGCCTAAGCCGCGGAACCCGCCGCCGTGACACGGGAGTAGGCGATCCGCGCCAGCGTTCCCTGGCCCGTCCTGCTCGGATGGAACAGGTCCCAGGGGCTGAGCAGCGCGGCCGAGAAGCGGTAGCCGAACACCGCGCCCCCGTCGTAGCGGCAGAGCGCGTCCCGCGCGCAGACGGTCCGCAGCACGCCGTTGTACGCCACGACCCGGTCGTACACCGTCTGCCTGCGCTCCGCGGCGGCGCTGTCGCTCTCGCCCTTCGCGGACCCCAGCATCGACGCGCAGATCCCCAGCTTCCACACCGCCCGGCCGAGCGGGTTGCCGTGCCCCTGCGCCCACAGGCGCCGCAGGTCGGGCACGCTCGCCACGTACACCTCCGTCCTCGGCGACGCGGCCCGCAGCCGGTGCAGCGCCGTCTCGAACGAGGCCCGGAACGAGGCGAGGGACGTCATGGCGGACACCGAAGGGCGGCAGGCGTCGTTCGCGCCCGCGAGCACGGTCACCAGGCCGGGCCGGTGCGCGGCCACCCGCGTCATCTGCGCGGGCAGATCCGCCATCCGCGCGCCCGACACGGCCAGGTTCCAGCTGTGCGCCTTCGCCCCCGCGGGGCCGAGCAGCCGCACCGCGAGGCTGTCCACCGCGGCGTCCGTCCCCGTGGACCACGACACCGAGGGGCAGTCGCTCAGCAGCCCGCAGGCGTCGAAGCCGCGGGTGATGGAGTCGCCGACGGCCGCCACGGATGCCGGCTTCGGGTTCCAGCTGGGCCCGGGAGCCGCCGAACGGGTGGTCCGGTGCGGCGCCGGGGCGTGGCGCGGGGCGCCGCAGCCCGTCACCGCGAACAGCGCCGCGGCAGTGCCCGCCGCGACCCCCGCGACCCCGTGCGCCCGGGGCCGCCGCGGGGCGTGCCCGCTCGGAGGCCGCCGCCTCGAACGCCCGAGCCGCCACCGCATGAAACGCCGCCTTTCCCGCTCAAGTGCCAGGTGAAACCGCCCCTGGCCTATGCGCCCTTCCGTCCCGTCCTCGCGAGTGAAAGCTTCGCGTAAATCGGACCCCGGTCCGACGGTACGCCGCCCCCGGACCCCCGCCACACGGTACTTTTTCAAGGTCTGACCAGTGGCACTCGACGCGCACGACTCCGGTACGTTGCATCACGTCACATCCTGTCCGTTTTTGCAGAGTTTGCGGAGATCTGCTTTCGATGATGTTTACTGAGGCCGCGGGGAAGGCGAACCTCGTCCCACACTGGAGGTCCCGGTGACGACACGTGGAGTCCTGTACGTGCACTCCGCACCGCGCGCGATGTGCCCGCACATCGAGTGGGCGGTCGGGGGCGTGCTCGGAGTACGGGTCCAGCTCGACTGGATCAGGCAGCCGGCCGCGCCCGGCACCTGGAGAGCCGAGTTCTCCTGGCAGGGACGGGCCGCCACGGCCTCCGAACTCGCGTCGTCCCTGCGCGGCTGGCAGATGCTCAGGTTCGAGGTCACCGCGGAGCCGAGCCCCGCCGCCGAGGGCGAGCGCTACAGCGCCACCCCCGACCTCGGCATCTTCCACGCCGTCACGGGCGTGCACGGCGACATCCTGGTCCCCGAGGACCGGCTGCGTGCGGCACTGGCCCGCTCGGAGCGCGGCGAGAGCGCGCTGGAGCCGGAGATCGCCAAGCTGCTGGGCAAGCCCTGGGACGACGAGTTGGAGCCGTTCCGCTACGCGGGCGAGGGCGCGCCGGTCCGCTGGCTCCACCAAGTCGTCTGACCCGCCGGGCCGCTCGGCCCTGCGCCTGCCCCCGCGTCCCCGCCGGGCCGGTCGGCCATCGGCCTGCCCCGCGTCCTGCCCGGCCTGCCTGTCGTCGTCCGCGCCGCGATCGGCCGTACGGTGGTGACCATGGTTGATCACAAGAACGTCGCCCTGCTCGGCACCGGCATCATGGGGGCCGCGATGGCCCGCAACCTCCTGCGTACGGGCCACGGCCTGCGCGTCTGGAACCGTACGCGTGCGAAGGCCGAGCCGCTGGCCGCCGACGGCGCCCAGGTCTTCGACACCGCCGCCGAGGCGGTCACCGGCGCCGATGTCGTCATCACGATGCTGTTCGACGGCCCCGCCACGCTGGAGACCATGCGGGACGCGGCCCCCGGCTTCGGGCGCGGCGCGGTGTGGCTCCAGTCCACGACCGTCGGGGTGGACGACGTCCCGCGGCTCGCCGCGTTCGGCGCGGAGCACGGCCTCGTCTTCGTCGACGGCCCCGTCCTCGGCACGAAGGCACCCGCGGAGGCCGGGAAGCTCACCACCCTCGCCGCCGGGCCCCAGGAGGCCCGCGAGGCGCTCGCGTCCGTCTTCGACGCGATCGGCGCGCGCACGGTCTGGGCAGGCGACGACGGGGCGAGCGCCGCCGCCACCCGCCTCAAGCTGGTCTGCAACAACTGGACGCTCGCGCTCACCCACGGCGCGGTCGAGTCCGTCGCCCTCGCCAAGGGCCTCGGCGTCGACCCGACGGCGTTCCTCGACACCATCAAGGGCGGCCTGATGGACTGCGGTTACGTCCACCTCAAGAGCGAAATGATCATGAACGGCGACTTCACGCCGAGCTTCGCGCTCACCAACGCCGCCAAGGACGCCCGGCTGATCGTCGCGGCGGCCGACGCGGCCGGCGTGCGGATGGACGTCACCGAGGCGGGCATCGAGCGCTTCCGCCGCGCCGAGGCGGACGGCCACGGCGACGAGGACATGGCGGCCGCCTACTTCGCCAGCTTCGACGACTGACGGCGCGCCGCTGCCCCGGACGGGCGCGGGGGGGGGGCCCCCCCCCGCCGGGGGGGGGGGGGCGCCCCCCGGGGGGGGGGCGGGGGCCGGGGCGGGCGGCGCCCGCGGGCCGCCGGCGCGCCGGAGA
>NZ_JAIUKE010000218.1 GCF_020176795.1 Streptomyces sp. 8L
CCGGGGCGGGGGTGGCGCCGCAGCGATCCTTTCCGGGCGGCCGCCACTCGGGCCCGTGGCGCACTCCCTGCGGCGCCGGCGCCCCGCGGCGCGGGGGGGGGCCCCCCCCCCCGGGGGGGGGGGGGGGGGGCCCCGCGTTCGTTTCCGTACCCGTGGCCGCGAGGGCCCGGACGGCGCGTCAGACGGAGCGCAGCGCGAGCACCACGTTGTGGCCGCCGAAGCCGAACGAGTCGTTGACGGCGGAGATGGTGCCCTCGGGCAGCGGCCTCGGGCTGTCGCGCACGATGTCGGCGTCCACCTCGTCGTCCAGCTCGGTGATGTTGATGGTCGGCGGAGCCACCCGGTGGTGCAGTGCCAGGATCGCCGCCACGGTCTCGACGCCGCCCGCGCCGCCCAGCAGGTGACCCGTCATCGACTTGGTGGCGGAGATGGCCACATGGTCGAGATCGTCGCCGAAGACCTGGCGCAGCGCCTTGATCTCGCCCAGGTCACCCAGCGGGGTGGAGGTGGCATGCGCGTTGACATGCACGACCTCGGACGGCTTCAGGCCGGTGTTCTCCATCAGATTGCGCAGCGCCGCGGCAATGCCGTCACCGGTCGGCTCGGGGGCCGTGATGTGGTAGGCGTCCGACGAGATGCCCTGGCCGAGCACCTCGCAGTAGACGCGGGCGCCGCGCGCGGCGGCGTGCTCCGCCGTCTCCAGGACGATCAGGCCCGCGCCCTCGCCCATGACGAAGCCGTTGCGGGTCTTGTCGAAGGGCCGGGACGCCTTCTCGGGCGCCTCGTTCTCCTTCGACATCGCCATCATGTTGGCGAACGCGGCGAGCGGCAGCGGGTGGACCGTGGCCTCCGTGCCGCCCGCGATGACGACGTCGGCGCGGCCGGAGCGGATCATCTCCACCGCGTAGCCGATGGCCTCGGCGCCCGACGCGCAGGCGGAGACCGGAGTGTGCACGCCCGCACGGGCGCCGACCTCGATGCCGACATTGGCCGAGGGGCCGTTCGGCATCATCATCGGCACGGTGTGCGGGGAGACCTTGCGGGGCCCCTTCTCGCGCAGCGAGTCGTACTGGTCCAGCAGGGAGGTGATACCGCCGATGCCGGACGCCACGACGGCGCCGAGCCGGTCGGGGTCCACCGCGGTGTCGTCCCCCGCCTTGCCGGTGAAACCGGCGTCCGTCCACGCCTCACGCGCCGCGACCAGGGCGAACTGCGCCGAACGGTCGAGCTTGCGGGCGAGTGGCCGGGGCAGGATCTCGCCCGGGTCGACGGCCGCGGTCGCGGCGAAACGTACCGGCAGGTCTGCGTAGCGTTCGCCTTCGAGGGTGCGGACCCCGGAACGGCCCGCGAGCAGGCCCTCCCAGGTAGTCGCGCTGTCGCCACCCAGTGGTGTGGTTGCGCCGATACCGGTGACGACCACGGTGCGATTGGTCGAGCTCACTGGAATTCTTTCTCCACGTGTAGAGGGGCTGAATTCTTACGGCGCCACCACCGGGTGGCCTCAGCCGTGCGATCCGGCCTTGGTACGGCCGGACCGGTGTCCCATCGGTCCCGCCGGGGGACGTCAGGCCTGGTGCTTGGCGATGTAATCGGCAGCGTCGCCGACCGTCTTGAGCTCCTTGACGTCATCGTCGGGGATCTTGACGTCGAAGCGCTCCTCGGCGGCGACGACGACCTCGACCATGGACAGCGAGTCCACGTCCAGGTCGTCGGTGAAGGACTTGTCCAGCTGGACGTCCTCGACCGGGATACCGGCGATCTCGTTCACGATCTCTGCGAGACCGGCGACGATCTCTTCCTGCGTGGCGGCCATGTCGGGCGCTCCTTCAATAGTGATGATGGTGGTACGGATGGATCAAGGTGTGGTCCCTGGCCGAAGGCCGGAGGGAACCGTGCCTAGGGGAGGGTAACGACCGTCGCGGCGTAGACCAGACCCGCCCCGAAGCCGATGACGAGAGCGGTGTCGCCGCTCTTCGCCTGCCCGGTCGCGAGGAGCCGCTCCATCGCGAGCGGGATCGACGCGGCCGAGGTGTTGCCGGTGGTTTCCACGTCACGCGCGACCGTGACGCTCTCCGGCAGTTTCAGAGTCTTCACCATCGAGTCGATGATCCGCATGTTCGCCTGGTGCGGTATGAAGACGTCCAGGTCGGCAGGGCCGATACCGGCCGCGTCGAGTGCCTGCTGGGCCACCTTCGCCATCTCGAAGACGGCCCAGCGGAAGACGGCCTGGCCCTCCTGGGTGATGGCGGGGAAGGCGTCGAGCGAACCGTTTCGGTAGCTCGTCCAGGGCTCGGTCTGACGGATCGTCTCCGCCTTGTCGCCCTCGGAGCCCCAGACCGTGGGGCCGATCATCGGCTCCTGCGAGGGGCCGACGACCACGGCGCCCGCGCCGTCCCCGAAGAGGAACGCGGTGGCCCGGTCGGTGAGGTCGGTGAGGTCGGAGAGGCGCTCCACGCCGATCACGAGGACATGGGCCGCGGAGCCCTCCACGATCAGGCTCTTGGCCAGCGTCAGGCCGTAGCCGAAGCCGGCGCAGCCCGCGGAGATGTCGAACGCGGCGGGCTTGCCCGCGCCGACCTTGTCCGCGATCTCGGTCGCGATGGCCGGGGTCTGCTTGAAGTGCGACACGGTGGCGACGATCACGGCGTCGATCTGGTCGGGCCTCAGGCCGGCGGCGGCGATGGCCTTGCCGGCCGCTTCTATGGACATCGCCGCGACGGTCTCCTCCGGGGAGGCCCAGTGCCGTGACGCGATGCCGGAACGTGAGCGGATCCACTCGTCGGACGAGTCGATCGTCTGAAGGATCACCTCGTTGGGCACGACGCGCGCCGGGCGGTAGCCGCCCACGCCCATGATGCGCGCGTACGGCGCACCCTTGCTGGGGCTGATCTTCGACTTCGACATGCTCAGAGGGCTCCTCTATCCGGCCGCGGTGGACTGCCCGGCGATCAGCGCACGCGCCTCGTCGAGCTGGTCAGGGGTCTTGAGCGCGAGTGTCTTGACACCCGGCAGGTCACGCTTGGCCAGGCCGGCCAGTGTGCCGCCGGGGCACAGCTCCACCAGGGCGGTGGCACCGAGGCTCTGGAAGGTCTCCATGCACAGGTCCCACCGCACCGGGTTGGCGACCTGGCCCACCAGGCGGGCCAGGGCGTCCCCGCCCGTGGGGACCGTCTGCCCGTCTCTGTTCGAGACATACGGCAGCGCCGGGTCCCGCGGCGTGAACTCCTTCGTCGCCGCGGCGAGCGTGTCGACCGCGAGGGCCATGTGGCGCGTGTGGAACGCGCCGGCCACCTTGAGCGGAACGACCCGCCGCACGCCCTCCGGCTTGTCCTCGGCGAGCGCGGCGAGCTGCTCCAGGGTGCCCGCCGCGACGATCTGCGTCTTCCCGTTCACATTGGCCGGCGTCAGGCCGAGCCGCTCCAGGTGCGCCACGGAGGTGTCCCGCTCGCCGCCCAGCAGCGCCGCCATGCCCGTCTCGGTGACGGCGGCGGCCTCGGCCATCGCCCGCCCGCGAGTACGGACCAGGAGCATGGCCTCGTCGTCGCTCAGCACCCCGGCGAGCGCCACCGCGGCCAGCTCGCCCACGCTGTGTCCCGCGACCGCGCCGACGGCGGCCGTGACATCGCCCTGCGAGGGGAGCAGCTGCCGCGCGGACAGCAGCGCCGACGCCACGAGCAGGGGCTGGGCCACCGCCGTGTCGCGGATCTGCTCCTCGTCGGCCTCGGTGCCGTAGTGCACCAGGTCGAGATCGATGAGGGCCGACCACTGCCGCAGCTTCTCCTCCGCGCCGGGGAGGTCGAGCCAGGGGGTCAGGAAGCCGGGCGTCTGGGCGCCTTGGCCGGGAGCGACGAGTACAAGCACTCTCACACTCTCTCTTGTCGGCGGTCCTGGACGCCCGTGATGACAGGGACGAAGAACCGAAAGGGTAGTTGTGGAGACTCTACAAGCTCAGAACTGCACGTCCGCTCCGGCGAGCCGCCCCAGAATCAGCGCGATCCTCAGTGTGAAGGCGGATCGCACATCAGAGGGTGACCATCCCGTGACATCGGTCACACGTCGCAGCCGGTAGCGCACGGTGTTGGGATGCACAAACAGCATGCGGGCCGCGCCCTCCAGACTGCTCGCCTGCTCCAGGTAGACACTCAGCGTTTCCAGCAGTGCGGAGCCCGCCTCTTCGAGCGGTCTGTAGATCTCCTCCACCAACTGGTCGCGCGCGGCGGGGTCCGCGGCGATCGCGCGTTCCGGGAGGAGATCGTCCGCGAGTACCGGCCGGGGCGCGTCCTGCCAGGCCGAGCAGGCTTTCAGGCCGGCGGCGGCGGCCTGCGCGGAGCGGGTGGCGGCCTGGAGGTCGGGGACGACGGGCCCCGCCACGACAGGGCCCGCCGCGTACGGGCCGATCAGCGCCTTGGCGACCTGGAGCGGGTTGTCGGAGCCGCCCGCGATCACCACGAGGCGGTTGCCGAGCACGCCGGTCAGCACCTGGAGCTTCGCGTGCCGGGCGGCGCGCCGGATCGCCTCCACGGTCAGCTCGCTGTCACCCTCGGGCGCCGTACCCAGGAGCACGCACACATGTTCGGGCGAGTTCCAGCCGAGCGCCGCCGCGCGGGACACCGCGCCCTCGTCGGCCTCGCCGGAGAGCACCGCGTTCACGACGAGGGATTCGAGCCGGGCGTCCCAGGCGCCGCGTGCCTCGGCCGCCTGCGCGTACACCTGCGCGGTCGCGAAGGCGATCTCCCGCGCGTACAGCAGCAGCGCCTCCCGCAGCACCGTTTCGTCGCCCGGCGCGGCGATCTCCTCGACCGCCGACTCCACGACCTCGATCGTCGTGCGCACCATCTCGACGGTCTGCCGCAGCGTGATCGCCCTGGTCAGCTCGCGGGGCGCGGTGCCGAAGACGTCGGTGGAGATGGCCTGCGGGCGCTCGGGGCGGCGGAACCACTCGGTGAAGGCGGCGATGCCGGCCTGCGCGACGAGCCCGATCCACGAACGGTTCTCCGGTGGCATCGCCCGGTACCACGGCAGCGTCTCGTCCATGAGGGCGATGGCGTTGGCGGCGAGCCGCCCCGACGACTGTTCGAGGCGGCGCAGGGTGGCGGCGTGCGGATGGGGTTCGTTCACGGCGTGAGGCACGGGACAAGACTGCCTCATCAGGCCCGGAGCACGCGGGGCCGGGGCTACCGTAGGGCCGTGATGTCCGTACGGTACGCAGAGGACCGTTATCCGGGCGGGGACGAGAGCGCCGGTATCGCCTCCCTGCACGCGTTCTCCTTCGGCGGGTTCTACGACCCGGGCAACCTCCGCTTCGGCGCGCTCCTCGCCTGCAACGAGGAACACCTCGCGCCCGGCGCGGGGTTCGACGAGCACCGGCACAGCCACACGGAGATCGTCACCTGGGTCGTCACCGGCGAACTCACCCACCGCGACTCGGCCGCCCGCACGACGGTGGTGCGCCCCGGCGACCTCCAGCGCCTGCGCTCGGCGGCCGGCGTCCGGCACAGCGAACGCAACGAGGGGACGGAGCCGCTGGTCTTCGTGCAGATGTGGCTGGCGCCGCGCGAGCCGGGCGGCGACCCCGCCTACGACATCGTGCGCGGCATCGCCGACTCGACGCCCTACGCCGTACCGGAGGCCGGGGCGATGCTGCACGTGCGGCGGCTCGCGCCCGGGGAGCGCTCCGCGGTGCCGGACGGCGCCTACCTGTACGCGCACGTCGTGCGCGGGTCCGTACTGCTCGACGGCGAGGAGCTGCGCCCCGGCGACTCGGCGCGGATCACCGACGCGCGCGGCCTCGAACTGACGGGCCACGGGGCGCACGACGACGACCGGGCCGAGGTGCTCGTCTGGGAGATGGCGCAGCCGGGCTGACCGGGCCTGGGCCGCCCGCTCGCGCCTCTGGCCGGAGCGCCGCTCAGGACGTACGCAGCTCCGCGAGCACCGCTTCCGTCAGCGGCGGCCAGGCCTCCACCGCCCACGGCCCGAAGTCGCGGTCGGTCAGCACCACACAGGCCGCCCCGGCGTCCGGGTCCACCCACAGGAACGTGCCCGACTGCCCGAAGTGGCCGACGGTACGCGGCGACGACGAGGCGCTCGTCCAGTGCGGCGACTTGCCGTCCCTGATCTCGAAGCCGAGGCCCCAGTCGTTGGGGTGCTGGCCGCCGTAGCCGGGCAGCACCCCGGGCAGCCCGGGGAACTGGACCGTCATCGCCTCGGCGACCGTGCGCGGGTCGAGCAGCCGGGGCGCCTGGAGCTCTGCCGCGAACCGCGCCAGGTCGTCCACCGTCGAGACCCCGTCGCGCGCGGGGGAGGCGTCCCCCTCCAGCGCCGTCGCCGTCATGCCGAGCGGCTCGAACACCGCCTCGCGCAGATAGTCGGGGAACGCGATCTCCGTGGCCCGCGCCAGATGGTCGCCCAGGGTGTCGAACCCGGCGTTGGAGTACACCCGCCGCGTGCCGGGCGCGGACAGCGCCTCCCGCCTGTCCGGCGCCATGCCGCTCGCGTGCGCCAGCAGGTGGCGGACCGTCGCGCCGTCGGGCCCGGCCGGCTCGTCGAGCTCGACCGCCCCCTCCTCGTACGCGACGAGCACCGCGTACGCGGCCAGCGGCTTGGTCACGGAGGCGAGCGGGAAGCGCCGCTCCGTCGGCCCGTACGCGCCCGCGACGGTGCCGTCGGCGCGGATCACCGCCGCGGCGGCGTGCGGCACCGGCCACTTCTCGATCTGCTGCAAGGACTCCAGGCGCTCCATGCGACCGACCCTAGTTCAGGGCCTCTTCACGGCGGCGGCCGGACCGGGACGACCGGGACACCCGTACGGCACGCACCGGATCACAGCAGCAGCCGCATCGCGGCGGCGCGGTTCGGCACGAAGCCGAGCGACGCGTAGAGCGGGGCGCCCTCGTCCGAGGCGTGCAGGTCGACCTTGCGCACCCCGCGCCCCCTGTACCAGTCGAGCAGCGCCTCCATGCAGGCGCGCGAGTAGCCGCGCCGCCGCATCGCCGGGTCCGTGGCGACGCTGAACACATGGCCGCCCAGGCCCGACTCGTTGCCGGGCGAGCCGAGGCCCTGGTTGACCGTGCCGACCACACAGGCCGCGAGCACACCGGGACGGCCCGGCACGTCCACGACGAACGCGGCCAGATCACCCCCGGGCCCGGCGAGCTCCCGGCGCAGGATCGCGACACTCGCGGGCTGCCAGGAGCTGTCGTTCTGACCGGGGTTGAGGGAGTCCAGCATGATCGCGCGGAGGCGTACGAGCTCCTCGGCGTCGTCGGGGCCGGCCGCTCTGACGGCGGGTGCGACGCGGGGGCGGGGTTCGGTGATCCGGTCCATGGCGCGCACAGTAGGGCGGGCAGGGCGCGAGCGGTAGCGGATTGCGCCCGTCCGTCACCGCTCCCTCTTGCTTGGAGCGCACTCGAAGGAATTAGCGTGTGGACCATGACGCTGACCGAGAGCACGCCGGTAGGGGCGGACCACGGACACAGCTGCGCCGCGGGGCCGGCCGGGCCCCCGCGGCCCGAGGGCGAGGACCAGTACACGATCAGCGAGGTGGCCGTCCTCACCGGGCTGACCGCGCACACCCTGCGGTGGTACGAGCGGATCGGGCTGATGCCGCACGTCGACAGATCGCACACCGGCCAGCGCCGCTTCAGCAACCGCGACCTCGACTGGCTCGACTTCGTCGGCAAGCTCCGGCTGACCGGCATGCCCGTGGCGGACATGGTCCGCTACGCCGAGCTGGTCCGGGAGGGCGACGCCACCTTCCACCAGCGCCAGGAACTCCTGGCGAGCACCCGGCGCGACGTCCTGGCGAGGATCGCGGAGCTCCAGGACACCGTCGCCGTTCTCGACTACAAGATCGGTTTTTACGCGGACGCCCACAAGGCGTCGGAGAGGTGCTGAGTCACCAATGAGCGACACCACACCGCCCACCCGGATCAGCCTCGGCTCCGAGGGCCTCGAGGTCGGCCCGCAGGGCTTCGGCGCCATGGGCATCAGCTTCGCCTACGGCCCCAGCGACCTGGACGAGTCGCGCGCCACGCTGGAGCGCGCGCTGGAACTCGGCGTGACGCTGTACGACACGGCCGCCGCCTACGGGGACGGCGAGAACGAGCGGTTCCTCGCGCCCTTCTTCGCGGCACACCGCGACGAGGTCGTGGTGGCGACGAAGTTCGGTCTCGGCATCGACCCCGAGGACCGCACGAAGCGCATCATCGACAACGACCCCGCGTACATCCGGCGCAGCGCCGAGGAGAGCCTGGCCCGGCTCGGCGTCGAGGCGATCGACCTCTACTACATGCACCGGCGCGACGTGCGGTTCCCGATCGAGGAGACCGTCGGCGTCATGGCCGAGCTGGTGCGCGAGGGCAAGGTCAGGCATCTGGGGCTGAGCGAGGTCACCGCAGGCGAGCTGCGTGCCGCGCACGGCGTGCATCCGATCGCCGCCGTGCAGTCGGAGTGGTCGCTGTTCAGCCGGGACATCGAGGCCAACGTCGTACCGGCGGCGGCGGAGCTCGGCGTCGGGCTCGTGCCGTACTCGCCGCTCGGCCGCGGCTTTCTGACGGGCTCGTTCGTGAGCGCGGACAAGGAGCTGGGCGAGGACGACTTCCGCCGCCAGCAGCCCCGGTTCACGGGCGACAGCGGAGCGGCCAACGCCGCCCTGCTGGAGCCCGTGCGCGCCATCGCCGCCGCGCACAACGCGACCCTCGCACAGGTCGCGCTCGCCTGGGTGCAGCAGCGGGCCGGCGTGCACGGCCTGTCCGTCGTGCCGATCCCGGGCACCCGCAGCAGGTCCAGGGTCGAGGAGAACGTGGGCGCCACGCACCTGATCCTGACGCCGAGCGAACTCGACGTCCTGGAGCCGATCGCCTCCCGCGTCACCGGCGGCCGGTACGCCGACATGAGCTTCACCTCGGCCGGCCGCGAATAACGGCGCCCCTGGCGCGTCCCCGCCCGGCGGCGCCCCGGGCGCGCTCCCTCACAACTCCGCGAGCAGCTGGGCCTTCTTGGACGTGAACTCCTCGTCCGTGACCAGCCCGGCCCGGTGCAGCTCGCCGAGCTGGCGGATGCGGTCGGCGACGGACCGCGCGGGCTCCGACGCCCCGCCGGCGGCGACGGCGGGGGCCGGGGCCTGCGCACGGGCCGCGCCTCCGCCGCGCACCGCGGCGAGGACCGCCGCCGCGAAGGGGAGCGACTCGTGCACCGGGCCGTAGCCGACGCCGAACACGACGGCGGCCGGGTCGTGGTCGGGCTGTGCGCGCCGCTCCGCCTCGTCGCAGGACCGACCGGGGGCGGCGCCCCTGGCGGCGGCGGGACCTGCGGCGGCGGGCGCGCGGCGCACCAGCCGCAGGCAGCCGTCGGGGCCCTCGGGGGAGCGCCACTCGACGCCTTGGAGCTCCTCGACGCGGAACGTCTGGTCGCCGGCCTTCCACTTCGTGGTCGACGCCCCCGTCCACGACCACCGGAAGCTCACCTGGCTGCCGTCGAACGCGGCCCTGCCGTCGTACGCCTTGAAGGCGAGCGGCGCCGCGGGCGAGGCCACGAGGTGGGCCTCAGCGGGGCGGGGCGCGGGCCAGTCGCCGCACTCCGGATCGGACGCCGACGCGTCGAGGACGCTCCGCAGCTCCTGCGCGTAGTACTCCGCGAGCGTCTCGCGCCCGGCGGGCAGCACCAACCGGTAGGGGTCGCAGGCCTCTTTGAGCTGACCGTCCGCGGCGTCCATCAGGGGATCGGCGCCCGGGCGCACCCGCGCGCGCAGCACGACCGCGCCGCGTCTGCCGGGGGAGACCGCCACCGAGGCCAGCGCCTCGTAGGGGACCCGCCGTTCGCGCAGCACCTGGAACAGCCTCGGTGTCCGTATGCCCCGTCCGAAGCGGATGAGCACGGAGTCGCCCTCGAACTCCCAGGTGGCGTGGATACCGGCCAGTACATCACCCATGTGCCACATGTTAGGCGGCGTTCGCCCGCACGTCTCCAGCCGTAGAGCGGAAATCTACGCGCGTCAGGCAGCCGGCTGGGCGTGGATTCCGCTGTGGCAGCCCGAAACGTCCTGTGCACATGCCACGGCGTCGAAGTCGCCGACGCCGATGTCGGCGAAATTGTCCAGACTTGTGGTGCCCGGCTGGAAATAGCCGCTGTGGCCCTGCGCCCCGGCCGCCGACACGACGCGTGCGCCGAACCCGCTGGAGACCGGGTCGGCGCCGTGGCCGAGCCCGACGACGTCGACGTACGGGATGTCCTGAATCCAGTCGCCGCGATCCCGCATCGCCCACACGCGCGCCCGCGTGCGCAGGCCCCGCGCGTTGCTCACGCGCATGCCGGGGCTGCCCGCGACCGCCACGTCGGTGACCCGCGCCGGCAGGTTCTTCGCGGCCATGCCGCAGACCACGGACCCGTAGCTGTGGCAGAACAGCGAGACCGGCGCGGAGCCGGGCAGCGCGTCCGTCAGAGCCGTCAGGCGTACGGCACCGGCCTGCGCGAGCGTCCCTATGACGGCGTCCATGCCGAGGCCGGCGGGCGCGGTGTAGTCGGCCCAGGCGATCACGGCGGTGCTGGTGGCGGGGGAGGCGGCGCGCTCCGCGGTGTAGAGGGACGAGCCCATGCCGGCCGGTGCGCTGTACCACTTGCCGGTCTTCTGGAAGGTCAGCATGTTGGTGTCCACGCCCGGCACGATGACGGAGATCCGCCGGGCGTGGGTGAGGTCCCCGAAGACCTCGGCCGCGCGGCCGTCGCCCGAGGGGTCGAAGGCGAGGAAGGTGCGCCCGGGCTCCAGCATCGACTCGTACTGCTGCATCGTCTTCTCGGCCGTGTGCCGGCCGTCGGGCGACAGCTGCGTGTCGTGCGTCCTGCGGCGCTCCACGGCCTCCTCCTGCCGCAGCGCGAGCCGGTTGGCGCGGAAGCGCAGGTTCACCGGCGCTCCGTTGAGGTTGCCGACCACCAGCGGGTACCGGTCGGCGAGCCGTGACTGCTCCTTGGCGGTCAGCGAGCCGAAGAACGCGGCGAGCCGGCGCGGCGACGAACGGGTGCTCGGCAGGTGCCGGTTCCCGAGCGTCCCCTTGCGCCAGGCCGCGACGGCCGCCTTCAGCGGATCGGCCGAACCCTGGCCCCGCTGGACGGCCGTCCACCCGGTGGTCGCGAGCATCACGAAGACGACGGCGAGCGCCAGAAGCGTCCGCCACGTCATCAGCGCGGGCGAAGAGGCGAAAGGAATCACGGTCTGTCCACCCTAGAACGCGTGCCGCCCGCCCCACCCGAACGGGTGAGTCAGGTCACGCGCGGATCACGTACAGGTCACATCTTGCGTCAGGCTAACCGACGGACGCGCCATCGGGACACACCGGCCGTCCATCCGTGGGGCGCTCCGCGGGAAGGCCCCCCGTTCGCCAGTTGTCGCCCAGCGACGGCGCCAGCGCGTCGATGTACGACTGGGAGAGCGTCACCAGGGACTCGACGCTGGTCTCATGGCCCGGCCGGCCCCAGATCCGGCCCGCCATCCGCAGCACTCCGCAGAAGGCCGCGACGGCCACGCGCGGGCGCGGGTCCCGCTCGACGTCCAGACTCTCGCGCTCGGCGATGATCCGTACGATCTCCTCCTCCGTCTCGCTCCCGCGCCGCAGGTGCGCGGAGAGCAGGGCCGGAGTCGATTCGATCATCTGATAGGCCTTCATGACCAGTTCTACGGACGCGATCTCCTCGATCGTCTCGCTCGCCCTGGCCCAGCCGGCGCCGACCGCCTCCCGCATCGCGGGCACGGGGCCCTCGTCCGCGGGGCGCTGCCGCAGCTCCTCGACGAACTGCCCCTCCACCAGCGAGACGATCCCGAAGGCGACGTCCTCCTTGCTGGCGAAGTAGCGGAAGAACGTGCGCTGGGAGACCTCGACGGCGTCCGCGATCTCGTCCACCGTGGTGGCCTCGTACCCCTGCGAGGTGAAGAGCTGGAGCGCGACGCGCATCAGGTCGTCACGGGTGCGCTGCTTCTTGCGTGCGCGCAGGCCCGTCGGCCGTTCCGTCGCTGTGTCCTGCCCGACGCTCACTGAGGGGACCTCGATCTGTTCGTGATGGTTCATGACGCTTCGCGGTGCTTCCGGAGGGTTCCGGAAGGTTCCCGGGGGTTCCGGCGGTTCCCGGGGGTTCCGGAGGGTTCCGGCGGTTCCCGCCGTGTGGCGGTTTCCCGCCTGCCAGCTCTCCCGCCACGGTAATCGCGGTGGCTGTGAGCTACGTGACAGTTACCGACTTGTGAATTGGTTTGTCAACTGTCAGTAGCTGACATTAGCGTGTGGCCCATGACAAGTCAGACCACCGTCGAACAGGCGCCCCCGACGACGGCGCCGTCCAAGAAGGGGCTGCGCGGCCATCCCTGGCTGACGCTCATAGCCGTGGCGGTCGGCGTGATGATGGTGGCCCTTGACGGCACCATTGTCGCGATCGCGAACCCCGCCATCCAGAAGGACCTCGGCGCCTCGTTCGCCGATGTGCAGTGGATCACCAACGGCTACTTCCTGGCCCTGGCGGTGGCTCTGATCACCGCGGGCAAGCTCGGTGACCGCTTCGGCCACCGCCAGACCTTCCTCATCGGCATCGTGGGCTTCGCCGCCGCGTCCGGAGCGATCGGCCTCTCCCACACCATCGCCCTGGTGGTCACCCTCCGGGTGTTCCAGGGCCTGTTCGGCGCTCTGCTGATGCCGGCCGCGCTCGGCCTGCTGCGCGCCACCTTCCCCGCCGAGAAGCTCAACTCGGCGCTCGGCATCTGGGGCATGGTCATCGGCGCCTCCACCGCGGGCGGCCCGATCCTCGGCGGTGTGCTCGTCGAGCACATCAGCTGGCAGTCCGTGTTCTTCATCAACGTGCCGGTCGGCGTCATCGCGCTGGTGCTCGGCGCCTTCATCCTCCTCGACCACCGCGCCGAGAACGCGCCGCGGAAGTTCGACCTCCTCGGCATCCTGCTGCTCTCCGGCGCGATGTTCTGCCTCGTATGGGCGCTCATCAAGGCTCCCACCTGGGGCTGGGGCGCGGGCACGACCTGGACGTTCATCGGCGTCTCGATCGTCTGCTTCGTCGTCTTCGCGCTCTGGGAGAACAGGGTCGAGGAACCCCTCATCCCGATGACGCTGTTCAAGTCCGTCCCCGTCTCCGCGGGCGTGGTGCTGATGGCGCTGATGGCCATCGCGTTCCTCGGCGGCCTGTTCTTCGTCACCTTCTACCTGCAGAACGTGCACGGCATGACCCCGGTCGACGCGGGCCTGCACCTGCTTCCGCTGACCGGCATGATGATCGTCGCGTCGCCCGTCGCGGGCATGCTGATCACCAAGGTCGGGCCGCGCATCCCGCTCGCGGGCGGCATGATCTTCACGACGCTCGCCATGCTCGGGATGTCCCGCCTCGGCGTGGGCACCGGCACCGGCCTCATGTCGCTCTGGTTCGCGCTGCTCGGCCTCGGCCTCGCGCCGGTCATGGTGGGTGCGACCGAGGTCATCGTCGGCAACTCGCCGATGGAGCTGTCCGGTGTGGCCGGCGGCCTCCAGCAGGCCGCGATGCAGATCGGCGGCAGCCTCGGCACCGCTGTGCTCGGCGCCGTCATGGCGTCGCGCGTCTCCAGCCAACTGCCGGGCAAGTGGACGGGGGCCGGCCTGCCGCCCCTGAAGCCCGCCCAGCTCGACCAGGCGTCCCAGGCCGTCCAGGTCGGTACGGCGCCGGTCCCGCCGGGGACGCCCGCCGGGATCGCCGAGAAGATCACCACCGTCGCGCACGACACGTTCATGTCGGGCATGACGCTGGCGTGCCTCGTGGCCGCCGCCGTCGGCTTCGTGGCGATCTTCGTCGCACTGCTCACGAAGCGCGGCGAGAACGCGGACGCCGCCGCAGGAGCGGCGCACATCTGACCCCGCCGCGCCGTTCGAAGGAGCCGCCCCGGCGGCTCCTGGCCCGGGGGGGGGGCCCCCCCGGCCCCCCCCCGGGGGGGGCCCCCCCCGCGGGGGGGGGGGCGGGGGGGGCGGGGGCGGGGGGCGCGGGCGCGCCGGGGGGGG
>NZ_JAIUKE010000219.1 GCF_020176795.1 Streptomyces sp. 8L
CCCCCGCCCCCCGGGGCGCCCCCGCCCCCCGCCGCGGGGGGGCGGGGGGCCCCGCCCCCCCCCCGGCCCCCCCCGGGCCCCCCCGCCCCCGCCGCCCCCCCCCGGGGGGCCCTTCCCGCCGTCCGGGAGACGGCCGCCCCGGTGGCCGTCCCTGTGCCCGGCACATGGCCGTCCGGATGCGGGGTACGCGGACGGGCGAAGGTCCGAACAGGCCGGTAGTTCCGGGAGGATGAGGAGTCATGGCGGGTTTCGGCAGCAGCACCCGTACGCGCATGAGCCCCCGTTCGCGCGGCCGGATGGGGCCGCGGAACGGGCCGGACCGCGCGACGTTCGGGATCATCGGGCTGATCTGCGCGATCGCGGGATTCTTCGTACTCGGGATCGTGCTCGGCCCGGTCGCGCTGATCACCGGCTGGCTCTCCATGAACCGCCAGTGGTCCAACCGCCACATCCCGGCGGTGATCGCCGTGGTGCTGGGCGCCATCGACACGGTGCTGGCACTGATCAGCCTGGTCTGACCCGAGTGGGCGGCCGGGGGAGGAGCGGCGGGTTTCCGCCGTTCCTCCCCCTTCGCGTGGCCGCTCAGGCGCGCCCGTGGAGGTTGCTCTCCCGCAGGGCGCGCATCTGGATGAGGGTGAACTCCTGCTGCACCGCCGTCAGGTCGGCGTACACCGTGAGCACTTCGGCCTCCTCGTCGCTGCTGACGGAGCCGGGGACGGCGCGTCCGACGGAGGCGAAGATCTCCTCCAGCGGGAAGTGGGGGAACTCCCGGGCCAGCGCCTCCAGGCTGGCCCGCTTGGGCCCCCGCCCGGTGCCGCGCTTGCGGTGCACCCAGTGGTTGACGGTGGCGGGTGAGACGTCGATACGCCGTGCGATCTCGCTGTCGGTGACGCCGTAGTGCGCCTTGAGACGTACGAGGAGCTGTGCGAAATCGTCCGTGCCCGCCCCGGCCTTCGATGCCGGATGCCGTGCGGCGTTTCGGGCGGCGTTGTGCCCGGCGGCCGGTTCATCCGGTGGGGCGGTGGTCCGTTCGGCGGTCGGTTCAGCGTCTGCCACGAGCAACAGATTGCCTGGCGCCTTCTACTTTTCGCAACCAAAAGTAGAAGGCCGCGCCGTCGTGTCCCTCCTCGGCGCACCCTCGGTGTCCGCGTGATTCCTTACGGTGACGAACTGCGGTGTGACTCGTTGACACCCCTGTAACCGTAACTGTAGAAAAGTATCAGCACCTCGTCCGGAGGGCGTCCCGCAGGCTCACCGACCCGCATGAGGTACCCCGATGCCGAAAGTGCACCGCAAGGCGCACGGCCAGCCGTTGCGCGACGAAATGCGCCGTCAGGGGCTGTCAGGCCCCGGCCTCGCCGAGAAGACGAGGGAGGTCGACCCGACGGGGCGCGGGGTGAGCGCGGCGACGATCGGCCGCATCGCGGGCCGGGGGAGTACGGCGAGGGAGCGCTGCGAGCTGTCCACCGCGTGGCTGATCGCGGAGGTGCTGGACGCCCCGATCCACCGCCTGTTCAGCCTGCCTCCGCCCTTTCCCGGGGACGGGTAGGCGCAGGCAGGTCATGGATATGCCAATGGCATATGTGTAACAGATTGCTGGTTTCGGCCCGCGGAAATAGATTAATGAATAGAGTGGAGCCGCCGTGAGGCGTGTCCTCGCCTCCGGGTGATGGTTCACGCCGGAGGGCCTGCCTCCGGATGCCCCCGGAAACAGGCCCTGTCGAGGCGGTTCACGAGCCCGGTCGAGTTCACGCCGACCGGCCCCACCGCTGTGCGCGGCGGCCTTCGGCCCCGACGGGTCCGTGTGCAGCCGTCTTATCGGACGAACTGCTCCACCGTGGCGATGACCGCGACAAGCAAGCCGAGCGCTGTCAGCGCGACCGACCATTTCTCGGGTCCGGTCCAACGCCTCCGCGGCTGCTCTGCCCCGTCGAGGTCCTCCACGCCCGCTCCTTTCCCTCAAGGCACCCCGGGCGATTGCCAGGGGCCCTCACCGCCTCCGGCTCGCGGACCGCGGTGAAGCCTTCGTTGATCTCAAGGAGTCAGACCCGATCAGCATACCGGCGGGGGCGTGGCCGCACGGCTCGTTCAAGTCGCCGGGCGTGAGCCGTGGTTGCACACGAACCCGCCCGCGCGCCCCCGGTGCGCCCCAGGGCGGGGCCGGCGCCCACCGGCAC
>NZ_JAIUKE010000220.1 GCF_020176795.1 Streptomyces sp. 8L
GACGGCGTACGGGGGAGGGCCAGGATGGCGAGGACAGCGCGCCGGCCCGGCGCGCCGGCCCGCGCCACCGGGTACCGCCACCGGCGGCGCCCGCGCCCCCCGTCCCCCCGTCTCGGGGGGGCCCCCCGGCCCCCCGGCCCCGGCGGGTGGGCTACCCCCCCGCGCCCGGGGGGGGGCGCCCCCCCCCCCACAACGGCACTGACGGCGGCGGGCGTGCCGTACACCCTGCACACGTACGAGCACGACCCGGCGGCGCCGAGTTACGGCGAGGAGGCCGCCGAGGCCCTGGGCGTGCCGCCCGAGCGGGTCTTCAAGACGCTGGTGGCGGACGTGGACGGCGAGTTGACGGTGGCGGTCGTCCCGGTGACGGGGCAGCTGGACCTGAAGGCACTGGCGTCGGCGGTCGGCGGCAAGCGCGGCGCGATGGCCGATCCGGCGGCGGCGGAGCGCACGACGGGCTACGTGCGGGGCGGCATCTCGCCGCTCGGGCAGCGGCGCGCCCTGCGGACGGTGCTGGACGCCTCGGCGACGGCCCACGCGACGGTCTACGTCTCGGCGGGGCGGCGGGGCCTTGAGGTGGAGCTGGCGCCCGGCGCGCTGGCGGAGCTGACGTCGGCCACGGTCGCGCCGGTGGCCCGGCCGTAGCGGGCCGGGCACCGGGCGCCGCGGGCGGAGGCGGAAGCGGGGGACTCGGCCCGCCGTCCCCGTTTCCGCCTCCGAAGGCTCGGACGCTCCGGCTACTTGAGCGCGGGCGCGATGACCGAGTTGAACTGGTCCTGCGTCAGCGGCGGCTGGTCCTGGCCGCCGGGGACCGAGAGGGTCTTGCCGTCGACCTTGAAGGTCGGGGTGGCCGTGTAGCCGTCCTTGTTGAACTTGGCCGCCATCTTGAGCGCCCAGGCGTCGAAGGTCCCGTCCTTCACGTCCTTCTGGAAGGTGGCGTTGCCCTTCAGCGCGGGAACCGTGTCGGCGATCTTGAGGAGGTACGCGTCGGACTTGAACTTGTCGCTGTTCTCGTCCGGGTGGAACTTCGCCGAGTACATGGCGCTCTTGTACTGGAGGAACGCGTCGGGGCTGACATTGAGCGCCGCGCCCAGGGCGGACAGGCCGTTCTTCGAGCCCTGGCCGTTGTCGTGGTCGTCGATGAAGTCGGCCCCGATGTACTGGAGCTTGTACTTGCCGGCGTCGACGTCCTTGTGGATGGTCGCGCCGAACCCGTTCTCCGCCTGCATGCAGATCGGGCAGCGCGGGTCCTCGGCCTCCACCAGCGTCTTCTTCGCGGTGGACTTGCCGATGACGACGGTCGTGCCGTCCGTGCCCGAGGTGTTCTTCGGCGCGACGACGTTCGTGACCTTGCCCGCCGCCTCCCAGGCGGAGGGCTTGTTGTTGTTGTGGACCAGCAGGACGACGCCGGCGGCTATCGCCAGGACGACGACACCGGAACCGGCGACCAGCGACTGCTTGCGGATCTTGTCGCGCTTGGCCTGCTTCTCGCGCTCGGCGCGCAGCCGCTCGCGTGCGGCGGCCTTGTTGGCGGAGCTGTTGCGTGCACTCATGACTGATCACTCCGTGTGATGAAACAAGAAGAACGGGGGGAAGGGACCGAAACCGTGCTCAGGCGATGCCGAGCACGGGAGCGGGCGGTCCCCGGCGTCCCACGGAGTGGACGAGAAGCCGGGTGGCGCGGGCTCCCGGCGCGCGCGTGGCCCGGCGGTGCGACGCCCGCGGCGCCCCGTACGCGCCCCGCGTCGCCGCGCGGACGGCGAGGAGCAGCGGCCGGAAGGCGAAGACCGCGACCGTCAGGAAGAGGCCCGAGACCGCGCGCTCGCCGCGCCGCAGCCAGGCGGCGGCCAGCAGGCCCACGGACACGTGGACGGCGAGCAGCAGCCATGGGAGCCATGGCCGGTCGGACGAGGCGAGGAAGGCGGCGGCGGGGCCCTGCGGGGCGTCCATCGCGCCGACGCCCGGGAGGTGGGCGCCGACCGGGTGCCCGCACAGGACGTCGAAGCCGACGGAGCGCAGGGAGCCGGTGACCGGTCCCCCGACGGGCCCGTAGCAGACCTGCTGTCCGGTCGTGAAGACGGTGTCCGCCGCGAGCTCAAGGGGTACGAGCAGCGCGGCGATGCCCCAGTAGCCGCGCTCGCGGCCCGCCAGGGCGTAGGCGACGCAGAAGACCGCCGCCGTCAGCACCCCGAGTACCGAGAGCGGCAGCGGGGACCGCGAGAGCAGCACGTGCGAGCCCGCGGACAGCGTCACGACGAGGGCCGTGAAGAGGGCTGCCCGCGCGGCTCGCAGACGCGTCGCGGATATGTCCATCGGACCCGAGTGTGCCACGGGAGCCTGTCAGGGGGATCTAAAGGTGTCGGAACCGATACCGATCCCCGGCGCGGCGGCCCGGACCACGGGGACCGGCACCGCCGGGGCCGTGCTGACCGGCACCACTGGCACCGTGCCGACCGGCACCCGCGGGACCGTCAGGACGCCAGGATCGCCCGGGGCGCCGGGGCCGTCAGGACCGCCGCCCGTCCTGCCCCGCACCACCGGCACAGCCGGGACCGTCAGGACCGCCGGGACCGCCCAGGGCCGCCGGGATCGCCCGGGACCACCGGCACAGCCGGGACCGCCGAAGGCCGCCGGAGCCGCTAGAGCAGCCCCTTCCCGATGCGTCCGTTGCGGAACAGGTCCACGAAGATCTGGTGGTCGGCCCTCGCGCGTGCCCCGTACGCGTGCGCGAAGTCCACCAGGAACGGCGCGAAGCCCTCCTCGTCGGCGGCGATGGCCGCGTCGATGGCGCGCTCCGTGGAGAACGGCACCAGGCTGTGGCCGCTGTCGTCGTCCGCAGCCGCGTGCATCGTCGCCGTGGCCCGGCCGAGGTCGGCGACGACGCCCGCGATCTCGTCCGGGTCGTCGATGTCCGACCAGTCGAGGTCGACCGCGTAGGGCGAGACCTCCGCGACGAGCTGGCCCGCGCCGTCGAGCTCGGTCCAGCCGAGCCACGGGTCGGCGTGCGCCTGGAGGGCGCGCTGCGAGATGACGGTGCGGTGCCCCTCGTGCTGGAAGTAGCCGCGCACCGCGCCGTCCCTGACGTGCCGGGACACGGCGGGGACCTGGGCCTGCTTCAGGTAGATGACGACGTCGTTCTCCAGGGCGTCGCTGTTGCCCTCGAGCAGGATGTTGTACGAGGGCAGGCCCGCGGACCCGATCCCGACGCCCCGCCGCCCCACGACGTCCTTGACGCGGTAGGAGTCGGGGCGGGTGAGGCTCGCCTCTGGCAGCGTCTCCAGGTAGCCGTCGAACGCGTCGAGGATCTTGTACCGGGTCGCCGCGTCCAGTTCGACGGAGCCGGCGCCCGGGGAGAACCTGCGCTCCCAGTCGCGGATCTCCGTCATCGAGTCGAGCAGGGAGAAGCGGGTAAGCGAGCGCGCCGAGCGCAGCGCGGCCAGCAGCGGCCCCCGTGCCGTGTCCAGGGTGAAGGGCGGGACCTCGTCGTTCCCGACACCGGCGGCGAGGGCGTGGACGCGCTCGCGGTAGGCCGCGGCGTACGTCTCGACGAGAACGGTGATCTGCGCGTCGCTCAGCGCCTTGGCGTAGCCGATCAGGGCGAGGGACGCGGCGAGGCGCTTGAGGTCCCAGGTGAAGGGGCCGACGTACGCCTCGTCGAAGTCGTTGACGTTGAAGACGAGGCGGCCGCCGGAGTCCATGTAGGTACCGAAGTTCTCGGCGTGCAGATCGCCGTGGACCCATACGCGGCTGGTCCGCTCGTCCTGGTAGGCGCGGTTCTCCGCGCCGTTTTCGAGGTCTTCGAGGTCGCGGTAGAAGAGGCAGGCCGTGCCGCGGTAGAAGGCGAACGCGGAGGCGGCCATCTTCCGGAACTTCACCTGGAACGCGGCGGGGTCCGCCGCGAGGAGTTCGCCGAAGGCGGTGTCGAAGACGGCGAGGATCTCCCCCCCGCGCCGCTCGTCCGCTGCTGCCACGGGTCGGGGAGCCGACATCGTCTGGTGCCTCCTGGTCGCGGGTCCGCCGGCGGTGCCGGCCGGGTCGGGCCCACGTTCCCCACGTAGGTCCCGCTTTCCGGTGGTCGCGCGCCCCGGCGGCGCGCCCCCCCCCCCCCCCCCCCCCCCCGGCCCCCGCCCCGGGGCCCGAAAGCCCCCCCCCGCGCCCGGCGCGCCCCCCCCCGCCCGCGGGGCCGGGGGCCCGCGGTGTT
>NZ_JAIUKE010000221.1 GCF_020176795.1 Streptomyces sp. 8L
GGGGGGGGCCGCCGCCCCCCCCCCCCCCCCCGGCCGTGGCCGGGGCGGCGGGCGGCCGGCCCGCCCCCCCCCCCCCCCCGCCCCCCAGGCAACGCCCGGGGCCCGTGCCGAGTGCCCGGAACGCGCCGGGAGGCCGGAGGCGCGCCACGCGGGAGACGGGAGAGCGGGAGACGGGAGTGTAGGAGGACGGGGCGGGAGAGGCGTGCGGGGCCGCGCCCGGCGGCCCGGAAGGAGTACACGCGGGGCCCGCCGGCGGCCGCCGCCGATCCGGACGTACGCCCCGCGGCTGTCAGTGCCGGGTCGTAGACTCCACGACGTCGCCGGAGACAGATCCCGAAGCGCCCGCTGGAGGCCCCACCGTGACCAAGCCGCCGTTCACGCACCTGCACGTGCACACCCAGTACTCGCTGCTGGACGGTGCCGCGCGGTTGTCCGACATGTTCTCCGCCGCCAAGGAGATGGGCATGTCGCACATTGCGATGACGGACCACGGCAATCTCCACGGCGCGTACGACTTCTTCCATCAGGCGAAGAAGGCGGAGGTCACGCCGATCATCGGGATCGAGGCCTATGTGGCCCCCGAGTCGCGCAAGCACAAGCGCAAGATCCAGTGGGGCCAGCCGCACCAGAAGCGCGACGACGTGTCGGGTTCCGGCGGCTACACGCACAAGACGATCTGGGCGGCGAACGCGACGGGGCTGCACAACCTCTTCCGGCTGTCGTCCGACGCGTACGCGGAGGGCTGGCTCCAGAAGTGGCCGCGTATGGACAAGGAGACCCTCTCGAAGTGGTCGGAGGGGCTGATCGCGTCCACCGGCTGCCCGTCGGGCGAGCTCCAGACGCGGCTGCGGCTCGGCCAGAAGGAGGAGGCACTCAAGGCCGCCGCCGAGTATCAGGACATCTTCGGCAAGGACCGGTACTTCCTCGAACTGATGGACCACGGCATCGAGATCGAGAGCCGGGTCCGCGACGGGCTGCTGGAGATCGGGAAGAAGCTCGGCATCCCCCCGCTGGTCACGAACGACTCGCACTACACGTACGCGCAGGAGGCCACGGCGCACGACGCGCTGCTGTGCATCCAGACCGGCAAGAACCTCTCCGACCCGGACCGCTTCCGGTTCGACGGCACGGGCTACTACCTGAAGTCGACCGAGGAGATGTACGCGATCGACTCGTCGGACGCGTGGCAGCAGGGCTGTGCGAACACCCTCCTGGTGGCGGAGCAGATCGACACCACCGGCATGTTCGAGAAGCGCGACCTGATGCCGAAGTTCGACATCCCCGAGGGCTTCACCGAGATCACCTGGTTCCAGGAGGAGGTGAAGCGCGGCATGGCCCGCCGCTACCCGGGCGGTGTTCCCGACGACCGGCAGAAGCAGGCCGAGTACGAGATGGACATCATCATCCAGATGGGGTTCCCCGGCTACTTCCTCGTGGTCGCCGACTTCATCATGTGGGCCAAGAACAACGGCATCGCGGTGGGTCCCGGCCGAGGCTCCGCGGCCGGTTCGATCGTCGCGTACGCCATGGGCATCACCGACCTCGACCCGATCACGCACGGGCTGATCTTCGAGCGGTTCCTGAACCCCGAGCGCATCTCCATGCCCGACGTCGACATCGACTTCGACGAACGCAGGCGCGTCGAGGTCATCCGGTACGTGACGGAGAAGTACGGCGCCGACAAGGTCGCCATGATCGGCACGTACGGCAAGATCAAGGCGAAGAACGCCATCAAGGACTCGGCGCGCGTGCTGGGTTACCCGTACGCGATGGGCGACCGGCTCACGAAGGCGATGCCCGCCGACGTCCTCGGCAAGGGCATCGACCTCTCCGGCATCACCGACCCGAAGCACCCGCGCTACGGCGAGGCGGGCGAGATCCGGGGGATGTACGAGAACGAGCCGGACGTCAAGAAGGTCATCGACACCGCCAAGGGCGTCGAGGGCCTGGTGCGGCAGATGGGCGTGCACGCCGCGGGCGTCATCATGTCCAGCGAGCCCATCGTCGACCACGCGCCGGTCTGGGTCCGGCACACGGACAACGTCACCATCACGCAGTGGGACTACCCGCAGTGCGAGTCGCTCGGCCTGCTGAAGATGGACTTCCTCGGCCTGCGCAACCTGACGATCATGGACGACGCCGTCAAGATGGTGAAGTCCAACAAGGGGAGGGACCTCGACCTCCTCGCCATCCCGCTGGACGACCCGAAGACGTACGAGCTGCTGTGCCGGGGCGACACGCTCGGCGTCTTCCAGTTCGACGGCGGGCCTATGCGGTCCCTGCTGCGGCTGATGAAGCCCGACAACTTCGAGGACATCTCCGCCGTGTCGGCCCTGTACCGGCCGGGCCCGATGGGCATGAACTCGCACACGAACTACGCGCTCCGCAAGAACGGCCAGCAGGAGATCACGCCGATCCACCCGGAGCTCGAAGAGCCTCTGCGGGAGGTTCTGGGCCTGACCCACGGCCTGATCGTGTACCAGGAGCAGGTCCAGAAGGCGGCGCAGATCGTCGCCGGGTACTCGCTCGGCGAGGCCGACATCCTGCGCCGCGTGATGGGCAAGAAGAAGGCCGACGAGCTCGCGAAGAACTTCGTCCTCTTCCAGGAGGGCGCGCGCAAGAACAAGTACTCGGACGAGGCGATCCAGGCGCTGTGGGACGTGCTGGTCCCGTTCGCCGGATACGCGTTCAACAAGGCGCACTCGTCGGCGTACGGCCTGGTCACCTACTGGACGGCGTACCTCAAGGCCAACTATCCGGCCGAGTACATGGCCGCGCTGCTCACCTCGGTGAAGGACGACAAGGACAAGTCGGCCGTCTACCTCAACGAGTGCCGGCGCATGGGCATCAAGGTGCTGCCGCCCAACGTCAACGAGTCGCAGCCGAACTTCGCCGCGCAGGGTGACGACGTGATCCTGTTCGGCCTGACGGCCGTGCGCAACGTCGGCCAGAACGTGGTGGATTCGATCATCCGGAGCCGGAAGGCGAAGGGGAAGTACAGCACCTTCCCCGACTTCCTTGACAAGGTCGAGGCCGTGGTGTGCAACAAGCGCACGGTCGAGTCCCTGATCAAGGCCGGCGCGTTCGACGAGATGGGGCACACCCGCAAGGGCCTCGTCGCCCACCACGAACCGATGATCGACAACGTGGTGCAGGTCAAGCGCAAGGAGGCCGAGGGCCAGTTCGACCTGTTCGGCGGCGCGGGCGAGACGGAGTCCGACGAGCCGGGCTTCGGGCTCGACGTGGAGTTCTCCGACGTCGAGTGGGACAAGTCCTACCTGCTCGCGCAGGAGCGGGAGATGCTCGGCCTGTACGTGTCCGACCACCCGCTGTTCGGCATCGAGCACATCCTCTCCGACAAGTCCGACGCGGCGATCTCCCAGTTGACCGCCGGCGAGCACGCGGACGGCGCGGTCGTCACGATCGGCGGCATCATCTCGGGCCTCCAGCGCAAGATGACCAAGCAGGGCAACGCGTGGGCCATCGCGACCGTCGAGGACCTCGCGGGCTCCATCGAGTGCATGTTCTTCCCGGCCACGTACCAACTGGTGTCGACGCAGCTGGTGGAGGACACCGTCGTCTTCGTCAAGGGCCGCCTGGACAAGCGCGAGGACATCCCCCGGCTCGTCGCGATGGAGATGTCCGTGCCCGACCTGTCCAACGCGGGCACCAACGCGCCCGTCACCATCACGATCCCCACCGTGCGGGTCACGCCGCCGATGGTCAGCCGGCTCGGCGAGATCCTCGGCAACCACCGCGGCAACTCCGAGGTGCGGATCAAGCTCCAGGGCGCACGCAAGACGACCGTGCTCCGGCTCGACCGGCACCGGGTGCAGCCCGACCCCGCGCTGTTCGGTGACCTGAAGGTGCTGCTCGGCCCGTCCTGCCTGGCGGGCTGACCGGCACGGGACGCACCCGGCCGAACGCACAGCCGGCCGAGCGCACAGCCGCCGAGGGGCGCGCCCGCGATGGCGGGCGCGCCCCTCGCGCCAGCCCCGGTGCGTCCGCCCCCGGTGACGGCTCGGCCGCT
>NZ_JAIUKE010000222.1 GCF_020176795.1 Streptomyces sp. 8L
CCCCCCCCCCCCCCGGCCCGCCGGGGGGGCCCCCCCCCCCCGCGCGGCCGCGCCCCCCGCCCCCCCCCCCCCCCCCCCCTCGCGCATGCCCCGGTGCGTCCGCTCCGTGTGACGGCTCGGCGGCTCCCGGGGCCCGCGCGGCGCGTCAGTTGTGGCCGAAGCGCTTCTGCCGCTTGCCGTGGGCCGCGGTGTCCGGGGCCGTGAACCTGGCCTGTTCGGACTCCGTCATCTTCTCGGTGACGGCGGACTTGGCCGGGGCGGCCGTGCGCTCGTCCGCCTGCGCCTTACTTCGGTCGCGGTTGCGGTTCTTGGCCATGGTGTGCCTCCTGAAGGGGTTTAGGGGCCAGGGCCGTTGCCAGACTCACACGGTGGGAAAAGTGCCGCATTTTGGATCATTGCCGTGCGTAGTGATGCCTAGTCACGGGGGGTTACCGGCGATACGCCACGCCGATGATCCAGTTCGGGACCTTAAGGCTCCTCCGGTCGGGCAGACTCGAACCGGACCCGAAGCACTCCCCCTCCGATCCCGAGGTTCCGAAAGAAGGTGGAACACGTGGACCGCTGCGTCGTCCTGGTGGACGCCGGCTATCTGCTGGGCGCCGCCGCGAGTCTCCTCGCCGGAGAACCCGCACGCTCCCGCATCACCGTCGACCACACCGCACTGATCAGGGGCCTGCGCGAGCGTGCCGAGGAGGAGACGGAGCGCCCGTTGCTCCGCATCTACTGGTTCGACGGCGCGCCGGACCGGGTTCCCCAGCCCGAACACCGCAGGCTCCGCGTGATGCCCCGGGTGACCGTCAGGCTGGGCGCGCTGACCAGGAGCGACGGCAGGTGGGCGCAGAAGGGCGTCGACGCGGCGATGCACGCCGAGCTGACGGAGCTGGCCAGGAACCGCGCCTGCTCCGACATCGTGCTCGTCACGGGGGACGGGGATCTGCTGCCGGGCCTGATGTCCGCGAAGGAGCACGGGGTCGCCGTGCACCTGTGGGCCGTGCAGGCCGCGGACGGCGACTACAACCAGTCCGAGGACCTCGTCGCGGAGGCCGACGAGCGGCGCGTGCTCGACCGCGGCTGGATCACCCGCGCCGTGCGCGCCAGGGACCTCGGGATCTGTCCGCCCGCCGGGGCCACCCGGCCGGACATCGCCGCGATCCTCGCCGCGCCGCTGCCCGAGTCGGCGCCGGGCGGCCACGAGCACCGCGCCCCTCGCCCCGCGGAGAGCGAGGGGACCCCGGCCGACTCGGCGGAGAGCGAGGGCGACGCACCCGAGCAGCCGTCGCCCGCGGGCAAGGCGGGCGTCCCCACGCCGAAGGACCTCGCGGGGCTGCGCGGCCCGCTCGGCCAGCCGCAACAGCCCCAGCCCCAGCAGTCCGTCGGGGCGGCGACGCTGCGCTGGTCGTCGGACAAGGGCTGGGTCGTACGGCCGGGCGGCGGCGCGGGCGAGCCGCCCGAGACGGCGTCGCTGCCGACGCTCGCCCAGCTCACCAGCGCGGAGCAGCGCTGGGCTGACCGCGAGGAGGACATCACCACCGTGGGCGGCGACCCGTTCGAGGTGGGGCAGGTCTTCGCGCGCCGCTGGATGGGGCGGCTCGGCGAGGAGGGCCATGTGGCGGCGCTGTCGGCGCTGTATCCGCGCATCCCGCACCGCATCGACGGCGAACTGCTGCGGTACGCGGCCCGCTTCGGCCTGCTCGCCCACAAGGACGACCAGATCGACGAACACGACAGGTACGCGATCCGTGCGGGCTTCTGGCGTGAGATCGACGTCACCGCAGCGGCCGGCCACCCCTCGGAACAGGCCTGACGCGGGCTGCCCCGGGGCCGGGCGCGCACCGTGCCACGGGGCGGGCGCGCCGTGCCCGGGACCCGAGGACGAGGTGACAGGCGGACCACGTAATCTCGTACCTCGTGAGTACGGTGTGCGAGGTACGCGATCTGGTGAAGACGTACCCCGCCGCGCGCGGCAGGCGCGGCGCCCCCGGCACGCCGGAGGTGCGCGCCACCGACGGGATCAGTCTCGATGTGCGGCGCGGTGAGATCTTCGGACTGCTCGGGCCGAACGGAGCGGGCAAGTCCACCCTCGTACGGCAGCTCACGGGCCTGATGCGGCCCGACGGCGGCAGAGTCGTCATGCTCGGGCACGACCTGGTGCGCCACCCGGAACGCGCGTCCCGGCTGATCGGCTACCTCGGCCAGGAGTCCAGCGCGCTGGACGAACTGACCGTCTCGCTCGCCGCCGAGACGACGGGCAGGCTGCGGGGCCTGCCCCTGCACCGGGCGCGGGCCGAGCGGGACGCGGTCCTCGCGGAACTCGGTCTGACCGAGATCGCGGGGCGCCCGCTGAAGAAGCTCTCGGGCGGCCAGCGGCGGCTCGCCTGCTTCGCCGCCGCGCTGGTGGGCGAGCGTCCCGTCCTCGTGCTGGACGAGCCGACCACCGGCATGGACCCCGTCGCGCGGCGCGCCGTGTGGGCGGCGGTCGACCGGCGGCGCGCCGAGCACGGTGCGACGGTGCTGCTGGTGACGCACAACGTGATCGAGGCGGAGACCGTGCTCGACCGGGTGGCCGTGCTGGAACGCGGCCGGGTGATCGCCTGCGGCACGCCGGCCGAGCTCAAGCAGCAGGTCGCGGGCGAGGTGCGGGTGGAACTGGTGTGGCGGGAGCGGGCCCCGCTCGAGGTGCCCGAGGTGGCGGCGCTGCGCGGCTTCGCCCAGGAGTCCGGGCGCCGCTGGGTGCTCAGGCTGGCGCCCGACGAGGCGCGCGCGGCGGGCGCCGCGGTGACCGGTGGCGCCGCGTTCGCGGCGCTGGACGACTTCACGCTGGCCACGCCGAGCCTGGAGGACGTGTACCTGGCGCTCGGGGGACAGACGAAGGGGCTGGTGAAGGCATGAGGGGTGACACGGTGTGAGCGTTGTGCCGACGGAGTCCGCGGACACGGACGCCGCCCCCGGAGCCGTACGGGGCGGACGGCGGGCCGGTACGGTGCGCCCGGCCCCCGCTGCCCCGCGGCCCGCGCAGCTGGCACCGCGGGCACGGCTCCTGCCCTCGATGTCCGCGGTCTACCGGGCGCAGCTGTCGCGGGCGCGGGTGGCCAGGATTCCGCTGCTGTTCGTGGCGACCTTCCAGTCCGTCGGGATCATGATCCTGATGCGGGGAGTCGTCGACGGCGGGGACGGCGGTTCGGGGGCGCGGGCCGTGGTCTCCGGGTCGAGCGTGCTCGTCGTGGCGTTCGTCGCGCTGAACCTGCTGGCCCAGTACTTCGGCCAGCTGCGGGCCAGCGGCGGCCTCGACCACTACGCGACGCTGCCGGTGCCGCCCGCCGCCGTGGTGCTGGGCGCGGCGGGGGCGTACGCGTCCTTCACGGTGCCGGGCACGGCGGTGATGGCGGTCGTCGGCAGCGCGCTGTTCCAGCTGCCGCTGAGTCATCTGTGGGTCCTGGCCGCGGTCATTCCGCTGGCGGGCGCGGCGCTCGCCGCCCTCGGCGCCGCGTTCGGCCTGCTGGCGCCGCGCCAGGAGGTCGCGACGCTGCTGGGACAGCTCGGCATGTCGGCGGCGCTGCTGCTGGGCGTGCTGCCCGCCGACCGGCTGCCCGAGCTGATCCGCTGGGCGCGCGACCTGCTGCCGTCCACGTACGGCGTGGAGGCGCTGGCCCGTACGTTCGACGCGCGGCCCGACTGGTCGGCGGTGGGGCTGGATCTGACCGTGTGCGCCGCGGTGGGCGTCGTGTCGCTCGCCGTGGCGACCTGGGCGTACCGGAGGGCCGCCGTCCGCTGAGGCGGAGACCGGCGGGCCCCGGGTGGCCGTGGCGCCGGTGCCCTGCCGGAGCGGCGCACAGGCATGTTTGGCAGGATGGCACGGTGAACGCACCGTTGACGCCTCCGCACCCCTCGTCCCCGGACCCCTGGCAGCAGCCCGAGGGCGCCGTGCCAGGCGACGGGTCCTGGCCCGAGCAGCCGGGGACACCGGAAGGACCCGGCACGAGAGCGGAGCTGGCGCAGGCAGGCCTGGTGCTGGTCGCCGCGGCCGTGGCCGGGCTGCTGCTCGGCGCGCTGTGGGTGTGGCTGGCCCCGAGGGTGCCGCTGACCTCGGACAGCACGGCGGTCCTGCTGAAGGACGTCGAGGGCGAGGAGGCGATCGGCGCGGACGGAACGTTTGTCCTGCTGGCGCTGGCCTTCGGTGTGGTGAGCGCGGTCGCGGTCTTCCTGTGGCGCAGGCGGGGCGGGGTGCCGCTGGTGTTCGGGCTGGCGCTGGGCGGCCTCGCGGCGTCCTTCGTCGCGTGGAAGTTCGGGGCGGCGCTGGGGCCGACGACGGACGTGGTCGCACACGCCAAGCAGGTCGGCGTGGGGCACACGTTCGACGCCCCGCTCGAACTGGGCATGAAGGGCGCGCTGCTGGCCTGGCCCGTCGCCGCGACGCTGGTGCACCTCGGCCTGACGGCCGCCTTCGGTCCGCGCGACCCCGAGCCGTACGCCGAGCCCGGGGCGTTCCCCGAGTCCGGGAGGTTTTCCGACTCCGACGGGGAGTCCGGCACGTCCCGCTGAGCCCGCGCCCGCCGAGAGCCCTCCGCCGAGCCCGTTTCCGGCGGCGCCCCGGGTCCGTAGCCTGCGGCGCCCCGGGTCCGCTGCCGGTGCTGCCGGCGACGCCCCCGGGTCCGCGGAAGACGGCCGGCCCGGAGGCGCTCAGGCCCCCGGTGCCCTACGCCTCCCCCGCCGCGATGTCCTCCAGGAACGCGAGCGCGATCTGCCAGGTGCGCTCGGCGGCGGCCTCGTCGTAGTCCTCCGACGCCGGGTCCGTGTACAGGTGGCCGACGCCGGGATAGCGGAAGATTTCCACATCGGCGCCCGCCCGGCGCATGCCCAGGTACCAGGCCGTCAGCCAGTCGTGCGACTCGAACATGTCCGGGTCCGCGACATGGAGCTGCACCGGCAGGTCGTCCACCGCCGCCCCGTCCGCGATGTCGGACGTACCGTGCAGCAGGAGCAGCCCGCGCGCCTTCTCGTCGCCGAGCGCGAGGTTCTGCGCGATCGACCCACCCAGCGAGAAGCCCGCGTAGACGAGTCCACGGTCCGAGTAAGGCGCGGCGGCGGCCACCGCGCGCCGCAGCAGCTCGTCCGCGCCCGCCTTGTCCTTGATCGCCAGGCCCTCGTCCATCGTCTCGGCGGTTTGCCCCTCGAACAGGTCGGGCACGCGCACGGAATGCCCGGCGCCGCGGAGCCGCTCGGCCGCGTCGTGGACAGCCGGGCGCAGGCCCAGCGCCGAATGGAACAGCATGATCTCCATCCGGCCATCCTGCCATCGCCGCCATACCGGTACCTGACGACGAGGGGATCATGAACGAAGCACTGCGACCGCTGACCGTCCTCGGCGGCTCGGTCGGACTCACCCTGCTGCTCGGCTGGGCGGCGGACATCGTGCTGCGGCGCCTTGACGAGCGCCACCACGAGACGCCCTTGTGGGGACTGCTGCGGCGGTGCCGGGTGCCGCTTCAGGTGGTGCTGCTCACGGCGCTGCTGCGCGGCAGCTACCGGCAGACCCACGGGGCGTTCATCGCACACAACGACAACCGCATCGGTCAGCTCCTTTCCCTGGTGCTGATCGCCGCGGGCGCCTGGCTGCTGATCCGTATCGCGTCGGCGGCCGTCGAGTCGTCGTACGCGCGGTACGCGTCGGCCACCCGCGACCCGATGCGGGTCAGGCGTGTCCGTACGCAGGTCCTGCTGATCATGCGGATCGTGACGGCGGTCGTGGTGGTCGTGGCGGTCGCGGCGATGCTGCTGACCTTCCCCGACATGCGGGCGATCGGGACATCGATGCTGGCGTCGGCGGGCATCATCGGCATCGTCGCCGGTGTGGCGGCGCAGTCGACACTGGGCAACCTGTTCGCCGGGTTCCAGATCGCCTTCGGCGACATGGTGCGGATCGGCGACACCGTGGTGGTGGACGGCGAGTGGGGCGTGATCGACGAGGTGACGCTGACGTATCTGGCCGTACGCACCTGGGACGAGCGGCGCATCACCATGCCGGTGTCGTACTTCACCAGCAAGCCGTTCGAGAACTGGTCGCGCGGCGGCGCGCAGATGACCGGCACGGTCTTCTTCCAGCTCGACCACTCGGCGCCGATCACCCTGATGCGCCAGAAGCTGCTGGAGATCCTCCAGGGGTGCGAGGCGTGGGACGGCCGGGCGTGGAGCCTGGCCGTGACGGACACGACACCCACCTCGATCGAGGTGCGGGCGGTCGTCACGGCGAAGGACGCCGACGACATCTGGACCGTACGGTGCGCGGTGCGCGAGCAGCTGATCACCTGGCTGGCCGACCAGCACCCGTACGCGCTGCCGCATGTGGCGACGGCCCAGGCGCCGGCCCCGCACGAGGACCGGTTCCCGCACGCGGACGGCGTCCCCACGCCGCGTCTGCGCCGGGCGGGCGCCCAGCGCGAGACGGCACCGCCCGACACCGGCCGCGGCTGAGGCGGGCACCGCACAGGGCGGGAGCACCCGTCCGGCGAGGCCGCCCCCGCCCGGTCACCGCATGGAGCGCACGTCCAGGTGCCGCAGCACCCGGTCCACGATCTCCGGGTCGGCGCCGGGCTCGCTCCGCGCCGACAGCACCTCGTGCCGCGCCGCCGACATCATGTCCCGCTGGACCTTGCGCAGCGTCTGGACGTACGCCACGCGCCGCGCGGCCCACTCCCTGCGCTCGTCATCGACTATGTACGGGCTGATCCTCGCGCCGATGTCGAACGCCGTCCGGGTCAGCCGCTCGCTGATCTCGTCCGGCAGGTCCTCCACGTTCTCGATCTCCTTCAGACGGCGCCGCGCCGCCCGCGCGGCGCGTACCGCGAGGTCGTGCTCCAGCTTGCGTTCCGCGTCCGCGTCGGCCGTCACACCGAGCTTCCGTACGAGCCAGGGCAGGGTCAGCCCCTGGATCACCAGCGTGGCCATGATCACGGCGAACGCGATGAAGACGAGCTCGTCGCGCCCGGGGAACGCGTGTCCGTCGTCCGTGGTGAGCGGCACCGCGAGCGCCAGCGCCACCGATGCCACGCCCCGCATCCCCGACCACCACATGACGACGCTCTCGCGCCAGCTCATGGGGATCTCCTCGTCCAGGTCGCGCAGGCTGTGCAGTCTCTTCGACACCCACGCCGCGGGCAGCAGGTACAGCAGCCGCACGACCACCACGACGCCCACGACGGCGCCGCCCCACAGGATCATGTGGGTCTCGTTGCCCCGGCCCATGCCGAACGCGTTGTGCAGTTCGAGGCCGATCAGGCCGAACGCCACGCCGGTGACCAGGGTGTCGACGATCTCCCAGAAGGAGTTCCCGGCCAGCCGGCCCATCACGTCGTCGGCGTCCGCCGTGTGCTCCGCGAGGAACAGCGCCGTGGTGAGGACGGCGAGCACGCCCGAGCCGTGCAGCTCCTCCGCGAGCACGTAGGCGACGAAGGGCACCAGCAGGGTCAGCCCGATCTGGAGCGTGGGATCGCCGAGGAGCGACATCAGCTTGTTGGACAGCCAGCCGAGGGCGAGGCCGAGGACGACGGCCACCACCGCGGACAGCACCAGTTCCCCGGCGGCCACCGGCCAGGAGAACGTGCCGCTGACGACCGCGGCGATCGCCACGTGGTACAGCACGATGGCGGTGACGTCGTTGAAGAGCCCCTCGCCCTCAAGGATCGACACGAGGCGCCTGGGCAGCCCCAGCGATCCCGCGACGGCGGTCGCCGCGACCGGGTCGGGGGGCGCCACGAGCGCGCCGAGCGCGACCGCCGCCGCGAGGGGGAGCCCGGGCACGATCGCGTGCGCGACGACGGCGACGGCGGCGGTCGTGATGAAGACCAGGGCCACGGCCAGCACGAAGATGGGCCGCTTGTTGGCCGCGAACTGCCGCCAGGAGGTGCGCTGCGCCGCCGCGTAGAGCAGGGGCGGCAGCAGCAGCGGCAGGATGAACTGCGGCGGCACCTGCACGTTGGGTACGAACGGCAGGAGTGCGAGCACGATCCCGATCAGGGTCATCAGCACGGGCGGTGGCAGCCCGATCCGCTCCCCCAGCGGCACCGTCACCACCGCGCCGAGCAACAGCACGAACAGCAGCGACAGCTGATCCACGGATATGCCTCCGACGAGAGTCACGGCGGCCTGTGATCGAACCGCCCCAGCCTGCCACGGGGAGGCCTCGATCTGCCGAAGGCCCCACCCGACGCGCACGGCCGGCGCCGCCACCGCACGCGCGCGGCGGCGTCACACCGACCGTCTTCACACCGACCGTCTTCACACCCCCCGTCACCGCTCCGACCGCACCACCCCGACGGGGTCAGCCCGCTCGCGTCACCTCGGCAGGGTCACAGCGCGCGGCGCATCGAGCGGTGCGGAATGCCGGCGTCGAAGAACTCGTCGCCGTACGCCTCGTATCCCAGCCGCTCGTAGAAACGCAGCGCGTGGGTCTGCGCGTGCAGGTCGACCGCGCCGAGCCCGGCCGCCCGTGCCGCCTCCTCGATGGCGCGCACCAGCGCCGCGCCGACGCCCGCGCCGCGCGCGGACGCGAGCACGGCAAGCCGCCCGAGCGCCCCGACCCGCCCGTCGCCGCCGGTGACGTCCGCCGCGCCCGGCCCGTACAGCAGCCGTCCCGTACCGAGCGGGGTCCCGTCCGGGGCGGTCGCGAGCACCTGGAGCGCGTCGCCGTCCCTGCCGTCGTACTCGAGGTCCTCCGGCACACCCTGCTCGCGGACGAAGACCTCCTTGCGCACCGCGCGACACGCTTCCAGGTCGCGCGGGTCCCGAACCACCCGTACGACGGGCGGCGGGGCGGTGCCGGTCATGCGTTGCTCTCCTCACGGACCGTGTCGAGCGCGGCCTGGAGATCCGCGGGGTACGGGCTGGCGAACTCGACCCACCGGCCGTCGGCGGGGTGCTCGAAGCCGAGGCTGACCGCGTGCAGCCACTGGCGCGTGAGCCCGAGGCGCTTCGCGAGCGTCGGGTCCGCGCCATAGGTGAGGTCGCCCACGCACGGGTGACGGTGGGCCGACATGTGAACCCTGATCTGGTGCGTACGGCCGGTCTCCAGCTTGATCGTCAGGAGCGACGCGGCGCGGAACGCCTCCATCAGGTCGTAGTGCGTCACGGACGGCTTGCCGTCCACGGTGACCGCCCACTTGTAGTCGGCGGTGGGATGGCGGCCGACGGGCGCGTCGATCGTGCCGCTCATCGGGTCCGGCAGGCCCTGGACGAGCGCGTGGTAGCGCTTGTCGACCGTACGGTCCTTGAACTGGCGCTTGAGCAGCGTGTACGCGCGCTCCGACTTCGCCACGACCATCAGGCCGGACGTGCCGACGTCGAGCCGGTGCACGATGCCCTGGCGCTCGGCCGCGCCCGATGTGGAGATGCGGTAGCCCGCGGCGGCGAGCCCGCCGATCACGGTCGGCCCGCGCCAGCCGGGGCTCGGGTGCGCGGCGACGCCGACCGGCTTGACGATCACCACGATGTCCTCGTCGTCGTGGACGATCTCCATGCCCTCGACGGGCTCGGCGACGATCTGCACCGGCGCGGCGGCCTCGGGCATCTCGACCTCCAGCCACGCCCCTGCGGTGACCCGGTCCGACTTGCCCACCGGGGCGCCGTCGACCTGCACCTTGCCCTGCGCGGCCAGCTCCGCCGCCTTCGTACGACTGAACCCGAACACGCGTGCGAGGGCGGCGTCCACACGCTCGCCCTCAAGACCGTCGGGTACAGGGAGTGTTCTGATGTCCGGAATGATGGCCGTCCCGTGGTGAAGGTTTCCTGGGCCGCGTCAGTTCCGGTGGAGCGTCCCGTCCGGGTCGAGCCCGCGGAACGACAGCAGCACCACAAGGATGCCACCGCAGGTGATGGCGGAGTCCGCCAGGTTGAACACGGCGAAGTGCGCGGGGGCGATGAAGTCCACCACCGCGCCCTCGAAGAGCGACGGCGCCCGGAAGATCCGGTCCGTGAGATTGCCGAGGGCGCCGCCGAGCAGCATGCCGAGCGCGATGGCCCAGGGCAGGCTGTAGAGCTTGCGGGCGAGACGGGCGATCACCACGATCACGGCGGCCGCGATGATGGTGAAGATCACCGTGTACGCCGTGCCGACGCCGAAGGCCGCGCCCGGGTTCCTGATCACCTTCAGTTCGAGGGCGTTCCCGAGGACCTTGACCGGCTCGTGGTATTCGAGCTTGGCCACCACGAGCAGCTTGCTGCCGAGGTCCAGGAGGTAGGCGACGGCCGCCATCGCGAAGAGCGCGACAACCCTGCGCCGCCCCTGGGGCCGCTCGGCGGGAACGGTGGTCCCCGCGGCCTCAGGGGTCTCGGAAGCCTCGTTCTCATTGGGCGTACCGATGATGCGCTCCGCCTCTGCCACGTGAGTCCCTCGACAAGCTAGCTGCGAACCCGCGGGTCCCTGGCGGGCCCTGCTGGTGCCTGTGTGATGACGAGCGTACGACACGGGCGGGGCCGCCGGGGGGCGCGGTCAGGCCCTCCGCTCCTGTTTCTGCTTGTCCTCCACGCACAGGGTGGCCCGGGGGAAGGCCTGCATACGGGCCTTGCCGATCGGCTTGCCGCACACCTCACACAGGCCGTATGTGCCGGCGTCGAGGCGGTGCAGGGCACGCTCGGTCTGTTCGAGCATCTCGCGCGCGTTGCCCGCGAGGGCCATCTCGTGCTCGCGGGTGATGTTCTTCGTACCGGTGTCGGCCTCGTCGTCACCCGCGCCGTCCGCGGAATCACGCATCAGGCCGGCGAGAGCGCGCTCGGAGGAGGTGATCTCGGCGTCGAGCCGGGCCACCTCGTTCTCCAGGCCGGTACGCGCCTCGGCGACTTCTTCCTCCGACCAGGGGTCCTCGCCCGGCCGGACCGGGAGCTCGCCGGGTGCCACCGGCGCCACGACCGGCGCCGAGGCCGCCGTCTCGTCCGGGCCCGCCGTGCCGCCACGGCCGTCCGCGGTCTTCTTCGCTGCCACCGTATGGGCTCCTGTCTTCTCGACGGCCGCTTCCGCGGCCCTGTCCGCACCGGACTCACGCCCGGCCGGTCCCCCGCCCGTACCCCCCGCCACCGCGTCCTGGGCGGCGGCGGGACCTCCGGCTGCGCCCTCATGCCCCGCCGGCGGGGCCTGTCCGGCGCCCGTCCTCCGCGCCGCCGTTCTCGCGCTTCCGGCGCTCTTCGCCGCCTTCTTCGCGCTCCCCGCGCCCGTCCGCTTCGCCGCCTTCTTCCCGCTGTCGCCGCTCTTCGTACCCTCGCTCGCGGCCGTCACGGTCTTCTTCGCCGCTTTCTTCGCTGTCTTCTTCGCGCTCCCGGCGCTCTTCGCCGCCTTCTTCGCGCTCCCCGCGCCCGTCTGCTTCGCCGCCTTCTTCGCGCTCCCGGCGCTCTCCGCGGCCTTCCTGGCCGGTTTCTTCCCGGGCGCCGCCCTGCCCTTCCCGGGCGTACTCCTCTCGCTCCCACCGGATTCGCCGGGCTCACCGGACCCACCGGGTCCCTGAGTCCCACGCGTCTCCTCGGTTTCCGCGGCGGGGTCGGACGCCGCGGATTTCCCCCTGGTCGTCCTCTTCGCCACCATGGCCGCGGCCCCTCACATCTCGTGATCGTGCCCGCAAATCGTGTTGGGACGATAAATCGACACCAGCTCAGCGGCAACGGGGCACGCCGCCCCTTTTGTTC